>JABDGU010000014.1 GCA_013285905.1 Bacteroidota bacterium | reverse complement strand
CACCCCTTGCCACATTCTCCATTATAACATGCGTATCAGGGCTAATCAGTCCATTCAGCAAAAAAGGCGCAATACCTATTACCACTATGCCGGCAATAAGCAAGCCGGAAGCCAGTTTTTCATTCCACCTTGCATCCGGTATAACAGCAAACTCCTGATTTTTTATAGGCCCCATAACTGATGAGCCAATAGCCCTTAATATATACACTGCCGTTACCACTATAGAGGCACAAGCCAGCACCGTTGCAACATGATTAAATAAGCCACTCCGCTGCCAGGCGCCCATAAATACTGTCATCTCTGCCACAAAGCCCGATAAACCCGGCAAACCAAGGGAGCATAAACCCGCAAGAACAAACACCGTTATTATAAAAGGGATTGTTTTCAGCAAGCCACCTAATTGCGCCACCATTCGGGTATGAGTGCGTTCGTAGATCATGCCTATGGCGCCGAAGAAAAGGGCTGTCATCAAACCGTGAGATACCATTTGCATTACTGCCCCCGTTATTGCTGTTTGGGTGAGCATACCAATACCAAACAATACAAAACCGCAATGGCTCACGGAGGAATAAGCATTAATATATTTCAGGTCTGTTTGCATGAGAGTTGCAAATGCACCGTATATAATGGCAATCGTAGAAAGCAGGATGATGATCCATGAATATTCATGTGCCGCTTCCGGCATCAGGTAAGTAGCCACACGCAGACAGCCGTAGCCGCCCAGTTTCATTGATATGCCTGCAAGGAACATAGAAGCTGCAGTGGGTGCAGATGAGTGTCCGTCTGGCGCCCATGTATGAAACGGAAATAAAGCTGTGAATATGCCAAAACCCACAAACATCAGCGGGAAAATAAATCGCTGCGCGTCAATCGGTATATGCTGGTGTGCAATTTGCAACAGGTCGAACGTGTGCTTGCCGTTTACTAATGTTGTATTAAAGTACAGGCAAAGCAATCCTACCAATACCAATGCCGAACCCGACATTAGCATCAATGCAAGTTTCATAGCGCTGTATTCTTTCTTGCCGCTGCCCCAAATGCCTATCAGTAGGAACTTAGGGATAACCGCTACCTCAAGGAAGAAGAACATCGTGAACAGGTCCAGCGAAATAAAGAAACCATAAGCGCCCACGCTTAATAATAATAACAGGAAGAAAAATTCTTTGGTCAGCCTTTCGATATTCCATGAAACAAGTACACCGGCTACTACCACTATGGCTGTAAGCATCAGCATAGCAATAGATATACCATCTACTCCAACATAATATTCTATACCCAGTGCGGGATACCATGCATACCGCGATTCAAAAAGCATTTGTGATGTATTCCCCGCAGCCTTTGCACCCATATAGGTAAACATAATGTAGGTGCAGAGGCCCAGTTGGGCCATTGAGCCAATGAACGAAACCCATTTCACTTGCTTCGAATTGCCACAAAACAGCACAGCAATTGCCGTAAGCAGTGGAACTAATATGAGTAAGGATAAATTCATTTCAAATACCATTATTTATATTATTCAATACAAGACTTTTTAACTTTTTACCCTTTTAACATTTTAACCTCGTTTCCACCAATAGATAAACAACAGAACAAAGCCTATCACCCCGCTAAAAAAGTAAATAGAATATTGCTGCAGTTTACCCGATTGTATTGCTTTTATTGAATAAGAAGTTTTTTCTGTTACGGTAGCTATCATATTCATGGTGCCATCTACCACGTTCCTGTCAAACCATGCAGCCGGGCGTCCTATTAAATTAAACACCAGTTTCTTTGTAACAAAAAGGTATATCTCATCAATATAGAACTTTTTATAAGCAGCGCTGTATAAGCCTTTCAAGCCATCCGCCACACTTTGGGGTTTTTCATTCTCTTTCTTGTAGAAATTATAAGCCAGTAATATACCAGCAGAGGCAAGCAATACCGGGGCAACAGAAAAACTGATGTGAAATTCTGTAAGCAATTCTTTTCCATCAGAAGTAACCAATTTGCCAAAAGGCACGAAGCCTGCAATTAAGGAAAGTGTGCCTAATATTATCAAAGGCATAAGCATAGAGCCTGTTCCCTCGCTTTTAGAATGGCCATGTGCGTGGCCATTTTCTCCCTCTCCATTTATGGAGAGGGCCGGGGTGAGGTCCTTATTCCAGAAAATACTAAAATACAAACGGAACATATAGAATGCCGTAATAGCCGCAGTAAGAATAGCAACAAAAAAGATCATTTTATTGGATTGGTAAGCCGCTTGTAATATTTCCTCCTTACTAAAGAAACCAGCAAAAGGCGGTATGCCCGCTATTGCCAAACAAGCTATTAAAAAGGTGATATGCGTAATGGGCATCAGCTTTCTAAGCCCGCCCATATCCTTCATTTCATTGCTATGCACATAATGTATCACAGCACCGGCACCCAGGAACAACAGCGCTTTGAACATGGCATGTGTGAACAGGTGGAACATCGAAGCCATATAGCCAAGCCCATGTTCTCCCCCATAACCCGATACACCCAGCGCAAACATCATATACCCTATCTGCGACATGGTAGAATATGCCAAAACGCGCTTAATGTCAGTTTGTGTGCAGGCAACAATAGCCGCAAAGAAGGAAGAGAAAATGCCCACATAAGCCACAACGTCCAAAGCAGAGTGGCAGGAAAGAGAATAAACGGGGAATAATCTTGCCACAAGGAACACACCCGCTACAACCATAGTGGCGGCATGTATCAATGCCGATACCGGCGTAGGACCTTCCATTGCATCCGGCAACCATATATGTAAGGGGAACATCGCTGATTTGCCTGCACCGCCTATAAAGACCAACACCAAGCCCCACATCAAAGCAGACATGCCCATAAATGATGCAGACGTAATGGCATTCAATTGATCCGTCGGTGTAGTCAGTCTTGTTATCAAAGTCTGGAAATCCAGTGTTCCTGAGTAAAAAGCAAGTATTAATATCCCGATTAAGAATCCTAAGTCTGCAAAGCGTGTTACAATAAATGCTTTTTTAGCTGCTGCCACGGCCGATGGCCTGTCGAAATAGAACCCTATGAGCAGGTAAGATGATACGCCCACCAGTTCCCAGAATATGTATATCTGGAAAATATTGGAAGATAATACCAAACCCAACATGGAGAAAGTAAAAAGCGAAAGGAAACCATAATAAGTGGCATAACGCTCTTCGCCCTTCATATACCCGAGGCTATAGATGTGCACCATTAAAGAAATAAAGGTCACTATCAATATCATCATCACGGATATAGGATCGAGAAGGATGCCCATATCTATGGAAACGTTCGGAGAGAATTGCAGCCATTCAAATTTTATCGGGATTAACTGCTGATATATTCCATTCACTTTCCCAACCTGGAAAAAATACTGAAAAGCAACAACAGCCGAAAGAACAAAAGAACCCAATATAGAAAGCGTGCCCAGCACTCCACAGAATTTAGGAAAGGCATTCTTTCCCAGCAATGCTATCAGCAGAAAGCAAAAGATGGGCAAAAGTGGTATCAATGCTATTAAAGCGGCGCTCAGCATATATTAATATTTCATTGTGTCTGCATCTTCTATGTCTATCGACTTATAGCTGCGATACAGGTTAATAATTATGGCAATCGCCACTGCGGCCTCTGCAGCCGCAATAGTGATGATAAATACTGTAAAGAACAATCCATCCAGTTTATCAGCGTACAGGTATTTATTAAAAGCAATAAAGTTGATATTGATGCTATTCAATATCAGTTCTATCGCCATCAGCATTGTGATCATATTGCGGCGTGTAAGGAAACCGTACACCCCTATGAAAAACAAAGCTGTGCTAACAAATAATATCTGTGTCAGGCCTATTCCCATTATAAACTTGCATTTATTTGTTCTTCAATTTCTTCATTTATATCATCAGGCACTTTTAACTCATGTCCTGCAGCTATAATATTTTCAGGTGCTTTTACTTTTATGGCAATAACAATACAACCTATCATTGCGGCAAGCAGTAACATACTAACCACCTCAAAAGGCAGTATGTAGCCGAATTGGGTTGTGCTCAGCATTTGAGTGCCGATATTGTTTACACTTGGTTCTATAGCTGCATTGGGCGTAGGAATGAACTGTTGCTTCATTATAAGCGACATGGTAAGTGCGCACGCGAACGCAGCCGCCAGGAAAGAGAACAGGGCCCGCCCGAGCGCCGGCTTCTTCATGTCTTTGCCGGACTCATGCGTAAGGAAAACCGAAAAGATAATAAGCACCACAATACCACCCACATATACTATAACCTGCACAGCCGCAATAAATTCATAATTAAGGTAGAAATATAAACCCGCAATACCTATGAGCGAAAATAATAAGTAGATAGCTGCACGGAATATTTTACGCGAAGTGACCGACAAGATAGCTCCGCCCAAAATAAGCGCAGCCAGAATATAAAATATGACAGTTGAGGCGTTCATTACTCTACACCCTCCATTAGTTTAGAATCAGGTTTGTTCAATACTTTTTTCAATGTCTTTTTATCATATACGCTATGCTCAAAATCGTTCGACATAATAATTGCATCCGATGGACAAGCCACTACACAGAGATTGCACATCGTACACAAGTCGAGGTGATAAACAAAAGTGTCAATTCTTTTTTTCTTTTTGCCATCAGCCTGTACTTCCTGTTTTGTTATGATCTTTATAGTGCCATTGGGGCAGGCTATTTCGCATGCCTGGCAGCCGGTGCAGCGGTGTTCGTTATTTTCATCGTGTGGCATCACTACCTCTCCCCGAAAACGGTCTGCCATTTTAAGCGTAGCCCTGTTATCCGGATATTGCTCGGTAAGGATCTCTTTAGGATGCGTAAAATAATACCCTGTCAGCTTCATCCCCTTTAGCAAGGATTTAGCCGATTTGAATATTACCCCGAAATAATCTTTTAAAAACATTTGTTTGTTTTACCTGTTTATTTTTTCTCACAATTGCCCTTTTATAAAATAGCTCTTGCAATAGCCCCGACCTTTAGGTCGCATCACCTTTCCATGCCGTTGTTGGTCGCCTGACCAACAAAAAATATCTTTTCAATAGCCCCGACCTTCAGGTCGGGGAACCCAATCTCTATTCTCAGGCTTTAGCCAAAATTTTCTCAACAACACTCTTATTACTCATTTCGGCTAAAGCCTCTTTTGTTTGTCTTTCAGTCCCCGACCTAAAGGTCGGGGCAATTATTACTGCCTTCTCCAATGATTTCTACCAACCAACAAACTAAACAAACCAAGTATAAAATCTAACACCCCATTTATTACTGCTCCTGCCAAACCTAACACACCCGAGATTATTTTACCTATAAAATAAAATATCAGGACAATCGCTAAAACCACTAATAGTATGTACAACATAATAACGAATTTTCTATTTATACTATAATTTACGCTTATCTATTATGTTTATTCACTCTTCTATCATATTCAATATTCCATTTTCAAAATGCAAGCTTTTACCCCACCCATAATGCCAATCTTCAAAAATCGCATTTTCTACTATTGTTTTATGAGAATCAAAAGGATTACCCCAAGCTGTTTTACACATTTCAGATGACATGCCAATCCTCACTTTCCCTTGTGCAATCAGTACTCCGTTATACTGCCCGTATCTTTGAATACATTCTATTCTATGATCGGCTGTAATTTTTCTATCCTTATCTATTCTTTCTTTTTCATATTTCTTATCATTCGCCGCTGATTCTTTTTGCTCTTTTTTATATATTTCTTCCAATATAAATTCCTTCTTTTTTAATGTCTCATTACCATCAAGTCGAATTACTATAGTTTCATTAAGTTGATTTCTTAATACATAACAAAGTTTATAATCATAATCTTTTAGTAGGGAAACTTCACAAGTCCATTTACTATCTGGCTGCACCATCACCCTCTTGCCAGTTAAAACGTCAGTATAATCAACATATGATGAGTAAGTGAAAACAAGTCTTTTACCGTCATACAATTCTTTCTGCTTGGCAAAAAAGGGGACTAACACGCCCAGAGTTTGGAAGTTTCCATCACCACTAAAAAAATAATACAAAGTATCTTTTGTGTCGTTATCTCTAAGCATAAGTCCATAAAGGAACGGGTCGTTAACATTGTCAAATTTTCCCTTTATTTCATTGGTTATAACTCCACTCTTCCAAAAATCTTTTGAATTATCAATTACGTTTAAAATAGTATAATATTTATTACGGATTTCTTCTGGATTTGAACAAAATTCTTTTACATCAGGTAGCTTGTCAACTATATATGGCTTATATATCGATGTCAATACACCTCCAATAGTTTCAGGTTTATTCGAAAATAAAGTTATCTGACCCCAATCCTTACTTTCCTCAGCTTTAGACATTGGAGGAATGTATATTTCAAGGCCAATATATTGTTTGTAGTCTCTGTTTTTTTCATAATATTGTCCATGCCAATCCTTCAAGCTATCATAAGTCGGAGGTTTTGCTGAAACGGTATCATTTTTTTTTACGAGTTCTCTAATAGTCACTTGAGAACTGACTGCTTTTGAACAGATAGTTAATAAAATAAAGAGTATAAAGAGTTTTATTTTCATCAACTCTTGTTTAAATCATTTTAAATATTGATTCTGCAATAAAAGTATTAAAAGGGCGCTGTAATATAGCTTTTGATATTTTTTCTTTTTCTACAAAAACATAATCCGTATAATCATTTGTAATTTCTTTTTCATAATCCCTACCGCTACGACAAGCACAGATTGCCATAAAACAATCGTTATCCTTAAAATGTTTTAAGTGGACAGATATTGCTAAGTCTATCTCTACATCCCCCTTCTGTTCACTACCATCTAAGTAATAATCGCCAATACTAACTATACCCACTCTTTTAAATCCTTTAATAAGTATATCTCTAAAGTCATTCTTTGCAGCAACTTTTCCTTTAGAGTCAAAAACTATAAATTGTCCTTCAACTTGCATGTAATTATCTAAAATCATTAATTGATAAACTATATTGATAGTATCTGATTTACCTGTTTCCGAGTCTCCTTTTAATGCAATTATTTTCATAACCTCATAAAATTCTTTTCTTAAAAATGCCAACCCATTATCGCAATTAATGTTGCCAATAAAATATTCACCATGCTTATAGGCAACAAATATTTCCACTCCAATGTCAATAACTGATCTACACGCAGGCGCGGGAAAGTCCAGCGGAACTGCATGATGATAAATATGATGAACAGTGTTTTACCCATGAACCATATAGAGGATGGTATAAAGTCCATAATATGATTGAACAGTTCCCAATGCCCTATGTGAAAAGGCATCCAGCCACCAAGAAACAATGTAGCCGCAATAGCCGACACCACAAACAGGTTAATGTATTCCGATAAAAGGAACATCGCAAATTTCATCCCGGAGTATTCAGTATGAAAGCCAGCAGTAAGTTCCTGCTCTGCTTCTGTAAGATCAAAAGGAGCACGGTTAATTTCTGCGGTAGATGCGATGATAAATATCACAAATGATATCCACATAGGTAAATGACCTTTAAATATCCACCACCCGTTCGACTGGCTCATCACAATATCACTCATCTTCAGGCTGCCTGTAAGCACTATTACAGAAAGAATAGATAAGCCAATAGATAGTTCATAACTAACGATCTGCGCCCCGCTACGCATAGCACCCAGCAGCGAATATTTATTATAGCTGGACCATCCCGCCATCAGTATGCCTATCACTGCAATAGATGAAATAGAAGTTACATAAAGTACACCTATGCTAAGGTCCCATATTTGCAGGTCTTTGGCAAATGCTATTGGCGCCATCACCAACATAGAAGTAACCACTACAATTATTGGCGCAAGATTAAAAAGAAATTTATCAGAGGCAGTGGGCGTCAGGCCCTCTTTAAATAAAAGTTTCACTGTGTCGGCAACGATCTGTAAAGACCCTTTAGGACCCACACGGTTAGGCCCAAGGCGCAACTGCATGAAAGCAGCCACCTTGCGCTCCATATAACCCAGGAAGAAACATAAAGGAACCAGGAAAGCTATTAAACAAATACCAACAATAAGCATCTCGCTTACCAAAGCAGCCATGCCATCCCCCATACTGCTTATTAACCATGCATGTATATGGCTTGATAAGGATGCAAAACTGTATGTAAGTAATAGTCTCAAATTTTCACTTTTTAATTTCTCAACATTGTAACCTTTCAACAAATCAACCATTCCCTCTTTAGGGGCTTAGGGGGTATCACCTGTCAATATCCGGAATCACCAGGTCAAGTGTTGCCATTATTGCTATCAGGTCACCGATTTTCGCCCCTTTAGCCATGTGTTCTATGGCAGAAAGGTTGGAGAAATTGGGTGAACGGTATTTTATTCTGTAGGGAGACGCTGCTCCGTCACTCACAATAAATACACCCAGTTCACCCCTTGCGGTCTCTACCCTCTGGTAAAATTCCCCTTTCGGCAATTTTATCACATTCTTGGTCTTGGCCTGGAAATCCCCTTCCGGTATATTGTCTATCAATTGTTCTATGATGGATACAGATTGCAGCATTTCCTTCATCCGCACCATATACCTCGCATAGCAATCCCCACCGGTATCTAATATTTCATCAAACTGCACTTTATCATAGCCTTCATAAGGAAACCATTTTCTTATATCACAACTAACACCGGAAGCACGCGCCACCGGCCCTGTACAACCGTAAGAAATAGCATCCTCAGCAGATATATATCCCACTCCTTTTGTCCTGTTCTCAAATATCACATTGCCGGTAAGTATCTCAAAGTATTCGTGCAGGTTATCTTTTACCTGCTTCATCACCTCCTTCACCCTGTTCTGAAAATTGGGGTGTATATCATACATCACGCCACCCGGCACCATGTAGTTCATCGTAAGCCTTGCGCCGCAGGTTTCTTCCATTATGCCCATAATAGCTTCCCTCTCGCGGAATGCGTAAAAGAAAGGCGTAACAGCGCCAAGGTCCAGGCCGGTGCAGCCCCACCACAATTGGTGCGATGCAAGCCTTGTGAGTTCGGCCATCAATATCCTTATCACCTGGGCACGTGGAGTTGCTTCTATCTGCAAACCTTTCTCTACACACAGTGCACATGCTTCATTATTGATATGCGCACTCAGGTAATCCATTCTGCTGGTGGCAAAAATGAAATTACGGTAACTCAGGTTCTCCGACATTTTTTCAATGGAACGGTGAATATAACCGAGGTGGGGCTGAACCCTTTTAATGGTTTCCCCATCCAGCCATATCTTAAGGTGCAGCACGCCATGTGTGGACGGATGCTGCGGCCCCATATTTATGACGAATTCTCCGTCTTCCGTTACAATATCTTCACCTAATAAACCCATTCAACATTCATTTGTTAAAAATATCTATCCCACACATATTCCTTATTCTTCATTCTTTCTAAACCATCTACTCATTGAGCTATTGAGTATTGAGCCATTGAGCATTGCTTTTATATCTCAATCATATTTTCATCTACATAATTTTTTCTAAGTGGCCAGCCCTCCCAATCATCCATCAGGAATAATCTTCTCAGGTCAGGATGGTTTAAAAAAGTAACGCCAAACAAATCATACACTTCGCGCTCATGAAAAATGGCTGTCTTCCATATTCCGGACACAGTCTCTATCTTTGGATCATTCACATCCGTGATCTTCGCTTTTATTACCAGGGTATGCTTATGTTTTTTGGATGTCAAATGGTACACCATCATCAGGTGGTCTTTCCAATCGATACAAGTAAGGCAAAACAGATAATCGAAATTCAGGTCCCTGTTGCTGCGCATTTCTTTCATTATTGGCAGCAATTCTTCGGAAGGAATGATAGCATTCAAAAACTCGCCGGTCTCCTCATAAATGGCAGCAGGAATATGAGCTGAGATAAATAATTTTATTTCTTCGTTCGTCATTTAGCCTCTTTCGTTTTCTTTCCGAAATAAGTTTCATTCTTTATCTTCTCCTGCAATGCTATCATGCCATGCAGTAAAGCTTCCGGCCTTGGGGGGCAACCCGGCACATAAACGTCTACCGGTATCACGTGGTCCACACCTTTTACTACAGAATAAGTATTATAAAAGAAAGGCCCTCCGCTTATCGTACAGGCACCCATGGCTATAACATATTTTGGGTCGGCCATCTGGTCGTACAAGCGTTTTAAAACCGGGGCCATTTTCATCACAATGGTTCCCGCCACTATTATCAGGTCTGCCTGGCGTGGCGTGGCGCGTGCCACCTCAAACCCAAAGCGCGACCAATCGTACTTTGCATCGGCAGCGCTCATCATTTCTATCGCACAGCAGGAAGTGCCAAACACCAAAGGCCACAGGGAATTGGCGCGCGCCCAGTTTATAGCATCGTCCAGCTTGGTTATCAATATCCCTCCGTCGGCAGTTTCATGCTTCTGTCCGGGGAAAATTAATTTTTCACTTACATCCATTTCAAAGCTCCTTTTTTCCAAGCGTATAATAATCCCATAAACAGGATGAACATAAATATAATGATCTCTATAAAAGCCGACATCCCTATTTTTTGCACCACCACAGCCCAGGGATACATAAACACCAGTTCCACATCAAACACAAGAAATATCAATGCAAACAAATAATAACCCACATGGAATTGAATCCAGGATGTGCCTGTGGTAGGGATACCACACTCATAGGGCTCTCCCTTCACAACATTGGCAGACCTTTTAGCTAAAACCCGCGAAAGCAGTATGCCACCGCCTGCAAAAGCTATTCCGCAAATAGTTAAAAGTATAAGTGCTGATGAGCCCATGCTGAAATTTGTAATTGTAACTGATACAATATAAAAATAAAATTTGAATCTTGTATAGCAAACTTATTATTTACGTCCACAACCAGTAATTTCTTCCTTTTCTACGTCTATTAGCTGATTCTTATTTATATCTTTATTAAAATATAGCAACATGAAGCATAAATTACTACACACTTTTTGTTTGCTTTCATCCGTTTTCTGCAATGCCCAATATACCTGGCAGGCTTTGCCAACTGCCCCACAGAGCTATAGATTTGACGATATGTTTTTCCTGACGCCTAAAATGGGCTGGGCTATAAATCCCAATTATGATTCACTTAACCCTATTCAATATGGAAGAATATTTAAAACGAATGATGGTGGAAATACCTGGCAGAAATTAATAGACAGTGCCAACACTTTCTACCGTTCGATTGGTTTTGCAGATTCGCTAACTGGTTGGGTTGGCAATCTTGCTGATATCCCTTATATATCAGATACGATACCCTTATATCAAACAAATGACGGTGGCCATACGTGGTTTCCTGCCAATTTACCTTACCCCCATCCCGCAGGTATTTGTGGTATATCTGTGGTTACAGATTCTATTGTATATGCTTATGGCCGCTTCTATGGTCCAGCTGCTTATGTTAAAACAACCGATAAGGGAGCCACGTGGATATATAAAGACATGAGCTCTTTCGCAGGTGGATTGGTAGACGGCTATTTTTTCAATAACGATACCGGCTTCATTACAGGCAAAAGTGTTTCCAATACAGCACTGATACTTTCTACATTCGATGGCGGTACAAGCTGGCAGGTTGCTTATAACACTCCAAATCAATCTCCGGAACCCTATTATGAGTACGTATGGAAATTATCTTTCCCAAGCAGGGACACAGGTTATGCAAGTGTAGAAAGCTTTGATTCGGCCACTTATTTTCTAAAAACAACAGATGGTGGCCTTACCTGGACCAAGAAGCCCTTCATTCCTTATTATGACGAGGAAGGATGTGGCTTCATTAATAATAGTACAGGCTGGATAGGCGGGGATTACAATTTGCCTACTTACAAAACCACAGATGGCGGAGATACGTGGAGCGTAGATAGTAGTTTTGGTGTTCTGACCCCTCCTTATGAAGATACAACAGGTTTTATGATAAACCGTTTTCGGCGCTTGGGCGATAGTTTGATGTATGCATCCGGCAATACTATCTATAAGCTGCAAGTAAACACTACGAGGGTAATTGAACTGCAAAAGCAAGAAGGCACGCTTAGCAACTATCCAAACCCTTTTAAAGATAAAACCACTATTCATTATTACCTGCCTGCAGGCGCAAATAATACTATGCTAGAGGTATATAATATTACAGGAGAAAATGTCTTTTCAAAAAATATAGGACAACAAAGTGCAGGCGGCCATGATTTTGTTTTTAATACCGGTTTATCCGCAGGCTTGTATTTCTATTCCCTGTCAAGCAATGAGTTCAGGTTAACCAAACAAATGGTCATCATACAATAATTATCATACACTAATGGTTTATTTCAGAGGACTGTTTTATTCTAATATACCCAGAACCAATTCAATTTCAATATCTTGGGCGGATATCCTTTGGGATTAGAATAAAATATATTTGCGTTTCCTTTATTTTCGACCAACCTTATGGCCCTAAATCATTGTCTTGTCATACTGTGAGCCAATTCAGATACCTACTTATTATATTATTTTGCCTTTACGCATCTACCACCCAGGCCCAGATAGACACTTTGTTTTGGTTTGCTGCCCCCGAAGTTTCGCAGGATGGCCCGACCAATGATTTTGACAGGCCCATCGTTTTACGCATGACTGCCTTTGCACAGGCTGCCATAGTTACCATCAGCCAACCTGCCTGCACGGGCTGCATGCCTTTGCAAACACTCAATATTCCCGCTGGCACCACCACCTCTTTAGACCTTACACTTTGGATCGATTCTATCGAAAATAAACCTCCCAATACAGTCCTTAATTACGGCCTGAAAGTTCAATCCACTGCACCGATCAGCGCCTATTATCATGAGGTAAGCACCAATTGCACATGCAACCCCGAGTTCTTTGTCCTGAAAGGCCAGAACGCTATGGGAACGGATTTTTGGATACCATCCCAGAATTTTCTTGACAATGCCACTGGTTATACCCCCACTCCTTACTCCTCATTCGATATTGTAGCCACTCAAAATAATACAACAGTAACTATTACACCGTCCAGTGCCATTGTGGGCCATGCGGCTGGTACTGCATTCACGGTAACATTAAATGCGGGGCAGACTTATTCTGCAACGGCTGCCAGCCAGGCCGCCGCTCAACATTTACAAGGCTCCCGTGTTACATCCAATCTTCCTATTACTATTAACGTTAAAGACGATCTGCTTAGCGGAGGTATTTACGGAAGCTGTGCAGACCTGGCAGGTGACCAAATAGTACCAACTAATGTTGTTGGCACAGAATATATAGCAATGAATGGCTCCCTTAATGCTCCCGGCGACCAATTGTTTATAACAGCTACCCAAAATGCAACAAGTATTTCCCAGGACGGCACATTTGTAACAAGCATAAATGCCGGGCAAACTTACCAGTTGTCTGTGGGTGGACCTTCTACTTATATACAGACTTCGCTGCCTGCATATGTTTACCAGCTTAGCGGCATAGGCTGCGAGGTTGGTTCAGCTATATTGCCATCCATCATTTGCACAGGAAGCAATTCTGTTTCATTTAACCAATCTACCAATCTAAGCCTGTATGTAAACCTTATGGTGAAAAACGGCGGCCAGGGAAATTTCCTGGTCAATGGCGCGGCTGGTGTTATTACTGCTGCCCAATTCGCGGCTGTGCCGGGTACTGCCGGTGTATGGTACGCCGCACACATTTCCCTATCTACTGTTACTTACCCTCAAAATTCGGTTGTTTCTGTTACCAACACTTCTTCTCTATTTCAGTTAGGCTTACTTACCGGGAGCGTAATGACGGGCACCGCCTTTGGCTATTTCAGCAATTTCGGCGGTCTTAATGCAAATATATCTGCCAATGGCCCCGTATGCAGCGGATCAACGATCCATTTATCTGTGGATACGAGCGATAATGCCACCTATAATTGGATAGGGCCCAATAGCTTTAGCAGCAATTCCTCAAACCCTTCCATCTCTAATGCCATTTCAGCCGATTCCGGCATTTATATCGTTAATGTATTTGCAAATGGCTGCACAGCTACAGATACTTTACTGGTAGCAGTGATACCTCCTAAAACATCCGCAGTCAGCTTAACTATTTGTTCCGATTCAAGCATTGTTTTTGCCGGCAATACTATTGACACACCCGGCATCTATACACATAGCTATACCACCCCTGATGGTTGCGATTCCATTGCTACACTCAATCTTACTTTTATTTATCCACCCGATTCCTTGTCGCTTACGATGGACCATACAGCCTGTATAGGGCGGGAAATAAATGCAGCACTAAATGGCAATACCCAAAACCTTGATTATTTATGGGCCTTTGACAGCGCAGATATTGTGTCAGGTTCCGGACCCGGGCCATACTTATTAAACTGGCACAGCACAGGTACTAAATATATCCAGGTAAGCACAAGTAATACTTGCGGCACATTGTCCTACTCCGACTCCCTAAACATCTACCCGCTTCCAATCGCAAAGATCGCAAACGTCAGCAACGCAAATATTTGCGGTGGTGATACTATCTTATTGTCTGCATATTCAGCACAAGGATATATTTATAAATGGCAGCCACAAAATATTTTTGCCGATGCGGCAAGCCCGCAGGTAACCGCTATAGTACTTGAACCCGGCAATATTATTTTAACAGTACAAGACAGCATGGGCTGCGTTGCCGCAGACAGTATTTATCTTAGTGTTGACCCCTGCTGCCATATATCCTTGCCGAACGCTTTTTCGCCAAACAAGGATGGCAAAAATGACATTTACCGGATCATATCATTAAGCCATGACCAGCTCATATTCTTCAGGATAGCGAACCGTTGGGGCCAGATTGTGTTTGACACCAAGGATATCGGCAAAGGCTGGGATGGTACTATTAACGGAACACCCGCAGAAATCGGCACCTATTTTTATGTACTTAAATATAAATGTGTTGATAACAGGGAAGTAGTGCAAAAAGGAGACCTTACACTTATCAGGTAATGTGCTTACCGGTAAAATTTTTCATGCATCCATAAAATTTATTCTGTTCAGCTGCCCCAACCATTTTGCATTTCTGACAGTCTTAGTGTAAGGATCCGGCATTTTTTACCCTTACACCATTCCTAACTTTTAAAAAAACTAAAAAATGCGAAAGATCTACTCCACTCTGTTTGTGGCAGGCCTATGCTTTGCCAACTCTGCTTCAGCACAATCTCCACAATTTGTAAATGGTAGCCTTGAGCCCACAGTTCCGGCTTCCTCGATTAATGCCTGCAATGCGATGAGCAACCTCACTTTTAATTATGACATGGGCGGAACAGCTTATGCTTTTGGCACCATTACCTCTTCTGCCGGTTATGGCATGTATTTTAATGATTCAGCCTGTATTGATTCCACACAAAAACTGGGTAAGTATGCCCTGGCAATGGACTGGGCAAGTACCGGCTATACAGAAATAGCGTTGAAAGTGAGTCCGGCTATGCAGGCAGGACATTCCTATACCATTACTTACTGGTATGAATCCTCACTTCTCTTTTCATCCTGCAACCTTGAAATAGGTTACTCCGCAGATAGTTCTGCCTTCGGCACTTCAATCGGCAATATTTATCAGCCCGGTGTATATCCTATACCTCAAACATGGTTGCAAGGCACTGCCACCTTTACCCCTACTGTTGCATGTAGCTGGATCACTGTACAGACAACATCTTCGACTCAAAATTATACCAACTCACCCTATATGTATACCATTATCGATGACTTCTCCTTTAGCGGCTCTACATCTGTAAACGGAGTAGAATCGAATAACAGTTCTGTACACATTTCACCCAACCCGGCAAAAGATGCTGCTTATGCCACTTTTAACAATTCAGTTTTTCAGAATAATATTACTGTTACCATCAACGACATAACGGGGCGCAGCATACAACACACTAATATTCATCTTGCCACCGGTGCAAACAGCATAAAGCTGGACCTCGAAAATATACCAGCCGGGATGTATTTAGTAAATATTACGAACGGAAAAGAATCTGCGACCCAAAAACTAGTGGTTGCAAAATAGTGTGTCTTTAGTATAATAGAAGAAGGCGCTCAATTAACGGCGCCTTCTTCTTTATTATTAAGCAATTATCTTTTATACTGCAAAACTTTCTCCGCAGCCACAACTGCGGCTTGCATTGGGATTACTGAAGTGAAAACCTTTGCCATTCAGGCCATCAGAGAATTCAAGGGTAGTATCGCAGAGGTATAAAAAACTTTTCAGGTCAGTTACAACCTTCAGGCCATTGTCTTCAAATATCTGGTCTTTAGGCTGGGTTTCGTTATCAAAGTCCAGCTTATACGATAAGCCGGAGCAGCCACCGCCTACAACACTTACACGGATAAAATAATCGTCACCTAAACCAGCTTCCTGTTTCAGGTCAATTACTTTTTCTTTTGCTTTTTCACTAACGTAGATCATACCAATTGCTTGCAGAAAATAGCTTTCATGGTGAAAGGCTAATTCCTTTATTATATACCTTGGCTAAATTTATTAATGTGCTTTTTGTTCCAATACCAGTTCAGGCAGGCCATTCTTTACACGGTAATCGTTGATAGCTGCTTTAATAGCGTCTTCGGCCAATACCGAACAGTGGATCTTTACCGGTGGCAGGTTCAGTTCTTCAACAATATCCATATTGTCTATTGCCAAAGCCTGGTCAACCGTTTTGCCTTTCAGCCATTCTGTTGCCAGCGATGAAGAAGCGATGGCAGAGCCACAGCCAAAAGTTTTGAATTTAGCGTCTTTAATAAGCCCGCTTGCTTCGTCCACTTCTATCTGCAGGCGCATAACATCGCCACATTCAGGAGCGCCAACAAGGCCGGTGCCAACATTCTGTTTTGCTTTATCAAGAGTACCCACATTTTGCGGGTTTGTATAATGATCAAGAACTTTTTCTGAGTATGCCATAATATTTTGATTTGATAATTACCCAACTTTATTAATATTTTACCTGTTTTATTTCAAATTTCCATTCTACAATCAGCTAATCACCACATCAGCTAATTAGCTAATTAATGATGCGCCCATTCTATCGCGTTAATATCCACGCCTTCTTTAAACATTTCCCAAAGCGGGCTCATTTCGCGTAGCTTGTTTACCGTATCTGTAACCGCTTTAATAGTATAATCTATCTGTTCGTCAGTGGTAAACCTGCCCAGTCCGAAACGCAATGAACTATGAGCCAGGTCATCGCCAAGTCCCAGTGCTTTCAACACATAAGAAGGCTCCAGCGATGCGGATGTACATGCCGAACCGCTTGATACTGCAATGTCTTTATTAAAGCCCATCATCAATCCTTCACCTTCCACATACTTGAATGATATATTCGCAGTATGAGGTAAGCGATGTTCTTTATTACCATTACGATAAGATTCTTCCAGTTGCATTAAAGCGTTTTCCAGCCTGTCGCGCATTTTGCTCAGGCGTTTGGCTTCGCTTTCCATTTCGTTCATGCATATTTCACATGCCTTGCCGAAACCTACCAGGCTTGGCACGTTCAGTGTGCCGCTGCGCATACCGCGCTCATGTCCGCCGCCGTCCATCTGTGCAGTAACTTTCACACGTGGGTTTTTTCTGCGCACGTACAAAGCGCCCACACCTTTAGGGCCATACATTTTATGACCGCTGAAAGCCATCAGGTCTATCCCGTCTGCCTGCACATCCACCGGAATTTTTCCTACGGCCTGTGTACCATCAGTAAAGAATAAAACCCCGTGCTTGCGGGCTATTTTGCTTATTTCTTTTACAGGTTGTATAACGCCTATTTCGTTATTGCCATACATAATGGCAATAAGTATGGTCTCAGGCTTTATTGCTTTTTCAAGCTCATTCAGATCTACCAAACCATCTGCCTGCACTTCAAGATACGTGATCTCAGCCCCTTGTTTTTCCAGGTGCTTGCAGGTATCAAGTACCGCTTTGTGTTCAGTGGTACAGGTAATGATATGATTGCCTTTGGATGAATACATTTCATACACACCCTTTAGAGCCAGGTTATCGCTTTCTGTAGCACCCGAAGTAAAGATGATCTCCTTAGGGTCTGCATTTATCAGTTTAGCAACTTGCTCACGGGCATAATCCACTGCTTCTTCAGCTACCCAGCCAAACGAGTGGTTACGGCTGGCGGCATTACCGAATTTTTCAACAAAATACGGCAGCATAGCCTCCAATACCCTCGGGTCCATCGGGGTGGTAGCATTATTATCTAAATAAATTGGCAATTTTAATTCCATACGATTTTCACATCCCATTCAGGATCTTGGGCAAAGTTACGTCAAAAGTGCTATTTTAGCACGGCAAAGGCATTAAACCTTTATATATTCCCATTATTAAAAGTTATTTAACGAAATGTTGAAAATCGAGCATTTAGGTATAGCTGTTAAAGAACTTCAAACTTCCATCCCTTTATTTGAACAATTATTAAATACACCCTGCTATAAAACCGAAATAGTGGCCTCCGAGGCTGTTAGCACCGCTTTTTTCCAAACCGGCGATTCTAAGATAGAACTACTGGAGGCCACCAAAGCAGAAAGTCCCATTGCGAAATTTATTGATAAGAAGGGGGAGGGTATACACCATATAGCCTTCGAAGTGGAAAATATAGAGGCCGAAATGAAACGGCTGGCCGCCCTGGGTTTCGAATTGCTGAACCAAACACCCAAAAAGGGGGCTGATAATAAAATGGTCTGTTTCCTGCACCCCAAAACTACTAATGGGGTATTGATTGAACTATGCCAGGAGATAAAGTAGAAAATGTGCTATAGGGCAATTTAAGAGCAGAATTTATCGTACGCACTAAAATTTTTTATCCAAAATTTGTGTAATTTTATTACCTAATTTTTAAGGATGTCAGCATATTATTTTCTACGTGTAAAAAAAGCTTATGCATCTGCAGTTATAAAAGACCTGCAAAAAATGGATGCTGTGGAAGTGATGGAAGCGGAAGATGCCAATATTCCGGAATGGCAAAAAGAGCAAGTTCGTACAAGACTGAAAGAACTAAAGAAACATCCTGAAAAAGCAGTTAGCTGGGCTATTGCACAAAAAAAGCTAAAGCAGCTTGCTAAATGACTGTTTACAAAGTCATATTCTCTCCCCGTGCGCTTGATGATATAGAAAAAGCCTGTGGTTATTACAACGAGCAGCAAAAAATCTTGGCAAACGTTTCGTTAAACAAGTTGAAGCTACATTACAATCTATCCGTATAAACCCGTTTTATACAAGTGTGCGATATGATGATATTCGTTGTGCTATAGTTCCAAAATTCCCTTTCCTGGTACATTATGCAATTGATGAGAAATCCAGCACTATAATTATTGGTGCCGTATATAGCACTTATCAAGAACCTTTATGGGAATAGGTTGCCTTATGCAGCTGAGCGCAAAAATGAAACCCGGGTGGGACAAGAAAATGGGATTTTTCTTTTTTCATTATTATCTTCACAGCTTCTTAATAAAAAAACTATGTCAGGCAGGAAAATAACACTTATTTGTTCTTTTTTACTTATTTGTTCAACATCAATCTTTGCACAAAAAACCAAAGTTGAAATAACTACCGAGTACGGAAAAATTGTAGTGGAGCTATATGATAATACCCCCAAACACAGGGATAATATGATTAAGCTGGCAAAAGAACATTTTTACGATAGTACACTCTTTCATAGGGTAATACCTGAATTTGTGATACAGGGAGGCGATCCTAATTCCAAACATGCCACTGCAGGCCAAAACCTCGGCGATGGTGAATATGGCAGCCGCATACCTGCAGAAATAAATGCGGAGGATTACCACAAACGTGGCGCACTCGGTATGGCACGCGATAATAATCCTGAAAAAGCTTCCTCTGGTTGCCAGTTCTATATTGTTACTGGCAAAAAATATACAGATGCCGAACTTGATATGTCCGAAAAACGCACTGGCGTAAAATATACTGCAGAGCAACGCAATGTTTATAAAACCGAAGGCGGCATCCCTCACCTCGATGGTGGCTACACCGTTTTCGGCGAAGTGCTGGAAGGCATGGACATCGTGGACAAAATTGGCAATGAGCCCCGCAGTGGTGCAGACCGCCCCAATAAAGATATTCGCATGTTGAAAGTGCGGGTTGTGAAAAAGAAGTTTTTGGGGATATTCTAGGTCTTACAAATACTGCCCTGTGTAACTTTCCCTTACTTTTTTGATTCCCTCAGGAACACCTTCGTATAATAAATACCCGCCTGTAGCGCCGCCCTCGGGGCCCAGGTCAATAAGCCAGTCTGCGCATTTTATTACATCGGTATTATGTTCTATTACAATAATGGAATGTCCTTGTTCTATGAGCGCATCAAAAGCTCCCAGCAACTTTTTAATATCGTGCATGTGCAGGCCCGTAGTAGGTTCATCAAAAATGAACATCACTTTTTCTTTCGATTTTCCTTTGCCCAGGAAGGATGCCAGTTTCACACGTTGCGCTTCACCTCCGCTTAGTGTATCACTGCTTTGCCCCAGTTTCACATAGCCTAGGCCCACATCGCTAAGGGGTTGCAATGCTGTGGCAAGTTTCTTTTCATCTTTAAAGAACTCAATGGCATCATCCACACTCATTTCCAGCACATCATAAATGCTCTTGGTGCGGTACGTAACTTCCAGCACTTCATCTTTAAATCGTCTGCCTTTGCAACTTTCACAAAGCAGGTGCACATCTGCCAGGAACTGCATTTCAACAATCACTTCACCCTCGCCCTTGCAGGTATCACAACGTCCACCGTCTGTATTAAAAGAAAAATGTTTTTCTGCAAAGCCACGCATTTTCGCCAAGGGCTGTTTGGCATATAGCTTGCGTATCTCATCGTAGGCCTTTATATAAGTTACAGGGTTGCTGCGCGATGATTTACCTATTGGGTTTTGGTCCACCATTTCTACATGAGCAATACTCTTCAAATCACCCCCTAGGAATTTATGCAGCCCCGGCCTGTCTGTCCCTTCGCCATAATGTTTTTGCATTGCGGGATAAAGTGTTTGCTTTACCAGTGTAGTTTTACCCGAACCGCTTACTCCTGTCACAACGCACAACACATTCAGCGGAAAATCCACATCAATATTCTTTAAGTTATGCTGCCTGCAACCTTCCATGCGGATGGTGCCATTGGGCTTCCGTTTTATCTTCGGCGCTTCTATCTTCATCGCGCCCGACAGGTATTGTCCGGTAAGGCTTTTCTTATTTTTTATGATCTCATCATAAGTCCCTGCAGCAACAACCTCACCACCCAAATGACTGGCAAAAGGCCCCATATCTATTATGTAATCTGCCTCGCGCATCATCATTTCATCATGCTCCACCACCACTACTGTATTGCCAATATCACGAAGCGTTTTTAATACTTTTATCAGCCGCTCTGTGTCGCGGGAGTGCAGGCCTATGCTCGGCTCATCCAGTATGTAAAGAGAATCGGTAAGATTGCTGCCTAAAAATTTTGTAAGCTGTATGCGCTGGCTTTCGCCCCCGCTCAATGTGTTTGCCAAACGGCTAAGCGTTAAATACCCAAGCCCCACATTCAGCAGGGTTTGCATACGCTGGTCAATTTCTAAAAATATGCGTTTGGCAACAGTCTTATCATGCTCATTCAGTTCAATATTTTTAAACCATTCGTACAGGTCTGCTGCCGGCATGAACATCAGGTTGGCAATCGTAACATTGTTCACTTTTACATACAATGCTTCCTTGCGCAATCTTGCTCCTTTACAGGAAGGGCACAAAGTGCGCCCGCGATAGCGCGCCTGCATCACACGGTATTGCACCTTATACAGGTTCTGCTCTACCATCACAAAAAAGTCATTGATACCGCTTACTTTGCTATTGCCACTCCACAGTAGGTCATACTCACTTTCCGTAAGGTCTATGATGGGTTTGTGTATCGGGAAATCAAATTTTGCCGCTGCGCGTATAAAATCATTTTTCCATTCAATCATTTTTTCGCCCTTCCAGCTGGCTATAGCGCCTTCGTGCACACTCAGTCTTTTATCTGGTATCACCAGGTCCTCATCTATACCCAAAGTCTGCCCGAAGCCCTCGCATTGCTGGCAAGCACCGTAAGGGTTATTGAATGAAAATAAATTCGGGCTGGGTTCCTCAAACACTATGCCATCAGCTTCAAAGCGGCTATTGAAATTGTGTAGGGTACTGCCCTCACTTCCTGTAGGCGGGCCATCCACTTCCAGCAGGCAATCTCCTTCGCTTTCATAGAAAGCTGTTTGTATGCTGTCAGCCAGCCTGTGAAGATCATCCTCATCAAATTCCTTAACTACAATACGGTCTATCAGCAGGTATATATTTTCTTTGGGCAAGGCCCCGGTGCCATTGAGCACATCTTCTATGCGTATCGGTTTGCTGTCTGCCCCCCTTGCATACACCCGGGAAAAACCTTTCTGCATCAATATATTCAGTTCTTCCTCCACGCTGCGCCCATAGCGAGTTACCAGCGGAACAATAAAATGAACTTTGGTGCCAATAGGCAAGGTCTTTACAAATTCCACCACATCGCTCACAGTGTCTTTCTTCACTTCCTTAGCGCTCACGGGCGAATAAGTATGTCCAATACGGGCAAACAGCAGGCGCAGGTAATCATATATCTCCGTCATACTGCCCACAGTGCTGCGGGGTGTACGTGTAGTTACTTTTTGTTCAATGGCTATCGCGGGGCAGATGCCGTGTATATAATCCACATCAGGTTTGTCCATCCGCATCAGGAACTGTCGCGCGTAGGCACTCAGACTTTCCGCATAACGGCGTTGGCCCTCGGCAAACAAAGTATCCATGGTAAGAGAGGATTTGCCGCTGCCGCTCACACCTGTTACCACTACCAGTTTATTGCGGGGAATAGCAACGTCCACATTCTTCAGGTTGTGCATACGCGCACCCTTTATGAATATCACATCATCCTGCCCCTTCTCTATTTTGGGAACTGTCAACTCTTTGTCCTGCTTCTTCTTAGCAATACCCTCTTTCTTCGCTGCCATAAAATTTTTGGAGAGACAAATTTAAGTTAATTGCCTTAAAGCACACAAATGGACGAATTGTTAAATATTATGATTCCTATTCGTCACAATAGGTTTGCAAAATCATTTACATGTTTTATACAAAATAAACTCTACCCTCCGGTTGGCTTGTCTGCCTGCATCGGTAGTATTGTCCATTATCGGGTTAGATGATCCACGTCCATTCACTGTCATTCTTGCATCATCAATGCCATAAGATTTGAAGAATGTTTTAGCGTTATTTGCTCTGCGGAGCGACAAGGAATTATTTATTTCATTTGTGCCTACATTGTCCGTATATCCATTAATAACAAAATACACCTGGTTTTCCCTCTTAAGCACTTTTGCAAATTTTTGAAGAGAAGCAAGAGCACTGGGTTTTATCTCATCTTTATTAAAATCGAACAGGGCAACTTCAGGATAGATCACTTTTATAGAGTCTTTCAATTTTATTACCTGTGCATCTGGCAACTGCTGCTTAAGTTCCCTGTGCAATGCCCTGAAACTCGCCATATCAGTATGAGCTTTTTTAGAACTATGGCAGGCACTGAATGCAAATGCAATAAATAAAACAAGCAATAATAGCTTATGGTTTTTCATAATTATAGATTTTCATATTCAGGTTGCAAATACCATGCCGTCAATATTTTAGCATCTAATGAGTTGATACCCTCTTTCATCGCTGCAATAAAATTTTTGGAGAAACAAATTAAGCTATTTGTTTTAAGGACACTTTATATACTTATAATACTTAGGCCCGCGACAATCCCATTTTTCAGGAACTTGCGCAGGCCTATATTATTTCTTAGCGAACACTTTATCCGCCGCTTTTGTGAAGTTCTATTTCGGCATGTCCATTTTCTGGATCGGCCTTATTTCTACTTTGCCATTCTCACCCAGTACAGGGCAGTCCTTAGAGATTTCGACAGCTTCGTCAATATCTTTTGCGCTTACAATAAGATAACCACCAACGTGTTCTTTCGCTTCAGTATACGGGCCGTCTGTTATCACTTTTTTTGTGCCGGATACCTGTTTGCCTGTTGGCTGCAAAGGTTCTGCACCAACAAGGATTCCTTTCTGTGCCAGTGCACCCATCCAGTCTATCCAGGCCTGCATGTTATCCTTGGCTTGTTGTGAGTCCTGTGCGTTGTAAGCATGGTTTTCGCCACCTCTGAATAAAAAGATAAATTTTTCCATTTTGTTTAGTTTTTAATTTTAATAATGATGCGTTATGATATAATAACGAACGGAGCTTAATAAGGAGGACACTAAAATACATTTTTTTTGTTCACCTGATATTAATATATTGTAAACAGGCAGATAACACCGCTGTGCAAGGTGATCACTTAAAATAAAACAAGCATTGCAATTCTGATTATTCCGAAACGGGGCTACTGTTCTTTGCCGCTTTTGATGCCTGTGCAAGGTCTTTTATCAGCATAGGGTCTTGCTCTATAGCATTGCCTACCACTACTATATTGGCGCCTGCCTTGCAGTTGGCATATACTTTTTCGGGCGTATGTATGCCCCCGCCAATAAATAGAGGGATATCAATATGCGCACTCACCTTATGTATCATTTCTTCAGAAACCGGGTTCCTGGCCCCGCTTCCTGCGTCCATATAGATAATATGTTTGCCTTGCAGTTCTGCAGCCCATGCAGTGCAAAGAGCGATATCAGGTTTGTCGGCAGGTATGGGTGCCGAATGGCTCATATAAGATACAGTTGTTTGCACCCCGCCATCAATTATCATATAGCCTGTGGAGATTACTTCCATACCGCTTGCTTTTATCTGTGGTGCTGATATTACATGTTGTCCAATCAGCAGGTCAGAGTTGCGACCCGACACAAGCGAAAGGTATAATAACGCATCTGCATAAGGTGTAAACTGAGAAGGACTGCCGGGGAAAAGAATAACCGGTATCTCGCTTTCAGCCTTAAAACGTTGTATGCAGGCTTCCAGCTGGTTTATCATCAGCAAGCTGCCACCGATAAGCAAATAATCAACGCCGGCGTTGTTACAAAGCCTGGCAAGGTGCTGCATATCTGCAGGCGCTATTTTATCGGGGTCTGCTAAAACCGCAAAACCACTTTTGCCCTGTTTTTTGAGCTTGTAAAGGCCTTCATATATTTTACCGGTTGCCATAATATCGTTCAAAGGTAAAATATTCCCGTTAAGATAGTTTGTGCAGACTTTATTTGGCCTGTTTATCCTTTTGCAAAATATCGCGTATGTCCATTAGCAATTGGTCTGTAGATGATGGCCCGAATGGTTGTGCTGCCTTGGCGGCATCTTCCCTGGCCCTCATCCTCGCAATAAATTGTATGGCCAGGAAAATGAAAAGCGCTATGATGAAAAAATCTACAATGGTCTGTATAAAATGGCCGTAAGCAAAAATATTCGCACCCGCTTTCTTGGCTTCGTCTAGAGAATGGTAGATGTCTCCCTCTTTTGCCGGCCTCAGCACAACAAATTTATCAACGAACATTTCCCCTTTGCCGGTTATAACGCCTACTAAAGGCATAATAATATCTTCGACTAATGCTGTTACTATTTTGCCGAATGCGCCGCCAATTATTACACCCACCGCCAGGTCTATTACAGAACCTTTCATTGCAAATGCCTTAAAATCTTTCCAGAACGCCATAGGAATTTTTTTTATAAACCTAATGAAAAAAAACTATTCCGCGTACTATGTGGTTACCTTTTAGGGTTTCCTGTATTAAATATTACACCATGGCCAAAACAAGACTACATACCATTATCACCCTCACATTCTTATTAGACTTTATTGTTTGCATCAAATATAGCCTAAGTTTTATTGGCCAGATTTTAGATGTTTTATTGATCTTGGCAATGTTTGGGTCTGCTTTCCTTGTTATTTTCACTTCCTACAAAAGCCTTTCTAAGCTGTTAAGATTTTATTATGGCATATACCCTGTATATTTGCTACTGGTGGTTTTTTTTATGTTGTTGAGGGGCGGCCTTCTTTTAGTAGTTCTTCTAATACCCTTTTGGCCATTTGTACCCCAGCACAATTTTGTCGAATCTCCCACGCTGCAAATAAGAGCATCCGGAGCACCCTTAGGCAGTGCTAACTATACTTTGTATAAACGCTATGTCCTGTTCGAAAAACAAGTTTGCAGGCCTATATCTGCCGGAGAATCTTTTTCTGGCAGGCATTCCTGGAAGCAAATTGCCATTAAAAATGAGAATAAGGATTCTGTAAATGTGTCTGTTAATATTGATAATAAGGACACTGTGCTTACATTTTATAAATAGCCCCTTTACAACTATTTATCTGGTTCTATTGCCTTAACAATAGTTGGTTCACTTTCCCTATCCATATTTGCATACCCTTGTTGTTCCAATGCGTATCACCTGCTCTGTATAAGCTTGCGGGATCAACTTGATTTTTGAAAACAGTGTACAGATCAATCACAGGCATTTGCAGGCTGGGATTATTTTGTATCAAAGGGATCATTTGGTTATAATATTCGGCTTGCAGAATTGTAGCAGGATTAGGAATAATTGCAAGGTACACTTCAGAAAAACCCTCGCTTTTATAATGAAGGTAGATATCGTTTATAGCTGCTATCATTTGATTGACCTTTTCCCCGCTTAAGCGCTCTGAGTAACTATATATTCCCGAGGGGACAACGCTTTCCCTTATAAACAGATAAGCCCCGTTATCTGATATGGCCACATTTCCTGAAGCACGGTTAAAACAATAATAATTCAGGTCAGCTTTTAAATACCTGATACTGGTTAAAAATTTATAGTTAAACAAATTATATTCTAAGTTCTGGTTAATATTCGGGTTAAAAATGTCTTTGGAGTAAATTCCAAAGGTTGAATATGATGCATGCAGCCTTGGCAGTATAGCAGGCATACACGCGATTTCATTTTTCTTCAGCTTGTCAAATATTTGCCGTGACTCAAGATAGTCTCGCAGGTATCTTTCGGCAGTTTCAATTATTAATATTTTTCTTTTAGAACTGTCCGGCTTGTACCCAATTTGCTGATTGGAATAATTTCTTACGAAATGAAATGAATGAATACGAGCGAATGCAGAGTCGGGGATATATTCTGTATAGCTGTCCCCGCATAAATAGAGATCAATGTTTTTATTGCACCCATCATGCGGTCGTACGAAATTGTAGCCGCCCTTTTCATGAAATTTCGCAATATCGTCAAGATAAGACATATAAACCAGGTCACCCCACGGGCTAATATGCTCACCCCACCAACTGGTGTTGACCAGGTAATCCTTTTTATCATATATCCTTTTCATTAAAGACCTGGCAGTAGATGCTACCATCACTGCTACGCCGAAAACTATAAAAAACCACGACAGCGCTTTTTTCATTCTTTAAAATTGAAAATAGATAAAATGATTCTCGCTGAAAACACCTAGAAAATAGCATATCAATATCATACACGTAAGATAGGCGGCAAATGCCTTATCACTTTTTATAAAGTGCTTCGGAAATTTAGCCTCTCTTACCAACATAATAATGATCAATAAAATCGATAATGATAGTTCAATCCCGTTAAGCCCGAATTTTGTTTGTCCGCCTCGAAAGCAAAACATGCCACATATGTACTTAAGAGCCTGGCTTATGTTTTGCGCTCTGAAAAACACCCATAGTAATGTTACGAGGATAAAGTTTAGACAGACAAAAACTAAATTGCTAAAATTACCGGTTACACCCTTTTTCCGGCCCGGGAAAAAAGTTGTCAGCATACCATGCAGTGTGCCCCATGTAATAAATGTCCAATTGGCGCCGTGCCAAATACCACTAAGCAGAAAGACGAACATTACGTTCAATTTTCTCCGCGTTTCACCAAGTCGGTTCCCTCCTAATGGAATATATACATAATCCCTAAACCAACTTGAAAGAGAAATATGCCAGCGACTCCAGAACGTGCTGATATTTTGCGATCGATAAGGCTCATTAAAATTTTCCATCAGACGCATACCCATTACTTTTGCGGCACCAATACCTATATCGCAGTAGCCGGAAAAATCACAATATATCTGGAATGAATAAAACAAGGCCGCAAGCCATAGCGAACACGAAGAAAGGCCTGTATGGCTATATGCAAAGTCAACCTCCATTGCAAGGCGGTCTGCAATAACGCATTTTTTAAAAAAGCCCCACGACATTCTTATAAGCCCTTCCTTTACATTGCCCCAATCATAAACTTTGTATTCATGCAATTGCGGCAGTATATTTTGCGGCCGCTCAATAGGCCCTGCCACCAGTTGGGGATAGAACATAACATATAGGGCATAAACTATAAAATTCCTTTCTGGCGGCTGTTTACCACGATACACCTCTATAGTGTAGCTCATCGCCTGGAATGTATGAAAAGACAAACCTATCGGCAAAATGACATTAATATATGGGATTGGGTGGCTTGGGAAAATATGATGCAGCAGCGGTTCGATATTGCCTAGAAGGAAATTGAAATATTTGTAAAAGACAAGAATACCCACATTCGCCACGATACTTGTTACCAACCATGTTTTGCGTGCGTGGCCGCTGCTTTTTGATATCAGGATACCTGCGACATAGTCTATGGCAATTGTGCTCCCCAATATCAGTATATATTTGGGAACAAATGACATATAGAAATAGCAACTCGCTATTAATAATAAATTTACCCTCGATTTCTGCGACTTGAGTTTGTAATAACTGAGTGTTATTACCATGAAGAACACAAGAAACTGTAAGGAGTTAAAAAGCATATCAGTCTGTCAGGCCTTATTTAATACAATAATATGAAAAATGCAAGGCTTTGTCTTTTGCGGAACAATAAAAACGCCCTTTACTCAGGAGCTATGGTCGCAGACTATCACCCAGTCGCCCTTGATCTTATGTATTAGTAAAGTATAAGAACCTCCTATATCTCCGGCGCTTCTTGCCAGCGCCCATTTACCAACAATGAAATAATAGTCTGCAGATAGTTTTTTCATGCTGAGGATAGTAGAACTAAGCTTGCCCATATGGGCTTCGTCCGGGTATGCTTTCAGGTAACGTTCAAGGGTGGGTCTATATCCATAGGTCGGTCCGCTCTTACCTATAAATACCAGGCTGTCATTGTCCCAATATCCTTTCATATATCCGGCAATATTGCCTTTGTTCCATTCTTCCACCTGTGCAGCCAGCATTGTATGTATGGCTTTTTCATCCTTCGTCTCGCAAAAAGCGCCACTAGCATAGCAAATACAGAGAAGTACCAGTAAAGTTTTTTTCATAAAGACCTATTAAAATGCATTATTGATAATGAATATGCCAAGGTACAAATTCCTAATTCCCAATTCCTAATTCTCTTTAGGCGGATTTGCCTATTTTTGCCGCGTTATGGCAAATGAAAAGAACCTGCAAAATATTATTGCGCATTGCAAAGAATATGGATTTGTATTCCCTTCCAGCGAGATTTATGATGGTCTAAGCGCTGTTTACGACTATGGGCAGTATGGTGTGGAACTGAAAAGAAACATCCGCGACTACTGGTGGAAGAGTATGACCCAGATGCAGGACAACAATATAGTAGGTCTTGACGCAGCTATTTTTATGCACCCCACAGTGTGGAAAGCAAGTGGCCATGTGGATAATTTCAGCGATCCCATGATCGATAATAAGGACAGCAAGAAAAGGTATAGGGTTGACCACCTGATAGAAGGCTATGCCGAAACACTGGATAAAGAAAGTGGGGATGCCTTATTGCAACAGATGGATGCTTTACTTGCTGCTAATGATTTTGCCGGGCTTAAAGCATTAATAGAATCTAATAAAATAAAATGCGCTATTAGCGGCACTTGCAACTGGACAGATGTGCGCCAGTTCAATCTCATGTTCTCAACTGAAATGGGCTCTGTAGCCGAGGATGCAAATATGGTATATCTCCGCCCCGAAACTGCACAGGGTATTTTTGTTAATTTTCTAAATGTGCAAAAAACAGGCAGGATGAAAATTCCTTTTGGTATTGCGCAAACAGGTAAGGCATTCCGTAATGAGATAGTGGCTCGTGGTTTCATTTTCCGCATGAGGGAATTTGAACAAATGGAAATGCAGTTCTTCGTTCGCCCCGGCACACAGAAAGAATGGTATGAGTACTGGAAAGACGCCCGCATGAAATGGCATCTTAGCCTTGGCATACCTGCAGAGCATTATCGCTTTCACGACCATGTAAAGCTAGCCCACTATGCGGATGCCGCCTGCGATATTGAATACGATTTCCCTATGGGCTTTAAAGAAGTGGAAGGTGTGCATAGCCGCACTGATTTCGATTTGAAAAGCCACCAGGAATTCAGCGGTAAAAAACTAACTTATTTCGATACCGAGATCAATCAGCATTATATTCCTTATGTCATCGAAACTTCCATAGGCCTTGACCGCACAGTGATGATGATACTGAGTGAATCATACCTGGAAGAAGATCTGAGCACAGCAGAAAAACAAGACAGCCGTGTTGTGTTGAAATTTCCTCCTATGCTCGCGCCGATAAAGCTGGCTATTCTGCCTCTGCTTAAAAAAGATGGCCTGCCCGAAATAGCGAAGGAATTACTGAATGAATGCAAACCGCATTTCAGGTGTTTCTACGAAGAAAAAGATACTATTGGCAAACGTTACCGCCGCATGGATGCCATAGGTACACCTTTCTGCGTAACCATAGATCATCAAACAAAAGAAGACCATGCGGTTACAATTCGTTACCGCGACACAATGACGCAGGAGCGTATCCCCCTTTCTGAGGTAAAAAATCTGGTGCTGGAGAAAACAAAGATGTTTTAATTGTTTATTAGGATTTGCTTTTGTAATTTACAAAGTACCCTCATTGTATTTCTATGGAAGACCAGGTAATAAAAGAAGCAGCAGTCGCCTTGCAAAACGATTGGGGCTTGCAATTGCCTGATATCATATCCGAAGAAGAAATTCTGAAACAGCTTACCATCAAAGTAACCCGCTTAATAGATCAGGGCCCTGAAACCTTTTTTCAATTGATGTATCGACTCGATATTTCAGAAAAAAAGCTGAACGGTGTTATGCAGGAGGAATACGTTGCAGAAAATATAGCCCGCCTTATTTACGATCGCCAGTTTCAGAAGATACAGAGCCGCCAACTTTTTAAAACCATGAATGAAGAAGTGGACCCAGAATTGAAGTGGTGATATTAATATGTTTTTCGTATCTTTGATAAACGATATGTTTTTGTTCACATTAGATATAGAAAAGAAAGCGAATCCCATCATCAGAAAGATCAATGATTTTGGTGTTTCATCTCAATTATATAATACTTCTAAAAAAAGTGTAAATGAGAATCTTGACGATTTAATTTTGGTTATTGAAGGTTTCAGTAATCATATCCAGGACTTAAATAAAAATCAGTCTGAAGCCTTAATAGAACAAACCAAAAAAACGTTTAATTCTTTTGTTGAAATTGATGATGAACTGAAAGCACATAATTATTTAGATGATAATGAGTTTAAAGAAAAAATCCAATATTCCCTTAAAACATTATCGAAGTTTAAATCGCTTTTGCATATCTATATTACACAAGGCACTCCTGTTGTAAGGACCCACGATTCTTTAAAAGAAGCCCTGTCAAGAATATCCCGTGGGGCTGCTCTGAATAACATTTACAAAAACTCATTGCAATAGATGCCTTTCTCAAGAGGTGATATTATTGAAGTTAATTTATCCATGCCTCCCGAAGGCAGAGTAATGAATCACCCTGCCATTATTATTTCAAATGACGAGGTGTTTCTGGATGATGAGTGCTATATTGTTGTAATGATGACGTCAACATTGCAAAACGATAAATATTCTTTTGTTATAGAAGACTATATGCTGACACAGGCTAATAATAAACCCCACTCAGAAGCCCGTTGCCATTTAATAACTTATGTGTTGGAGTCACATATTGTTCAAGGTAGACCTAAAAACAAATTAAGGAACCAATATGTCGATGACCTGATAAATCATATAAATAATTGCGCCTTATTCTAAATAGGTTATTCCATCTCATGCCGTAAACTTATACCCTATTCCCCTTATAGAATGAAAGTGCTTTGGGTTGCGGCTGTCCTCTTCAAAATATTTACGAAAGTTCAGGATAAAATTATCAATAGTGCGGGTAGTGGGATAAACATTGTAACCCCATACTATCTGCAATATCTGCTCCCGCGATACTACATTGCCTTCATGCTCCACTAATAGTTTTAGCAGGGCTGCCTCTTTTTTACTCAGTTCCTGCACTTGTTTGTCTTTGCCAATACACTCATGCGCTGCAAAATCAATACTGCAGCCATCAAACTTATAAACATCAGAAACCGACTGCGGTTCCTTTATTTTTTTGTTTTTCACAACCAGCTTATCTACCCGCAGCAGCAATTCTTCCAGGTTAAAAGGTTTGGTAAGGTAATCATCACCTCCTTTTTTTAAACCCAGCACACGGTCTGCGCTGTTGTTACGTGCCGATAAAAAGAGGATTGGCACATCATTATGCTGCATACGTATGGTTTCGCAAACTGTTATGCCGTCCATTTCGGGTAACATTATATCAAGCACGATCAGGTCGAAATATTCATTGCGCACCATTTTCAGCGCCATAGGACCTGTTTCTGCTGTTGTTACTTCATAGCCTTCCAGTTCCAGGTTCAGTTTCAACGCTTCACGCAGGCTTTCTTCATCTTCAACTACCAGTAAGGATGCTTTTTTGTCTTTATTTGCCATCAGGATGCCGATTGCCGGTATTAAGAATTACAAACCTACAGGAAATAGACGTTCTTTTAGTTTTAAGCCCCCAAACATTAACATTTTTCATTTATCAAAATATCAATTTCAGGCAAGTTAAATTGACAAAAAAACGTAGCTTTGCCGTCCCAAAAACAAGATGCGGGTGTGGTGAAATTGGCAGACACGCCAGACTTAGGATCTGGTGCTTCGCGGCTTGGGGGTTCGAGTCCCTTCACCCGCACTCAATAATTAAACAGCCGGTCCTGGCAAAACCGGATCGGCTGTTTTCATAAAAAAACGATAATGGCTACAGTAACGCGCGAAAACATGGGTACCCTGCACGACAAGGTTACCGTAAAACTGGTAAAGGAAGATTATCTCCCTTCTTTCGAAAAAACGTTGAAACAATACGCAAAATCTGCAAATGTTCCGGGCTTCCGCAAAGGCATGGTGCCTGCAGGCATGGTGCGCAAAATGTATGGCCAGGCCGTTTTTGGCGATGAAGTGGTGCGAGCAGCAGGCAAGCAATTGGATGACTACCTGAAAAACGAGCAGGTGGCCATATTTGCCCAGCCTATGATTCTGCCTAATGAATCTCCTATGAGGCTGGATATGAATGCCACCAATAATGTGGATTTTTCTTTCGAGATAGGGTTGAAACCTGAATTCGAAATTACTCCCCTGAAGGAGAAGACAAGCCTTACAAAATATAAAGTTGCTGTTGGTGATAAAATGGTGGATGATGAGGTGGAGCGTGTGAAACGCAAATATGGTAAAGTAGAAGACCAGGAAACCATATCATCAAAAGACGATATTATATACTGCACTTACGAAAACTGTGATGCTGAAGGTAAAGTATATCCTGATGCGCATACAGTTGAAGATACCGTGCTGTTTGAAAAAATGCCTGTAAAACTGCAGGAAATGCTGAAAGGCAAAAAAGCCCAGGATACTTTAGTGATTCGCCCTATGGATGTATGCACTACCGAAGAACTGGAGGCTTTTCTGAAAGACCCGCTGAAACGTGGCCCCGAAGCCGCAAGCCTGCATTATAAATTGACCATCACAAAGATCGGCCTTCTTATTGCCCGCGAACTGGATGCTGAATTATATGCACAGGTATTTCCGAATGCCGAGATAAATGACGAGGCTACTTTTAAAGAACTGATCCGTAAAGAACTGAGCCGTGAGTATGAGCGTGTTGCTAAGGACAGGTTGCAGAACGAGATATACGAATTGCTGGTGCATAATACGCACTTCAGTTTGCCGGTTCCTTTCCTGAAACGCTGGATGAGGGAAGGTGGTGAAAAACCGAAAGGCAATGAAGAAGTGGAACAGGAATACGGAAGCTTTGAACACCAATTGCGCTGGACCCTTATTTCTGACAAACTGATACAGGAGCTGGGTATAAGCGTGAGCCGTGATGAAGTGAATTTTGATATTAAGAAGCGTGTGCTGGAATATTTCGGTATGGCCCCTGATGAAGAGGCAAGCTGGATGGACAGTTATATGGCCAAGGTTGCCAAAGACGAAAAGACCATAGATGAAACTTACCGCCGCCTATTGTTTGAAAAATTATTCAGCCAGTTGGAAACCAAATTCGACCTGCACGAAAAAGAAGTAGGCGAAGAAGAGTTTTATAAACTGCCCGATGCACATGCTGCGCATCACCACCATCATTAGGACCTCTCCCCGGCCCTCTCCAAAGGAGAGGGAGGTGTTTTGACTATATTGATCCCGTTCTTGTTTTGGCAAGAACGGGATTTTTGTTGCAGGCATTCATTAACATTAAAAACTAAGCGGCTTCTCCTTCTTCTGTTTCCTCACTTACTTTCTCTTCTTCTTCGTCGCTTATTTCTTCGTCGGTCTCATCTTCGTCTTCATACACACCTTCGTCATCTCCTTCAGTTTCTTCTTCATCGCTCACTTCTTCCCCTTCTTCCTCTTTTGTGTCTTCTGCCATTTCTTCAAATACAGGCTCCTGTGTAGTTTGTCCCGTAATTATTGACAGATCATTAGCTTCTTCATTTAAAATTGTTGTGCTCATAAAATTTGGTTTTAAGAATTATTAGATACAGCAATTTATTCTCTTGCAGCGTAGGAAAGGACGGCTTTACTGTAAGTTAACCAGTATATAATAGCGGCTTAACAATGGGAGGAAGCGTAAAAAGAAAAATGAACATTAAATTTTTTGCAGTTTAGGCGGCCTTCCTTGCATAAGAAATTGACAATAATTCAAACTCCAAATTTTCAATGGCTTTGTCTAAATCTGAATTAGATTTTCCCAGAAAAAATGTATTGTTGCTTAAATGGAAACGGTCTGAAAGATATTTTGAAACTTCTGTTATTTTTTTAATTGGGGAATGATTTATTTCTGAAAAATATTTTTTTGCGTCGTGGATGTTCCTTTCTGCAGCATAAGCATGGGTAATCAGTATTTTATTGATTGGCGTAAGCAATCCTGTTTGCTTTAAATTCCTAATTGCCTTTTTAAATTGTTTTTCCTTTATCAATGCGAAAGAAAGTGCATTACTAAAATATTGCCTCTCTCTTATATTCTGGATTTTTTTTAGACCATATTCTAATTTATCAATCGCCTCCTTTAGCTTCCCTTGTTTTAAAAGTAGCATGCAATAGATATGATAATTAATCCATTCATTGTATGTTTGGGGATTTGTAGTATTAATCTGATTTTTTATTTTATGTAAGTTAATTCCTGACTGAACCATTAAAGTTAAACGTCCAGATTTTGCAATTTCATTGCCAGGAAATAATTTAAGAATATTATTGTACAAATGTAGTGCTTCCTCTACGTTCCCTAATTCCCTTTGGGTTTCTGCTAAACCACAATATCCAACCGAATCATTACTGAATTTTTTAACAGATAATTCATACAACTGTAATGCTTCTTTCAGTTGCCCTAACTCACGTAGAGTCTCTGCTTTGCCATTATATGCAATTGAATTGTCACTAAATTTCTCAACAGTTATTTCATACTGGTCTAATGCTAATTGCAAAAGTCCTAAATGACGCAAAGTTTCCGCTTTACCACAGTAAGCAACCACATCATCTGTAAAATTTAAAATAGTTAATTCATATTGTTTTAATGCATCGTCAGGGCGACCTAGATCACGCAAGGTTTCTGCCCTGCCATTAAAAGCAACTGGATCATTTCTGAAGTTTAGAATAGTTAATTCGTACTGTATTAATGCTTCATTTAAACGACCTAAATCGCGCAAAATTTCCGCCTTGCCACAATATGCAAAAACGTCATTACCAAATTTTTGGATAGTTAATTCATAAAACTTTAACGCTTCATCCAATTTATCATTGGCTCTTAAATTTTCCGAAATAATATTATATGGAACTGGATCTTCAGAGTTTAAATCCATTGCCTTGTATGCAATCAAATCGGCTCGTTCAATTTGGTTATTTTTTTGATAACATTCTGCGATATCAGATAAAGATTTGCATAAATGTTCTGGATCACTATTAATATCTTGATATTCAATTAATTTAAGAATACCATTCTCTGCATGTAGAATATAACCACTGTTAATTTTATCTTTTATCCATGCGACCTGATCAAGAATACTGTAATCATCTCTAAATGAGCCTGGACGAAAAAGTTTAGTTTTTTCACCTTTCTTATTATTTAATTTTTTCTGGGTTCTACCTGAAAAATTGTTAATTAACTCGGTAAGTGTTTCTTCAAAAGTTTGCTGCTTATCTGATTCCCAGGTTTCATCCTCCTCTCTATTGAGTTCAAGATTCCGATATTTATTATTATCATCTAAAAATGAAAAGTACTTTGCAACTTCTTGCTTTATCCTAGCAAGGAATACCGCGGGTTGTGCAATATGCAAATCTTGAATAAGCTTAGAATCTATTATTATGTCGAATGCTCTTTCATTATGTTTAAGTGCTGCAAAAACTATGTGGGCAAAAATCCCTCTATCTGTGAATTCCTTATCAAGGGCTCCCAGACTTACTTTCAGATGAGTTTCATCCAAGAGTGCAGTTTTCCATGCATTGCGTACGAAGGGTATTATTTCTTTAGCATCGGAGAGGTCTTTGTACCAGTGTGCCAAATCTTTATTATCCAGTTGCTCAGCAATGTGCAAAGCGGAAAGCGGATCGAAGCCTTTTGGAATAGTTGTACCGAAAACCCTGTTTTTCACAAATTGTTGTACAGCAGGCTTTTCAAAAATAGAATCCCCCAAGATGTCCATAGCCTCTTTTCTGAGGTCATCATCGATTGAGGTGTCCAGACTTATGAGGAAAAGGTCAAGAGCTTCCTGTTTTGTATAATCTTCCTCTAATTCTTTATGGAGGGTATTTTCATCCCAAGCAATTCCCGTAAGTTTTTTAATCTCAGTATCAGACAATAAGAAGCTATTCATATCCATTAAACTGAGGGGATAGGAACGATAGGTATCGCTATTCAAAACCTTTTCGAGAATAAAGTGATCTTCATCCTTTTTAAAAATGGCCTTGTTGATCTGACCTGATATGTAGGCTTCCCTAATCATGAAACTTCTGTTATTTTGCCAGGATATTTACGTTTGATAATATTTAAGTATAAACTGTTTGTTCTGTCTTTCGGGGTTGGTGCCTGAATTGATTTTACTGTTAATGGACTTAACCCTTTGTAAATATGCAACTCAATAAATTCATCATTCTGTCTTTTATCCCTATCCCCTTCTGTATATAGCACTAATTTGCAATAGTCTTCGGCCGTATTGGAAGTGGTTATTTTCTGATATAATTTTGCAGTCCCTAATTTTATTTTGTTATCCCATTTTGAACGATAACCCAAAGGTATATCAAGTGTTTCAAAATTTACATTATGCGTTTTTACAAAGTTATATGAATTTTCTTCCAATAAGGTTGCCCGGTCGGAAATTGACATATCATTAAGAATTACGCTACATTCCCCATATGATGTAAGGCCAGTATCATTTAAACTTATTGCCGCAAAAACCATGTCCCTGCCATAGCTTCCATATAGATAACTATCTATCATTGTGCGCCTTCGGTCATCCCCAGGCTTGCTAACTTTTCTTATACCCTCGTCCACCAATCTATGATAATTTTTATAAGCCCCACCCTTAATAATGAGCCATTCTTTTAAACTCGATAAATCGATATTTATTATTGCTTTCGCATTTTGCCCAAAGAATGTTTCAAAATTGTTTAAGGCAATTTTTGTGCCATTACTCAAATGGTATTGGTGTGCATTATTATAGCGTGTCTTGAGTGCATTCAACTCATTATCTGTACTCAGTTCATTTACATTAGGTGCCCCCAAATCGTTTGCGCAAACTTCGCAATTAGTGAAATTGATTTGGGATTGTTTTGTATTACAAGACGGACAGTATAAATCGTTTCCTAGTACAGGCATATTATAAAATAATATCAATATATTTAATTGCGTAAAATATGCAAAAAAATTAAAAGCAGGTAGTACAAGCAAACTTCTTTAACCCAACGCTTTCCATTTGTTGGTTGGGTGTTCCAGATAGAGGAGATGACTTCACTCCTGGGGGTTGATGGGGGTTTTTATGTAAAGTTCATCATTACAGTTCTGAATTTTTTAGTTTGTTTGCCTTTATAATGAGATTTGCGGTATTTGGTATTGAAATATTCCTGAGCATTTTCGAGTTGGAGTGCATTATTAATTTGTTTAAGAAGTGGACGGAGTTTGGGGGGGGAGGTCTGCATGGCATAGACTGTGTTTGTGGCTGCAGTGCGATGAACGAAATATTTACCAATAAAATATAGTTTGCGGCAGCACTTAGTTGTTTGAGGACAAAGGAAGAACCATAGTATGCCACCGCCGATATTGGCTTTCTTTTTTGCCAAGTGCACTTTGTATTTTATCGGTTCGTTTTTGAAAGTGTACTGGAGTTCTATATAAGGTTCAATATCGAACGTATTTATGGTGAGGTGTGTTTGGGCTGTTTCTTTTTCTTCGAGATGCCATGTAATTGTAGTTTCGTATATGCCGGGCAGAGCGAAGCAGCCCAATTTTGAAAGCCCGGTAATGCTGATGAATTTGCAGGTGTCAAGGATTATTTTCTTTGATAACATGGCAGACAGAGTTAAAAAGGTTTAGGGGAGTTAAGCACCCCGGCCTAAAGGCCAGCCCTCCAGATTGCTTCGTGCCTCGCAAAGACGGGAGGGGAGCCAGTGAAAAAGTCTAAATTATTAAGGAAGATTTTAGGGGTTGGGGCTTTGTTTCATATATTCCCTCTGCAAGGCCAAGTAATGTGCCAATGGGTTATCAGGTATTGCCCGTGGTTTTTCATAAGTAGGGTTTTCTTTTTCGATGACAAGGGAGGCGAATTTGGAAAGTATCTTCATGCTGTCTTTTGAGTCGTAGTGTTCTATATTATCCAATACTTTTTCGGCAGAGATATTTACTATCTCTTTAAGTTTATCGCGGATGCTTTTAGTTTTTGGATTATTGGGGGTTTGACACTGCGCACCCAGTTTTTTGCAATAGGTGTCCATCAGCAAACGGATATTGTCCAACTTTCTATCATTGATACGATTGTACTTCATGCATTTGCAAAGCCAGGTGCATATAAAAAGTTTTTGCTCCGGCGTCATGAGCATGGCATCCATATTTGTAACAAGTATATTGAGCGCCAATAAAGGCTCGGCTGCATATTTGTTGAAAGTGCTAATGGCCTGCCAGAAAAACTTTAAGGGGGTTTCGACATCATCGAACGTATTTACCTGCATTAGCTCGGAGCATATACCTATTGCAAATTTATTATAACGTTCTTCCCTGCCCGAGGTGTAAGCCTGTAATTTCCTGATGGTACTAGGATCAGGATTTGTGATAAGTTCCATTGTTGGCAGTTGGTCTTTTGCCGAAGTTTTGGGGGTTAATTCTTTGGTTGTTGATACCGTATTTGTTTCCATTTTGACAGCGTTTTTTTGTTGAATCATTAAATTTGCTGCAAAGGTCTGCAGAGAAGTAAAATGCTCCAAATCGAAGTTCTATGCCACGTGTAAAACTGCCGTATGGCACGTGTGAAACTGCCGTATGACAGAAAATATTTTCGTTGTAAATAATTATTAATCAGTGAACTATATATGCGCCGACCTGAGGGTTTTTTGAGGTGTGTTTTTTGAGGATGTTATTATTGGGAAATTTAATGCATTAAGATTAGTAAAATACATTTTGTTGCGAGTGGGGGCCTCACCCCGGCCCTCTCCAAATGAGAAGGAGGAGCTATACCGCGTGGGAAATGGGTCCAAGTTCGCAATACACAATGCTTGGCGGCAAACTTGAACCAGTGGGGAAATTTAGGCTAAAGCCGATATATAGTATTATGGCATCCCCGACCTAAAGGTCAGGGCTATTGTTATTAACCCGTCTGACCGCTTGCAGCGTTGCTGACGGGAAAAAGGCAACACGTCGTAAAGGTTAGGGCAATTGCCAGTAGAGTCGTTGTTGGTCAGGCGACCAACAACGGCGCATGAAAGTCTGCGAGTATCTACAAGAGACCATTCTTTAACTATATTTCTTTTTCTCAGCGGGTATCTGCGGGAAACTAAATCACCTATTATCATTATTTTGTAAAAATGTACTGTTTTAAGCCGATGCAATGTAAATTGGTGCGTAATTTGCATTAGTATTATTAAGCAGCAATAGAATAGCTGAATATATGTTAATAGAAAAATTGATCTCTCCCGTAATACCCGTTTTATCACTTACAGACACCGGCAGCCAGGCCCTTCAGATGATGGAAGACAATGGCCTGGACGCTTTACCACTCGTTTCTGATGAGAAGTATATGGCCCTTGTGAGGGAAAACGACCTTTTAGATTGGGATGAACCGGGTTCTCCCCTTATCCTTGCCAATTTTCTGACATACAAACCTGCCATTTTTGCAAAAGGCCACCCTTATGAGGCATTGCGGGTGGCGCATGTTCAGAACCTGTCAATTGTGCCGGTTGTTGATAATGACAATAATTATTTAGGCGCCATAAAAAGCGAAGGCCTGTCGGGTTTTATGGTGGAGAACGGAGGCATACAATTGGCCGGTGCTATCATGGTGGTAGAAATTGCCCCACGCGATTATTCATTGTACGAAATTGCCCGCATCTGCGAAAACGAAGATGTAGGCATTACCAATACCCAATTGCGCACCATACCCGAAACAGGTATGCTGGAGCTGACCATAAAAACAAACCGCAGCGACCTGCAGGGCGTAGTAGCTGCAATGGAACGCCACAACTATAAAGTAAAAGAGGTATATGGCGAAACCGCCCAGGACGAAAATGTACAGGACAGGTTCAACCTGCTGATGACTTATATTAATATGTGATACTGATCCTTTAATATTTAATCCCGAAGGGATGATATAATTATAGAAAAAGCGATTAGCATTACACAATTAAACCCCATAGGGGTGACATAGTGTGAGTCCGCCAATAATTAATGACACTCAACAAAGGATCGTATGCCATTAAATAATACCACCCCGTTGGGGTTTGCGTCTGTTTTTATTTGTTTTTTTATTATAATCATACCAGTCCTTCGGACTTTTCCCTCAACTAAATAACATTGGCTTTAAAGATGATAAAGCACATTTCAAAATAGTATATTTGCCCTTTAAATGTTTGCTATAATTTATGATCGCCATTGACAATGTATTGTTGAGTGATGAGATAGTGGAAGAACAATTTGTATGCGACCTCAACAAATGCAAAGGAGGCTGCTGTGTGGATGGTGACTGCGGGGCGCCGCTGACAAAAGAGGAAACAAAAATACTTGCCCGCATCTATCCCAAAGTAAATCCCTACCTGTCTAAAGAATATATTAAAGAGATAGATAAGCAAGGCACCCATACCACCGATCCTGAGTTTGGCTATGTAACCCCAACCATTAATGGTGGTATTTGCGCTTATGGTTATACTGATGAGTTGGGCATTGTGAAATGTGGAATAGAAAAAGCCTGGAAAGAAGGAGTTGTAGATTTTCAAAAACCGATATCCTGCCATTTATTCCCCATCCGTATTAAAGAGACCGATGGTTTTGAAATGGTGAATTATGACCCGAGACCCACACTTTGCAAACCCGCCTGCAAATTGGGCAAACAATTAAAGGTTCCTGTTTATATTTTCCTCAAAGATTCGCTTACCCGCAAGTACGGAACGGGCTTTTATAGAACCCTGGAAGCCGTGGCTAAGAAAATGAAGGATGAATCCTGAAAACCAGTTAAAACTAATCGTATTTTAAAATAATTATATTATTTTATTTGTTTTATAAAATGTTATCTTTTTATAAACTTTGGGTTTATTTTGAGGAAGATATTCACATTTTAAATGCTAAAATTTGACTTAATCTATTGACTGTCAATCTATAAAACAGAAAAATTAATACGAATAAACACTATATCTAAAAAATCAATTCGGGCAAAGGAATTTCCGTTTTTTTCCTCGGTTCTACTTACCTACATTTGTAACAAGTTGTGAATTTAATGGGTTAGTAAGTAAGCCGTCCCGAATACTCGGGATGGCTTTTTTCTTTTTAGCGCTATCTTTAATCTTCTTTATGGCCAAAACAAAAACAGCATTCTTTTGTCAGCAGTGCGGACTTGAAACTCCGAAGTGGACGGGTAAGTGCCCATCGTGCGGCACATGGAATTCTTTGGTGGAAGAAGTGATACAACGTGAAGACACAGGCAAGGCCGAAGTAGTGAACTGGGATGAGGACGGTGGTAAAGAAAAACGCAAGGCCCATAAGATAGATGAGGTGATAGTGCAGGATGAGCAGCGTATGCAAACACCAGATAGCGAACTGAACCGTGTATTAGGTGGTGGCATGGTGCCCGGCTCTGTTATACTCGTGGCGGGTGAGCCGGGCATTGGTAAGTCAACCCTCTTTCTGCAGGTTGCTTTACAATGGAAGAACATAAGGATACTCTATGTTTCTGGTGAGGAAAGTTCCCAGCAGGTGAAACTCCGTGCAGACCGTATAGGTATTAAGAACAACGAACTTTATTTGCTTACAGCTACCGATACCAATACCCTCTTCCAGGAAATTAAAAAAGTAAGGCCTCAATTGGTCATTATAGATTCCATACAAACCATGGAGTCATCTTATGTAGAGTCAGCGGCGGGCTCTGTATCGCAGGTGCGGGAGTGCGCGGCAGAGCTGCAACGCTTTGCCAAAGCAACCAATGTGCCGGTTTGCATCATCGGTCACATCACCAAAGAGGGTTCTATAGCCGGGCCCAAGGTATTGGAACACATGGTTGATACTGTGCTGCAATTCGAGGGCGACCGCCATTATGCTTACCGCATCATCCGCACTTTGAAAAACCGTTTTGGTTCTACATCGGAGTTGGGCATATATGAAATGGTAGCCCAGGGCATGAGGGCAGTAAGCAACCCGTCTGAAATATTATTATCCCAACACGAGGAAGCCCTGTCGGGCATAGCCATTGCCGCCACTATGGAAGGCATGAGGCCACTGATGATAGAAGTGCAGGCATTGGTAACAACAGCAGTATATGGCACACCGCAACGCACGGTAAGCGGCCTGGACCCGAGGCGCCTGCAATTATTACTTGCCGTGCTGGAAAAACGCGGTGGTTTCCACTTCGGGGCCAAAGACGTATTTGTAAATATTGCAGGTGGCTTGAAAATTGAGGACCCCTCCATAGAACTTGCTGTGGTATGCTCCCTCCTTTCTTCTTTCGAGGATAAAGCATTACCATCTAATATATGCCTGGTAGGCGAGATAGGCCTGAGCGGAGAGATACGCGCGGTGAACCGTATAGACCAGCGCATAGCTGAGGCCGACAAGCTGGGCATGGATGTTATATTTATACCCAAAGCGAATGCAAAAGGCCTTGACAAGAAAAACTATAAAATAGATATCCGCACCGTGAACAAGGTGGAGGATGTGTATAAGGTGCTGTTTTAATTCGCAATAGTTCAATGTCTCAATATATTAACCCTTTTACAAAAAGGCATTATATCTTTGAGTTCTATATACACTTCGGAATCCCGAACTGGAGATTAATTTCTTTAACTAAATTAGGGTTAAACATTTATTATGAAAGCAAGTGCTGAGGCACATCAATTTCTTGCCGGGGTATTTTTATTGCTACTACCATTTTCCCCTTTCGTTCCAACTTTATCATGGACTTTGCAAGGCAATGCGGCCTCTGCAAATGTGGCTGCAAATAATATTGTTGTGCCTGATACTGATTATTTTTCCGGTTCCAAGCAATTGAACTTGAATGACAGCGCGCGATTGCTTGTTGGCAAAGCCGGCTTTAGCAGGGGGGCGATAATTTCTCTATTCACTCCAACAGCACCCGGGCATGCCACTGAAGAGGAGTATCGGGAGGGCATAAAACGAGCAAATAAATATAATAATGAGGATAGTAGAAATGCTTTCGTAAATCATGAACAGAACAGATGGGAAGGCAGGCCTCCATTTATAGATGATGTCAGTGAATATTCATCAGGGCATTCTGCTAAAGTGCCTGATAGATATGGTTTAGCAAAAAATGGACTATTTATAGCTCCCAATCTGGAATATGCCTATGCAACAACAATGAATGATAGATTTTTCCCAGATAAAGGCTTTACCTATTTTTCTCCTTATGTGATAGATAATTTCAATCAGCAAGAATTTAACGGCCTGCTGGTGCATGAAATGACCCATGCATATGACATACACATGGCTTTTAAGAACAATTTGAAATGGAACCGAACAACGCAAAAGCAATCAGAAGGTGCTGCTTACCGGATTGAATTAAAGTATTATAAAAGTATTTGGTATTGGCCAGGCTCAAATAAAATTAAAGACTATTACTATGGTAATTTAAAAATATATGCCCCATTATATTTCGAGCCCCCATGGCTAAAATGATAAATAGCTAATGAAAAGACATTTCCTGTTTTTTGTATATTTTCTTTTGAGCTATGGTGCATTAGCTCAATTTCAAAAGTATGAATCATTTACTGTTGGGAAGCCGTGTTTCCCTAAACTATTTTTAATAAACGATTCATCTTTTGTTCTCTACTCGAGTTGTTTTTATCACGATATGAGCGGGGATGAACTTATAATGTCTGGTCACTATATTCAGAAAGGCACGATAATTGAAATGAAAGACGATAATTCAAGTTATATATTCTCTTTTAAAAAGGGAGATAGTACTTTGATCCCAATAAAATTTTTCGAATCTATGGTGGCTGATACTTTCAGGGTACAAGCAATAAATGAGGGGGAGAAAAAACAATTTTCCTATTCACGTTCACAGTTTCATAAATGCGAATGTGATAAAAAAGCTATTAATATTAGTCCAATGGGTGATTATAGTGATGATGGATTCAACCCAATTGCATCTAATGTCGAAGACAGAGGTTATTTATTTTGTTTCAAAAATGATATGTTTAGTTTTTATTATGGTAATGAACTTTTGTTATTTGGTAAATGGCTTTTAATAGAAGGGACTATCAGCCTTTATGACGAAAACACTGGGACTGTGCTAAAAATTAAATCAATTTCAAAAGATGAATTATGTATAATTGATTTCCCATTCAATGAGTGTACTTTTTATAAACAATAAAAAATATAATGACAAACGAGCCCGTTGGTCGGGGCGTTTATAGTCTTAACCCAAATAGTAAGTTCTTTTAAACTGAATTGTACTTATCATGGAGCTACTGCATTTGCATAAACTGCTACCGGGCTCAAAGCAGTATAAATATTCTTCCCGGTGCTGATGTCTTCGTAAGGGGAAGCATTGGCTACCGGGTAGCCATAAACTGCGTAATAAGCTGTTGCCCCTGTGTTAATACCTACATCATGCAAGTCGCTGGCGGGTATCAGTACTGTAGCCTTAGTTTGATTGGCAGGTAAATTCTTTACATAACTCAGTAAGTAGCCTGTAACTGTACCATTTATCGTAGCAGAACTGTTTATAAAAATAATATAGCTCCTCGCATGCGTATCGGCGGTAAAATATATTACTAAAGAGTCATTAGGTGTAGCAGCTGATTGAATAGCTGTTACACTATCGGGCCAGAAATTCGGTATAACAGACATCTTTACATCCTTATTCAGGGTGCCACTTAGATATTGGAAGTCAGGAAGCTGGGTGTCGCCATATCCATTAGTTAAGACATGTGCTGTAATAGTATAATTGCCGGTGGTGATATTAGGGAAGGTAAATGCCCCGCTTGCATCTGTGGGCACTACGGTATCTAAAACACCGTTGGTAAGTGTTACCTGGGCATTTGCAAGTCCTGTATCCATGCGTGTTCCGTATTGATCATACAACCAAACATGCCCCCTAATAGTGCCGACAAATAATGGGCCGGCCGGGCCTTGGGGACCTATGTTTTCCTTAAAACAGGACACCATGAACAAACTTATTACGACGATCAGGAATGCCAAATGCTTACTCATCCTATATGATTTTATTATTTTAAGACTAAGGTAGTGCCCAAAAGTTAAACAGCCATGAAACAATAAACAATTTAACATTTTGCTTTTTCACCGTTAAATTCCTTTCATTCACCTACTCCAGTCCCATCATAACCGAAAAGCATTATTATAGCTTTACGCTGTTATGTAGCTTTGATAAAAAATAATTAAAACATGAAAAAATATTGGATAAGGAAAGTGCCCCTTTTTATATTATTTGGCACCGCTGTACTTTTTGCCCTTAGCGGCATAGTAATGTTATTATGGAATGGCATATTGCCTATTGTCTTGCACGTGAGCACTATTACGTTCTTCCAGGCCATGGGGGTATTAGTATTGTCGAAGATATTGTTTGGCGGGTTCAAGGGCAGGCGGAACTGGGGCGGGCACCACTGGAAAATGCAGATGTGGAGAAAATGGGCCAGCATGACCGAAGAAGAAAAAGAAAAATTTAAGGCAAACTGGCATTGTTATAAAGGGCATTGGCAAATGCCCGTAGATGCTGAGGGTCTATATAATTGCAGAAAGTCAGCATAATAGCAAAAGCCATGAGAGCTATCTCATGGCTTTTGTTTTTCAGATCAATGCTGCACTACTAATTTTGAGCTTTGCTTATATTTTTCGGTCTGGAAAGTAGCATAATAAATGCCTGAGGTCAAGCCGGCCGTGGATATGGAAATTTCATTTTCTGTTATCGAAATTGATTCAATTAGCTGGCCCAAGGTGTTGCAGATAGTTAACAGGCCCCTGTCTGCTGTGGAAAATTTGAACTGGCCATCTGAAGGGTTGGGATAGAGCATAAAGCCGCTTTGCGTAATTGTTTGTTCTGCTACACCCGTCGACTCGTCAATTAAATATTCTACTGCCGCTGTAATATTACCCCCTGAAATGGTGGAATCTATTTTTAACAGTGCTGAGGTGTGGGAGTTATCGAACCATACATAGCTTATTGTTGTAGTGCTAAGAATTGTTGGCCCCGAAGGTATTGTGTCTGTTTGCGCCTGTGTTATTTTAATCCTGAGTACATTGTTATAGATTCCGTTGGGGAGTATCAGTGTTCCATAGGCATCAGCTCTTATTGTACACAAACCCGCACCGGTATAACTGGTGCTACCTGATACGAAAGTGGTAGAGAAGCTGTCTATAGCAATATTTCCGAATGTAATAGGGCGTACCGCAAATAATACCGAGTTGGGATAGTGGATGTTGTAATTATTTACTGTGTCCAGATAGCCAACAAGATAATTCGAATCCGGTGTCATTTTTACATAAACGAAAGAGCCATCTGAGTACTTTTCTACAAGATTTGCTGCCGGGTAAAGGTATCCGTGAGTTGTTGAAGGAGGCGTTAGCATCCAT
>JABDGU010000013.1 GCA_013285905.1 Bacteroidota bacterium | reverse complement strand
AGCTTTTGCCTTGAATTATTGATAAACATTGCAATGCCGCATAGAAGAAAAAGGAAGGCTGTATTCGGCGCTATTTTATTGGGAATATTGCTGTTTCTTATTTTGTCTGCATACAATAAATAGTCCAGTCTTACATTGTCGAGGGCAAAGAAATAACTAATAAAATGTAACAGCCCAATAGCTGAAATAATACAGGCAATTAAATAGCCTCCTGCTTTGTATTTATTTTTATACCTGGACCAGGTCAATAACCAAGCGCCGCTTAGGATAAAAGTAATAGCAGTTACCGGGTTCATGGGTGTAGCATTCGGCACAATGCTTTTAAGCCTCGCAATATCAAATTGCCAGCCAATGAGGGTTAATACACCCACACCAATTACCAGGAAACTAATACCGGGCAGGTATCGAATTCGAACCTTAGCAGATGTCGCCATGCAAATTTTTCTTCTCTATCCTATAATTCCCATAAATATAAACTATTTACAATAAACGTGTATGGGCCTGCCTAAAAAATAGTTTTCAATCCCTCTTTAAAAAATGTACCCCACTGTTTAGTACATAAATACCCATTCATATAAAAAATTCATTTTTATAATTATAATTCTTACATTGCAGATACACACCAAATAATTAACCAAAAAATAATACTTATGAATACAAAACTCTACTCGGTATTGCTTGTATGTATGGGCTTATTATGCGGGCAGGTTTCCAAAGCCCAGTGCGGGAATGGGAGATACCTCAATACTATTTTCCCAACCTATACTGTTACCACTGTAACTTACTCAACCACCTATAGCCTGTCGATGGATATTTATCAGCCCACAGGTGATACTTATACCAAAAGGCCATTAGTAATAATGGCCCATGGCGGCACTTTTATATCTGGCACAAGCAATGACGACAGCACTTGTGTGCAGCTATGCCGCAACCTTTGCCAGAGAGGCTATGTTACTGCATCTATTAATTACCGTTTGGGAACAATATTTCAATTAGCAGACTCTGCACAAATCATTGATGTAGTAATAAAAGCAATGAGTGATGGGAAAGCTGCCATACGTTATTTTGTAATGGACGCAGCAACGACTAATACCTACAAAATAGATACTGACAATATTTTCATAGGCGGCAACTCTGCAGGTGCAGTACTTTATATGCATGTTGGTTATATCGACAGCCTGGGCGAATGCCCCAATTATATTGTAGATGCCATGAACAACAATGGCGGTTTTGAAGGCAATAGCGGCAATGCCGGATATACCACCAAATCAAAAGCCATCATCAGCCTTGCAGGTGGCTTGAATAAAATAAACCTTATAGGCCCCGGCGATAAGCCGTCTGTAAATGCGCAGGGCGACCAGGACGAAGTAGTACCCTATACTTGTGGAAAGCCCGTTCCGATCACTGGCGATACAATACCTGTAACACTATGCGGTTTAGGTTCATTAGAGTCCCAGTATAATGCAGAAAGTATTTATCATTGGAGTTTGGTTTTCCCCGGTGATGGTCATGTGCCATGGGATAATAACCCGACCAAATTTCCGCGTGTCGACTCCCTTGTTACTAATTTCCTCTACACACTGGTGTGCGGCACTGCAGGCGTAAATGAAGTAACGCAAAACCCCGACCTCGACTTATATCCTAATCCTGCCAGCACTGAAGTGGCAATCAAATCATCTTTAGCTATCGGCGACATCTATGTTTACGATATTTCGGGCAGGATGGTATTGCATACTAATGCAGCCGGCAAAAAGAACTACGATATCAATACTTCTCACTTCGCTAAAGGAATGTATGTAGTCAGAATATACAACGGGCAAGACTATTTGCCTGTAATAAGAAAATTGACAATAGAATAAAACTTCGAAGACTTTATATAATTCAAGCCATTTTAAAAACAGGCAGATCTGCAAAGACTGCCTGTTTTTATTTTAGGGAAATTTAATGCCACTGTACGCGTTCACATCCACATAAGGTATGGTGGAATGATACGCGTTATTGATGTTGCGGATGATCTCATTAGCAATAAGCGCATAACCTTTTGGAGTAAAATGTATGCCATCCAATGAAAAAGCCCCTCCGGCTATATACTGTGTTGAAAAATTAACTCCGTTGAACGCCATTCCTCTTTGCAATGTTGTTATGTAAGCGTTGATGTCTATATAGGGTATGCTGTACTTTGTGGCTGCTTGTTGTATAATATTGTTATAGTAGCCTATATAGCTTGTAATGTTTGCAAGTTTAGCCCTCGTAAGAACATATTTTGTAGATATAGGGATCTTGCTGCCCCAGCCTGCGCATTTAATGGAATCGTTTGCAGAAAGCAATATAAATTCATCAGGATATATTTGCCTTGTATAATTTGGCGAAGCATAATCTGTAACAACAAAATAATTAGAATCGCTATGGAAACTCATATTGCCGTTTGACGCCCATTGGCTATTCAAGGCAGCAGCTTGTGTAGGATCCAATACCAAGCCATTTGGAGGAATAGTTGTAAAAAAAGGCATGCCTGATATACTTGGCACATTAATAAGCACTCCTTTTGCTCCATTTTTAGTCAGTGAATCCACTACCGTAGTATATACATGTCGAAATATGCCTGTGTCTGAAATGTCAGGGAGTTGTGTTCCAGGTACATTTCCTGTGCCTCCCGACACAGCATATAACAATACATCATAAGGCCCCAACCAGCATGTGAAAAAAGTATGCCCCAGCCTCATGGCCTCCATAAGCGGTGTTTCGGTAGCAAGATTGGCAAAAAACCGTGCAGCATAGGGATTTTGGTTGCCAAAGCCAACGGTTAAATAATCGCTGCATTTTATAACCGGCACTCCTACATTATTAAACGGCCCCTGCGACGCGACAGATGCCGCATCTCCACTATTGCTGCCTGTGAAATTTACAGGGCCTAAACTTGTGCCGCTGCAATCTGTAGCATAGCCCAGCACCAGTTTTGCCGATGGATAGCCGGCATCGGTTTGTAAAAGCGGTTGCACAAAAGCACCACCGCCAACCATACTGAACTGCGTTGCTAAGATGGAGGGATAAGAATTTTGCTGGCCTGTTTTGTAAAGCGTTCCGTCTGCAAATCCCGCAGTGAAATTAGTGCCTACAGCAAGGTACTTTGAAAAATCCGCAGTACCTGCCACAGGCTTAGTGGTAGTAAGATTAGGCTTACAGCCTGCAATAAGCAAGACAGCTATAAAGAATATCGTATAAATTCGTTTCATCTGAAATTTCATTTATCTCTTAGAAATTATAAGTTGCGCCAAGGCATGGGCTTAATGCCTTGGTTTGGTAAGTGCCTGACAGGCCCGCATAATCAAAAGAACCATCACGTTTGGCTGTTGTTACATATTCAAACGCTGCCATGATGTTGATTTTGCGGTTGAGTTTAAAATCAAGGCCTCCTGTCAATACAATGCGGTTGGCATCGGGCAGGTCGGGCGAAACAAAACCATCTGTAACTGGCGTGGGGTCGTAAGCGGCACCAGCCATAAGCGCCCATTTATCTGTGAGCGCATAATGTGCACCTAAACGTATCGCCACTGTGTTTTGATAGTGGCGCGGGGAATGGTTATCCTTCAAGAGCTGAGTATGATTTGTAAAATCAAATTTAAGTGAGTCAATAGAACTCCAGCCTACATAATTAATGTCCATTTGCACGACTAATTTTTCGGTCGCGTTTACGGCCACACCAAATGACACTACCTGCGGCAGAGGCAAACTTGTATTAAACTTCGTACCCACCGGGAACATGTTCGAAATAGATTCCGGTATATCAGTAAAGGAGGCGTCCCCATTGCTCACTTTCATTTTCACCTGCGAGCGATAAGTGAGGCCCAGTTGCAGCCACTTCATCGGTTTGGCATGAAGGCCGATATTATATCCAAAGCCATTCGCATTGCCCGACAGTTCCGAGGCGGGGTCTGTGCTACCCTGCTGGCTCTGCACAGGTATGGCGGCCTTTACGTCCACATTGCCATAGGCATAAATAAGTCCTGCCCCTACTGAAAAAATATCATTGATCTTATAAGAAGCGGTAGGCTGAAAATAAATAGCTTCCAAATTGCTGGACCTGATAGCATAGCGCCCTGTCCAGTCATCATCCCATTTTATGCCACTACCGAAAGGTGTATAAATGCCCAAACCAAGGCCAATACGATTATTACTTTTCAGCGGGCCACCTATATAAACATTGAAGGGGTAAAATACTTGCGCCTGTGTGCGGGTGCTGTAGGTGCCGGAAATATATTGGGCATTGGGCATCAGGGCAACAAGGCTGGCATAGGCCTGGAAACCATCCATATAGGATATACAGGCGGGGTTGTAGAAAATGCAGGATATATCCCAGGGGTAAGCGGTGCCGCTGCCACCCATGGCCAGTTGCCGCACGCCTTGCAGGTTGAGTTGGAAGCCCGCTCCGAATACGGTAAAGGTGCTTAGCAGTAAGGATGTAGAAATGGTACAGAATTTTTTCATGCGCATCTTGTCCTGTATTATCTTAATGTTACCAAACTAATATTCCAGTAAATTAAAACAATTTGGATTATTATTCAATTTTACGGTGAGGCGCTAAAAATTTTTCCCGCAGAAACGCGCTGAAAACGCTGACATGCTGTGTCCGGGTAAAATATTTTATAGCGGATACTCGCAGAAAAAACCTGCCGGTGTTGGGCACCTGACCAATGCTTCAATAGTTGCCCCGACCTTCAGGTCGGGGATAGAAAATAATATAAATGGCTTCAGCCAAACAATATGTCAGAAATATGCTTTTAAAATAGTTTCGGCTAAAGCCAATAATTTTTTACTATCATTACCCCGACCTGAAGGTCGGGGCTATTTCAAAAAATGCAATTGCAGTGTTGTCTTATATCGCTAATGACCGCCCTTTCTTTCGTAAAGGGGCAGGCCGAGGGTCTTTGATAAGAATGTGGCAAGGGTTTTGCCTTCATCGCTGAAGGGCCAGTAATAGAGTGCCTTGATGGGATGGTCTTTCCTTATTTTCTGTATGGCTTCAAGGGCAACTTTGCCTGCCAGGCCCTTGCGCCGGTATTCTTCCAGCACCGATGCCGAGCAAAGGTAGATCGCCTCATATACCTGCCCGGGTCTTGTCTCTTCGTACAATTGCTTTTCAGAGATGGTTCCTTTTATAAACCGCTCCATCACATCATAAGTGGTAGGTATGAGCAATATCCAAACCACGGGGCCATCACCTTCCACATATTCCGACATGGTAGCCGGGTGTATCTCTCTTAATCTTTCAATTACTTTCTCATTCACGTCCAGTTGCTCGGGGTCGTTCTTCACATTGAAGAAGGAGTTGACGAGTTGGATCATGCGGGTGAAGTGCGAGTCTTTAGCCATAAGTTGTAAGTCGTAAATCGTGAGTGCGCGATCAGATGGTAAAGTTAGGAAGAAAGGATATTCGTTTCAGATTCTGGATTTTTCCTTAGTTAATGCATTTGTCAAAAATTGTGGCCCGTTTTTTTTGATAAACCTTATGAAGATTAAAAAATTCACAATTGCCTTGAAGTAAAAATATTTTTCATGTCAAATGTAAATTGTCTATTTTTAAGTTTAACTATATACAATATGGGATTTCGATTTGTCCTTATTTTCTTTACAGTTCAATTAATAAGTATTGATGCTAAATCTCAATTTAAAAAGCCTATTAATTCTAATGATACGAATCAAATTATTTTTACCGATAAGGGTCAGTCTACAATTCGAATCTTCAAAGATGGGAAAGGAGAAAATGTAGGGTGGTACTACAAATCAACTGAGATACATTATGAAATGCTTTTCTATATAAGAAATCCTTTTGGAAAAATTTTTAATGATGTCCCTTTGGCTTTAGATAGAGATGAAGGAGAATACTATATCGCAAAATTCACAACATTTACTACTAAATATCAAGGAGGTGAAACAGATGAAAAAAACATAAAAGTTGAAATAACACCTTTAAGGGCCCCCACCATAAGCCCTTATTGATTAAAAAAGAATGTGATAACCTTTCTTTCGAGAACGACCATTTTAAAACAGTAAAATATGGTTGTTGTGGTGGTGATGATGCATTTGCAGTATATGATTTTCGGAGCGACTTAATTATCAAAGGTGATGTAAAAATCATTAAGGCCAGTATTCCTAACTCTGAAATTAACTTTTTTGCTTCTTATAAAGATAATGATGATGACAGTTCATTTATGGGGACTGTCTTCTATTCCTTTAATAATATTGATAAATACCAAATCAAAATAAGTAAAACCAAAACATTGCCTTTTGACTGCGAATATAGAGTCCCGGATATTTTTATTTTTTCTTCGGATAGTAACGACAAATTTAGACAAGATAATAATGAATATACTCTTTGGTCTCTTAACAAAATTCATAGTAAAAGTCAAATCAATAATATATCACTCAAAGTTGTTTTTGAATGTAACGCTTACCCTAAAAATGACACAATAATAATACCCATCATTAATGGAAAACCATTTGGAAAAGATGCCAAGATTCAAACCTATACCTATATAAATAAATAATCAAAATTATTCTCTCCCTTCGTCCTAAAATACTGCAAGCCTCCTCTTGCGGAAACAGCCACTGTCCTACATTACAGCCCATTAACAAAATACTTTCCTTACCCACAGCCACTCCCAAAAATAAATTTGGAAACGCGTTTTTCGCAATAGTATCTTTATGTGTTTTTTAACTCGGCTTACTGTTTTTTATAAACCACAAACCGTTTTCAGTTAATTGAAAATTTGTCCTTTACGACGTTTGGGAAACCGGGTTTGGGGGGCAATGGGAAACACAATGTGGATTATACCACCTAAGCCATTGAAAATCAATACCACCAAATTCACATATTATTTTTTGATGTGAAAATATGGGAAAGTATGGGAACTTTTGGGAAATATATGAGCAGTATTTTGCTCATAAAATGCTCACACCTACCCATCCTATTCTCAAAAAATAAGCCTTAATTTATTAGCAAACACAACCCAATATCAGGACGATACAACATATTATTCCATTAACAAAAGCGGCAAATATAGCGGAACAGGCAAAACGGCAACTTTAGCTCTATTAAAAATTATAAACAGTTAAAAACCAATCAAATAAACACTATTAAAAACCCATATCAACGGCAACCTACCCGGCAACAAAAGGCAACAAGGCGGCAATAATTTTATAAAGACAATATGATAAAGTTTCAGTTCTTTTGCCCTGCACGGGTATGCGCAGGTCATTGATGGAAGAGGCCCTCATAGGATGCAAGGATAAACTTACTGGCCCTCATAAAACCCAGGCATATTATTCTATTTTTGTACAAATAAATGTAAAAATGCTTTATACAGTGCCACAACTCAGGACCGTACGTGTGGACCGCTATATTTTGCCTCTGAACGAGGGGGGCTCAAAGCCCGGCCTTATAGAAGCAGACGATGGCGAAAAATATGTTATCAAGTTTCGTGGTGCTGCGCAAGGCCCTAAAGTGCTGATAGCTGAATTGATAGGTGGTGAGATAGCACGCGCGCTTGGCCTTAATGTACCGGAGCTGGTATTTGCACAACTGGATGAGGCGTATGGCCGCATGGAACCCGATGAGGATATACAAGCCCAGTTTAAAGCCAGCGTGGGCCTTAATATAGCCCTGCGTTACCTGCCCTGCTCTATCAGCTTTGACCCGAATGTAAAGGAGATAGGCCATGAACTGGCCAGCCAGATAGTTTGGCTTGACAGCCTGATCACTAATATAGACCGAACTGCCCGCAATACCAATATGCTGATATGGGAACGCGGGCTGTGGCTTATAGACCACGGCGCCTCTCTTTACTTTCATTATAAATGGGACCTGCCGCCTGCCGAACAAGCCCTGAGGCCATTTAGCATGATAAAGAACCATGTGCTGATACGAAAGGCAAGCATGCTTGATAAGGTGAACAAAAAAAGCCGTGAGATACTGACAAGAGAAGTGATACAGAATATTCTGAAACAGATACCCGACGAATGGCTGGAAGAAGACAGCCCTTTCGCCACAGCGGCAGAGAACAGGCTGGCATACGAGACCTATCTTGTAAGCCGCATACAGAATGCAAAATTGTTTATAAAAGAGGTAAAGCATGCAAGAAAAGAAGTCGTATGAGTACGCGGTAATTCGCCTGGTGCCCAGGGTGGAGCGTGAGGAATTCCTGAACGTTGGCGTTGTGCTATATGCTGCCGGCCAGAAATTCCTGGACGTGAAATTTAGCCTGGACAAAAAACGCCTGCGTGCTTTTTTCGGCGATGTAGATATTAAAGAAACACAGAAATACCTGGAGTCTTTTGAAAGTATATGCAAAGGCGATAAAGAAGCGGGCGCTATTGCTGCCTTACCTATAGCAGAGCGCTTCCGCTGGCTTTCTGCAAACCGCAGCACTATAGTACAGATATCAAAAGTGCATACAGGGCTAAATGAAGACCCTGCAGGGAAACTTACGGAATTGTATGAGCAGTTGGTGCTGTAATATATTGCCCTAGGCGAGTATGCGCGAGTCCCTGAAGGAGAAGACTCGCGCAGGACGAAATTTTCAAATTCTTAAATATTAAGATTACTTTGGTATAGCTTTTTGCTGCAACAAAACATTACCGATTTGGAATCTCGTTTAATATATATAGTAAGCCACCGTAATCAAAATAAAGTTGAATGGATGAACAATACCCGCGAAAACGGGGCATGGGTTTATATTGGAAATGGTGATGAAATGAATAGAGATTCAATAATTAAAAAAATCAATGAACATTTCGACAGTGATAATCTTTATATAGCACATACAAGAAATGAATCTATAGAAATATCAAAGAAATACATTGGGAAGGCTATAGAAAGTATTTTAGGAAGGGTCAGTTTTTTAATTTGGGACACTAATTTTAAAAAAGTAATAGAGTTTGATAGAAATGGAGTAATGAGGTTTGGAGAATTTAAAGATTAATGAAGCTAACGTATAATTGTGATACTCGAGTGTGAGCACGTGCTTGAAGGAAGACGCGAAAATGTCTGACTCAGGATTTCCAGAATTTTAGAATTTGCAGAATAATGCTTGATAGAATTCTTTAACTTTATACAAATACTATTTTATGAGTTTGAACGAGCGGCGAACCAAGCTGGTGCAAAAGATTAACGGCATCAATGACGAGCAAACATTGGAAATGCTGGAACAAACACTTGCCTACTACACAGATCAAAACAGCAAGACAAGGATAGCAGCTTTAAAAGAAAATGAAGAGATAAAATATGTTATAGTCAAAAAGAAAAATAGTGCTTTTGCCAAGTATTTGAGATAACGAAATGGAATATTAAGCCACCTCGTATTCTACTTTGGTAGGATTTTTCATTTTCTTGGACGCATCTAAAATTTCGATACCAACAATAGAACCTGTTTTATCATAATCAAGAATTACGCCGGGCTTTTCTTCATCACTCTCAGCAATTTTATTATCACTGAGAACTATGTATAGAATATCTACATCCTTGTCATATTTCACCTTCATAATATTTGCTGATTTTTGATGTTTTGTATACCGTAATTACCAAATTTGGGTCTTTATGATAATTAACAAAGATACGGATTAAATACTCTTTACCCCTTGTTGTAACAATGGATTGATAGATTCTTTTACCATTTTCTTCAAGTACTTGCCCCGGATCGTTCAATATCTTTCGGACAACAGCTTTGCCGATTTGTCTAAGATCCATCTGCTCCAAAGCATGTTTTGAAAAATCGAATTTCATTGAAAATCCTTTCTAACCTTAGGCTAATATCTATAAAAACAATCAAACTAACACAATAAATCACCGCAAATTAATTTCTTACATTCGCAGCCCGAATAAGTATAAGACATGATAGAATTTTCGCAGAACATAGCGCATAAGCTGAATATAAAGGAGCAGAACGTAATTGCCGTGCTGAACCTGCTGGCAGAGAATGCAACAGTGCCTTTCATTGCCCGCTACCGCAAGGACAAGACAGGTGCCTTGGACGAGGTGCAGATAATGGCCATAAAAGAAGAAGCGGAATTTCAGAAACAATTTTCGGAGCGGAAAACTTTTATTGAGAGCACCATCACCGAGCAGGGCAAGATGACGGCTGCATTGCAAGCCAAACTGGATGCGACCACCAGCCTTGCAGAGCTGGAGGATATATACCAGCCCTACAAACCCAAAAGAAAAACAAAAGCACAGACTGCCCGCGAGAACGGACTGGAACCACTTGCATTAAAAATACTGGAACAAACAAGTTTTGACACGGCAACAGAAGCAAGTGCTTATATAAATGAAAATGTAAAAAGCGCTGATGAGGCTTTGCAGGGCGCAAGGGATATTATAGCCGAGATAGTGAATGAAGATGCCGAAGCACGCGGAAAGATACGCAGGCTGTTTGAGCGCACAGCCACTGTACAAAGCAAGGTGTGGACCGATAAAGAACAGGAGGGCATTAAGTACAAAGACTATTTCGATTTTACAGAGCCGATATCCAAAATACCATCGCACCGCATGATGGCCGTGATGCGGGGATTTATGGAGGGCGTATTGAAAATGAATATCGCGCCGCTTGAAGAAGATGCTTTGCAGTTGCTGGAGAAGCAATATATAAAGGCCAACAATACGGCAGCAGAGCAGGTGAAGAAAGCCATAAAAGATGCTTACAGGCGTCTGCTGCATACCAGCCTGGAAACAGAATTCAGGACTGCGCTGAAAGCAAAAGCAGACGAAGAAGCGATCACTGTATTTGCAGAGAATTTGAGGCAGCTATTGTTAAGTTCTCCTCTGGGTGGCAAGCATATTTTGGCTATTGACCCCGGCTACAGAAGCGGATGCAAAGTGGTATGCTTAGACGATAGCGGTGCGCTTAAAAAGACAGAGCTTATATATATACATGAGCCGGGAAGATTGATAGATGCAGAACATAAAATAAGGGCATTAGTAAAAGAATACAAAACCGAAACCTTTGCCATAGGCGATGGCACTGCAGGCAGGGAAACAGAGCAGTTCATAAAAAAACTGAACCTGGGCCTGCCGATATTTCTGGTGAACGAGGACGGCGCCTCTGTGTATTCTGCATCGGAAGCGGCGAGGGAGGAATTTCCGGAGCAGGATATAACTGTGCGTGGGGCCGTGAGCATAGGCCGCCGCCTGATGGACCCATTGGCGGAACTGGTGAAGATAGACCCCAAGAGCATTGGTGTGGGCCAGTACCAGCATGATGTAAACCAATTCAGGCTAAAGGAAAGGCTTCACCAGACGGTGATAAGCTGCGTGAACACGGTGGGTGTGAACCTGAACACAGCGAGTAAACATTTGCTGGCTTATGTAAGCGGCATAGGCCCCGGTATAGCAGAGAATATCGTTGCTTACCGAACGGAGATAGGACAATTCAAATCGCGCAAACAATTGATGAAGGTGCCGCGCCTGGGCAGCAAAGCATACGAGCAATGCGCAGGTTTTTTACGAATAAAAAATGGTGACGATCCGCTGGATGCGAGCGCGGTGCATCCCGAAGCTTATGATGTGGTGGCCAGGATGGCAGCCGAACTGGGCGTGGATGTGAAATCGCTGATAGGCAATGAAACTTTGCTGAAACAGGTGGACCTGAAAAAATATGTTGGCCCCCAATTAGGCGAGCATACTTTGAAGGACATTATTAATGAGTTGAAGAAGCCAGGACTTGACCCGCGCACTGAAGCACAGGCATTTGAGTTTGCCGAGATATACAGCATAGAAGATGTGCGAGTGGGCATGACAGTTCCCGGCATTGTTACCAATATAACCCGCTTCGGCGCTTTTGTGGACATAGGCGTGAAGCAGGATGGCCTGGTGCATGTGTCTGAAATATCGCACACCTATATTACAGACCCCAATGAGGCTTTGAAGCTGAACCAGAAAGTGACAGTAATAGTTACTGAGTTAGACATCGCGAGAAAGCGCATAGCCCTGTCCATAAAACAAACGCAGCTGGCACCTGCCAAAAAAGAAAAACAGGCAGCGCCCAAACCATTTAATAAAGCCAAAGAACCCGAAAAGCCGGCGAGCATGAATGATGCATTGAGTATGCTGAAGAATAAGTTTGGGAAGTAAACAAATGCTCAATGGCTCAATGCTTAATGGCTCAATGGTAGCGAGCCGTCAGCACGCTTTTTCAGCGTCAGACGGCTTTGTGTGGAGACCTCACCCCTGAGCTACGCTCGTTCACTTGCGTTCACCTCTCAAACTTGGAGAGGGGAAGTGTGGCGCATGCAGGAACAGATAACACGCAGCATAGCCCGGCCCTCTCCTTTGGAGAGGGCCGGGGAGAGGTCTCTCCATATTCAACATATTTCCCACCAAACTCATCATTTTGTTGCACATATCAATGTTATTTCGTGTATTTACAATATTATCTAACAATAAAAAACATTTTATATGAAAAGATCATTTTTCGCTTACCTGGTATTCTTTGTTCTGTCCGCATGTTTCGCAAGCGATGCTTTGGCCGCTACTAATCCTATACCGGGTGTTGATGTTGTTGTCAGGAAGCCAAGTGGGGCAAGTCTTACTACCAAGAGCGCCAAAGATGGTAGTTTTGCTTTTACTGTAAAAGAAGCCGGCGATTATACTATCAGTATCAGTTGGGGCGATGGAGCAGCAGCCCTCGCTACCGCCAGAGACTGGGACCGCAACAGTTTTACCGTGACTTATACCGTTCCTGGAACGCCACCAGCAACAATTAAAGTCACCGAAAATGAGTCAGCCCGTCCGGTTAGCTTCACTGTCACTTCAAAGACGGGAGCTACTATCACAGGCCGCATTATGTACCAAGCTGTTGCAATGCCTACAGGTGGGGTTAAATAATGCTCAATTGCTCAATTTTTTATTAAACAAAAAACTTTTTTATGAAAAGATCATTCTTTACTTACGTTTTATTCTTTGTTCTATCTGCATGCTTTGCAAGCGATGCCTTGGCATCCACCGATCCAATACCGGGCGTTGACGTTGTTGTGAGGAAAAAACCAAGTGGCGCAAGTCTTACTACCAAAACCAACCAGGACGGCGGTTTTAGTTTAACCGTAACCTCGCCCGGCATTGCGGATATCAACGGCGTTTGGGAGATCAGCATAGACTGGGCCACTGTGCAAAAAGCCCTTGCCAATGCAAAAGACTGGGATGGTAAAAGTGCTACGCTTACTTATAGCTGTCCGGGATTAACGAAAGTAGGAACAGGAACATTTACTATCTCTAATTCAACATATAGCAATAGTATAACAGTCAGCTCAAAGACAGGGGGTACGATCAGCGGCAGGCTGACGTACGAGGCAAAGGTGAGTGGCATCGGTGGGGTGAAATAAGACCTCACCCCTAACCCCTCTCCATAAATGGAGAGGGGAAGTGTTGCGCAGGTGGCAAGGCCGTCAGCACACTTTTTTCAGCGTCAGACGGCTTGTTTATAATACTTTCTCCATGACTATTGTTTTGGGTTCATTAAAGCCCTGATTCCTGTATATAGGTTCTCCTTCATCACTGGCATGTAGTTCTAAGTTATCGAGTTGCATTTCTCTTGCAGTGTCAGTCAGTTTTTCTAAGAGCGTGCTACAGATGCCTTGCCTGCGGTATTCCGGCACTGTGTACATACCCATGATATAGCCTGATGTTCCGCTCGGGCGTTTATAACTTGCCGGGCGTTGCCATATAGCCATGCCACTTATGCCCGCCAGCTTATCTCCGTCCAATGCCATCCAGCAGATGTACGTTTTATCGGCAATGGCTTTTTGAAAGTAGGCCTCCATGCTTTGTTTTAATGCGGCAGTAGTAGCTGCGTCCCGCTCGCTTGATATTGCGTTCAGTAAAGCAAAACGGTATTTAACAACGAGGGCTATGTCTGCAGGAGTAGCGAGTTTGTAATTGAAAGCGTGGGGCATGTCGGGACATTTTGTATTTCTAAATTAAAGAAAATAAGTAAAAGCACTCTCAATTACATAATAAACCATTAATATATTCGTTACCTTTATTAACACAACTGTCTAACTATGAAAAAACTTATCCTCTTTCTTGCACTTGTTGGCAATTCTGTATTGTATGCTCAAAATGGTTTGTTTATCCAACCTATGCTTGGAGTAGGGGTAACTGATAAAAGTACGGGCAATAGTTTCGTTTCATACTCTAACGAGGAAACTATACTTAATTCGTATTTATTTATTGGCTACAGGCTAAATAATTTTATTTTCAGAACAGGTGTAAGCGACTTGAAAACCGGTTATGCCGGAAAAATGCCGATATCCCCGTTTGGCGATCAGTTTTCTTTTTATGAATACTATATTGCAATCCCTTTATCAATTGCTTACAATATCTCACTCAGTCCGCACATTTCACTTGTTCCTTCTGTAGGCTATTCCTTTGGCTTTAATACCAGTTACAAGCTTTTTCATGAGTCAGAAGAACTTCCTTTTTCAAACGGGGTGAGAACGGGGATGGGTTCGGGAACAAATTCTTTTGGCACACTGGAACTGGAAGCCGATTATAAGCTTAATTCGAGATTCACTTTATGTTCGGCAGTAGAGGCACAGTATCTTTTTCCGGAAAACTTGCGTTACCCTGAGGGCACAGATCCCCTACATTATTATTTCAATGGACACACTTGCACCTTTAATGCCGGTGTAAAATATTACTTCATACATAAGCATATTGAATCACCGAAATCTAAGGAAACAAACAAACAATAAAATGAGAAGGATCATATACAGCGCCTGCATCTTAATATCGGTATTGTCATGCAATACAAAAAGCGAACCTAGTTCTTCGGAAAAGAAGGACAGCAAAGCAGCCGATACAACTTCATATCCATATAAAGCCACTTATTCGTCTGACATTACGGTGCCGGGCCGCGCTGATTATGCCAAAACGGTGCTTACTGTTTGGAAGATGTTTGAAACCATGCAGATAGATGCTATGAAGCAATACTATGCCGACACTGTAACTTACGAGGATGCAAGCGGCATGTATTTTCATGGCAGTTCTGCTGACCTGCTGAAGTTTGCAGGGGATGATATAAAAGATCTTGACTCACTTCGCTTTGATATATCCACCTGGCAAAGTGTACATATAAATGACAGGAACGAAGACTGGGTTTATATATGGGCGGCAGAAAGAAGGTATGAAAAAGGCGGCAAGGCTGATACAACTTTGATACAAGAACAATGGAAGGTGGAAAATAATAAGGTCTCCTATTTTAACAGGTATTATTCAAAGCTTCCAAAGAAACACTAAGCTAATTTCATAAAAGACAAGTATTATGAAAGAGTTCATGTTATTGATACGCAATGAGGCTAACAGCAAATCAGGTTTTTCTGCCGAAAAAGACAGGGAGTTCCTGGACGCCTGCAAAGTGTATATAGAGGCACTGCAAAAAGAAGGAAAAATTATTAGCGCACAGCCGCTTATACGGGAAGGCAAAATGGTATCAGGTTCCGGCGGCTCCTGGCATGAGGGTCCTTTTGCAGATGGAAAAGAAGTGATAGTGGGTTATTACCATATTCTTGCCAATGATCTTGATGATGCTATTGCTATAGCAAAAGGCAATCCTGAATTTGCTTATACTACTACTGCAAGGGTTGAGGTAAGGCCTGTTAAGATGAAAGAACTAACAACGGGCTATGTCTATCCTGATAAAAAATAAAAAATGTGGAGAATGTGATGTAATGTGAGGAAGCAATGTGATGTAATACAAATAATAATATCAGATCATTTTACCAATTTTTTCGCAGAGGCCGGCATCTATGCCTTTGGCGCCCCATTTGTCTTTAGATTTCTCTAAAACCGAGCCAATGCCGTCCACCTGAATGCGATAGAGGTTCTTACCTTTCTTTTCTTTATCATGTAGTATTACGGCATATTGCTTGCCACCATATATAACCTTCCCTTCTAAAATAACCATAAACCCTGATTTATCTGCTAAAAGTACACAATTCCCGCCAAACATGGCGATTTCATTTAAGTATACCCTATACTTCAGTCATTTCCCCTATTTTTGTTCAAATTTTTTAAGATGCGCTATTTACATATTACACTGCTGTTTGTCGCGATAGGTCTTGCAAGTTGCAACAACACTCCAGGTTCTGAAAATGAGAACAAAGCGGTCGCAACTGCTTCATTGCCTGTGCAAAGCAAATTAAATGAAGCCGGCACAAAAAAACTTGCGGATGTTATTACTGATTACTATGGCTTGAAGAATGCATTTGTGGCTACCAAGGCGCCGCAGGTTGATTCTTCGGCAGCTAAGTTATTGAACAGTGCAAATACCCTTATCTCTTATCTTAAAACAGACTCTTCCAACGGTGGCGCCTTAAAGCCATATCTTGATACGATTGCAACTGAAACACAGGACCTGATCGCAACTAAAGATGAAACCTGCGAAAAACAAAGGCTTCCCTTCAGCAAGGTATCTGATATGATGTTCACCCTGCTGAAAAATGCCGGTGTAAAGAATGCAGTTATATACCAGGAACACTGCCCTATGGCATTTGATGGCAAAGGCGCGAATTGGCTGAGCGATGATGCCGATATTAAAAACCCCTACTTCGGCAAGAAAATGCTGGAGTGCGGGGAAGTAACTGACTCAATTAAGTAAAAAGACAAAAATCAAAAACCTGTCGCGAAACTTCGGGGACCAAATTCAAAATCGAAAAATCCAAATCACAAAGTACAAACTTGAGCAAAGAATGTTTTTAAAGACTGGCGTACGGGTTATAACACTGCTTCTTTTACTGACAATACCATTCGCTTCATTTGCGCAAAAGAAGGTTACCCTGAGCGGTTATATGAAAGATGCCGAAAGTGGGGAGTCTTTGATAGGCGCCACTGTTTTTATTAAAGAAGCTAAAGTATCTGAGCAAACAAATGCTTATGGTTTTTACTCGCTTACAGTGCCTGCGGGCAAATACGTAGTCGTTTTTGCTTATGTGGGGTATGGCACCATGATAGATACCATGGTCTTGATAGAAAGCAGGTCGTTCAATGCCGAATTGCACAATAAGTCCATATTGAAGGAAGTGGAGATAACCGCTGCCCGTAAAGATGAAAATGTGAAGAGTACGGAAATGGGGAAAATAAGTATGTCTATTGATAAGATAAAAACCCTGCCAGTAATCTTGGGCGAAGTTGACATCATGAAGACCCTGCAGCTATTGCCGGGTGTAATGTCGGCAGGGGATGGAAACACGGGTTTTTATGTGCGTGGCGGTGGCCCCGACCAAAACCTGGTTTTACTGGATGATGCTGTTATATATAACACCGGCCATCTGTTCGGCTTCTTTTCTGTTTTTAATTCGGACGCTATAAAAGATGTTACCTTAATAAAAGGAGGAGCGGCGGCAAACTATGGTGGCAGGCTGTCATCAGTTGTTGATGTGTCTATGAAAGACGGCAATATGAAAGAGTTTCATGCGGAGGGCGGTATAGGCCTTATCGCCTCGCGACTGACACTGGAAGGGCCTATAAAAAAGAATAAGGGTTCATTTATGCTGGCAGGGCGCCGCACCTATGTTGACGTTCTCACGAAGCCTTTCATTACCGGAAATGCAAAAGGCTCGGGTTATTATTTCTACGACCTCAACCTTAAAGCAAATTATATTTTGTCTGATAAAGACAGAGTTTACCTGAGTGGCTATATGGGGCTTGATAAATTTACTTTTAACAGCCCTGATGGCAAATTTTCGGCCAACATACCCTGGGGTAATACCACCTTAACTGCCAGGTGGAACCACCTTTTTACCGATAAACTTTTTGTGAACACTACTCTATTATATAATGACTACCATTTTAATTTCAGCTCGGGTGAAGACCTGATAGGAATAAAATTATTCTCCGGCATCCACGACTATAATGCCAAAACAGACCTTGAATATTATCCTAATTCCAGCAATCATATAAAAGCAGGTCTAGCTTACACTTATCATACGTTTACACCCAACCAGATATCGGGAAATATTGACAGTGTGCAGTTGCAACCTAACAGCGCATATATAAAGCATGCACACGAAGCAGCCGTGTATGTACTGGATGATATAGATGTAACAAAATGGTTCCGTGCAAACATCGGGCTTCGTTATTCTTTTTTCGCGCAAACGGGGCCTTATACAAGTTATAAATACGATAACAACGGCAATAAAACAGATAGCACAGTTTATGGTGCCGGTAAAATAGTTCAGCCTTATGGAGGCCTTGAGCCACGTGTTAATTTTCGCTTTGCATTAAATGACGCCTCTTCAATAAAAACAAGCGTGGCCAGAACCTATCAATACATCCATCTTGTATCGAATAATGCCACTACCTTACCTACGGATGTGTGGGTGCCAAGCACCGACATTGTAAAACCTGAAATTGCATGGCAATATTCCGCCGGTTATTTCCGTAATTTTTTGGAGAACACGCTGGAGACTTCTGTAGAAGTTTATTACAAGGAAATGCAGAACCAGATAGAATATATGAATAATTATACGCCCAATACCCTTCAGGACCCCCAGTATTCTTATGTTTTTGGCAAAGGTCAGGCCTACGGAGCCGAATTTTTCATTAATAAGACACAGGGGAAATTTACCGGATGGATAGGCTACACCTTATCATGGACTTACCGCCAATTTCCTGACCTTAATTCCGGGAACGCTTATCCTGCAAAATACGACCGCCGTAATGACCTCTCGGTAGTAGCTTCTTATGAATTAAGTAAAAAGTGGACTTTCTCTTCGGTATTTATATATGGTTCCGGCAGCCCTATTACTTTGCCCATCGGTGTTTATATAATCGGCGGCCGGGAAGTGGAATTATTCGGACCACTAAACTCCTACAGGCTGCCTGCTTATGACCGCCTTGACATTGCGGCGGTATATACTCCGCAACATAAAACACCCAAACGCTGGCAGAGCAATTGGACTTTCTCTATCTATAATGTCTATAATCGCGCAAATCCTTTCTTCTACTATCTTGACCCGGAAGGTACCGCCAGCACAGGCATAACCAATACGGTAAAGGAAGTGTATATTTTTCCTATTATACCAAGTGTTACTTATAATTTTAAATTTTAGGAGAACGCTTTTATCGCAAAGACGCAGAGGCGCAAAGGCAATTTTTTACCCCCAAAAATACAAGGGTATTCACAAAGGGCGCAAAGGAAGATTATTTTGGCTAAAGCCGGAATATCTGGTTGTTTTAAATCCCCGACCTAAAGGACGGGGCTATTATATGTATTTTGAAAGTTTGATTGGATTTACAGTTTTTCAACCTTGAAGGTGATCTTTCTGCCCATTTTTTGCCTGATAGCAATATTGTGCCAGCATTTGGCCATTTCGTCCATGAGCAATGTGGCGTCGTTGTCGCCGAAATCGTAGATGTTTTCCATACCAAGGTCTTTGGAAATTATTTTTACGATCTCTTTTGCTTTTTTGCTTTCGCCCACTACCAGCATATCAATCGCCTTGTTGTGGAATAAAGGACTGATAAGGTTTTCGTACCCTTTGCAGTTGAGGCATTTCACTACATGAGGAGAACCGGTGATGGAGCGTATAGCGTTGAGAGAATTCAAATAATCTTCGGACCTCACAGATACAGAACTGGTGATATCAATAACAACTTTGCGCCTTACATCATCCAGGAGGTAAGCTGTTTTGCGCACTTCATCAAGCGGAGTTGCAACAATAATAATATCGGCCATGGCCGCTGCCTGCTCTACAGAAGTGATATTGATATTTTCGTAGGCATCGCGGAGATAATAAGAGATAGGATTATCATAGTTCTTCATGCCCATGAATATCTCATGTCCCGCACTTGCCAAACTGCGTGCCAAAGACTCACTCTTCTTACCTGCCCCCATGATGGCAATATTCATTGACACAAACGACTTATAACTCATAAACTGCTTTAAACCTTTAGACAATTAAACATTCAAATATCACTCCACTTTTTCATCTAACAAATGACTTTTATCATCTTTTGAAACGAAAAGTACAACATTTCACTACTTATTCTTTTTGTTTTTAATTAAATAGATGGCTGATTGCTCAATATGCATGTCAATAATAAAAATAAGCAATTAGCGAATATGTTATTGAGATGTTATTTATAGTAAATTCTTATATAAAACTTATAAAACCGGCATGCATACCGGTTTTATAAATAAATAAGCGCTTGATAAAAATATTTATGCCAAAGAGGCGTCCATAGTTATTTCGCAATTGTATGCTTTGGATACAGGGCAATTTGCTTTGGCATCTGCAGCACATTCCTGAAATTTTGCAGCATCGATACCGGGCACTTTTGCCTTTACTGTCAACTCGCTTTTGGTAATAGAACCATTGTCCAATGTAATACCACAGGTAGTTTCGATTTCATCAGGAGTAAAGCCTGCCGCGCCTAATACAAAAGTAAGTTTCATGGTAAAACAGCCTGCATGTGCTGCTGCCATCAGTTCTTCGGGATTAGTACCAACACCGTTCTCAAAACGGCTGCTGAATGAGTACTGTGTTTTATTGAGCACAGTGCTTTGTGTGCTGAGCGTGCCTTTGCCCTCTTTTCCTGAGCCGTTCCATACGGCTGTTGCGTTGCGTTTCATTTGAATATTTTTTGATTTTTTTGGCAAATGGAAGTCCCATTGTCCGCTTTATTACAGTAGAATTATTTTTGTCAAATATATGGCAGTATTTCATTACTGCGGATAATAATTTTTAATATAAATAAGCCCTTAAAAAAACCTTTGATAAAACACTGCAATGCCTACCTTTGCAATCCATTTCACACACACATGCAGTCATCCGTAAAGATATTTTCAGGTACAGGCTCTAAATACCTTGCCGAGCACATTGCCAAGCATTTTGGTAAACCATTGGGTAAGATAGAGGTAAACAGGTTCAGCGATGGGGAGTTCCAGCCTGTGTTCCAGGAGTCTATACGTGGAGATTATGTTTTCCTGGTGCAATCTACATTTGCCCCTTCGGATAACCTGTTTGAGTTATTGATGATGATAGATGCCGCGCGCCGTGCATCTGCCGGCTATATAACGGCTGTAATACCCTATTTCGGGTTTGCAAGGCAGGACCGAAAGGACAAGCCACGTGTATCTATAGCATCGAAGCTGGTGGCCAACCTGCTTACTACAGCAGGAGCAAACCGTGTTATGACGATGGACCTTCATGCGCCACAAATTCAAGGTTTTTTTGATATACCTGTTGACCACCTTGACGCATCGGCCATTTTCATCCCCTATATTGAAAATCTTAAGATAAAAAACCTTACCTTCGCGTCCCCCGATGTGGGAAGTACCAATCGTGTACGTGAAGTTGCGAAGTATTTTGAGGCAGAAATGGTGATCTGCGACAAACAACGTAAACGCGCCAACGAGATAGCAGCGATGACAGTGATAGGTGATGTAACGGGGCGGAATATAGTGTTGATAGATGATATTTGTGATACGGCAGGTACACTTTGCAAATCGGCCCAGGTATTAAAAGAACGCGGCGCATTATCAGTACGCGCATTTTGTACCCACCCGGTGCTAAGCGGAAAAGCTTATGAGAACATTGAAAATTCGGAGCTGGAAGAACTGGTTGTGTGCGATACGATACCTCTGAAACAACAATGCAGCAAAATAAAAGTATTGCCAACGGAAGAGCTTTTTGCAGTTGCCATCCGCAATACATTTGAAAATAAATCGATCAGCTCTTTATTCATTCATGGGCGTAAAAGCAATGAAATGGAAACAAAGCTGTTTTAAGAAAAATAAAAAAACGACTGTTTATACAACAAAACCTGTCCGGCGCAAAGCCGAACCTTTTTAAAAATAGCATTTCAACGCCAGGATGTTTGACGGGTTATCGCCCGGCGCTGAAAGAACAAAAACACTAAAAATGAAAAGTGTAAAAATTGAAGGAAAAAGCAGAAGCGGATTAGGCAAAAAAGCTACACGCCATGTCCGTTCTGAGGGTTTAGTACCCGCAGTTATCTATGGTGGTAAAGACACCATCCATTTCACAGCACCGGTTATCGCATTCCGCCACCTGGTGTACACACCTGATTTCCAGATCGCAGAGATCAATGTAGACGGTAAAGAATACCGCACTATTATGAAAGACCTGCAATTTGATGTGGTTACAGATGAACTGAACCATGTTGACTTCCTGGAACTGGTAGAAGACCGTAAGGTAATTGCAACGCTGCCATTGCATTTCACAGGCACGGCACAAGGGGTAAAAGACGGTGGCCGCCTGGAACTGAAATTGAAATCTTTGAAAGTACGCGCGTATCCTAAACACTTGCGTGAGTCTATCGAAGTGAAACTCGATAAACTGGAATTGCATGGCAACATACGTGTGGAAGAAGTGATAGCTGAAAATATGGAGGTTATGAATTCTCCCCGTATCCCGGTAGCATCAGTTGTTACTACCCGTGCCCTGAAGGTTGAAGAAGAAGCGAAACCAGCAGCAGGAGCAGCTAAACCAGCGGCAGGAGCTCCGGCAGCAGCCGCAGCGGCTAAACCGGCAGCAGGAGCAGCCGCTAAGCCAGCAGCAAAAAAATAAGAGACCTCTCCAAACCTCTCCGAAGGAGAGGCTTAATAATAGCTTTACAAAATCCCTGCCTTTGAGGCGGGGATTTTTTTATGTCTCTTTCTGTCGCTCACTCAACGCAAGCCGTCTGACGCTAAAAAAGCGTACTGACGGCGTTGCTATCATTTTAAACGATAGCCTTGTGCAATTTGCTTGCCACACGTTTGTTAATAAAATAGAACATAGAGACAGTTATCAGCAGCGCAGCGATAACAACCAGGCCTAAAATATTATAATGCTCAATGTAGCCACTGGTTTCCTGCACCACTATGAGGCCAGCACACATGGAGGCAATGCCGCCTGATATTTGCTGTACTGATGAGTTGATACCCATGAATGCACCCCTATCCTGCGGATCAGGAATGCCGGATATCAAAGCGGAGGCGGAGACCATCCTGGAGGTAATGCCGGCAAACAGAAACACATTAATAAGAATCACAAGCCACAGGGGTGTGATACCCAGGTTGGTATATACCGCTACCATAATAACAGTGATAGCTGTGCCAATACAAAACACTTTATACTTGCCTATTTTATCGCTGAGCTTGCCCCATAATGGGCCAAAGATAATTGCGGAGACACCTGTAACACCGTATAAAATGGGTAGTTGTTTCAGTGTAATACCTAAGTTATTAATACCAAAGGCGCTACCGAATGGCATAAGCATAAAACCACCTGTTGCCAATAAGATGGTGGCTATAAAAGTTTTAAGATACTCCGGGTTGGATACTGTTTTATATAAATGATGAAAGGCCTTATGGTCGGCTTTCCGCAGATGCAAATGGCCGGTTACAGGGCGCAGAAAAATAAAAATCACGATCCAGGAAAGGATACTGAAACCTGCTATCATGATAAAGGGCGCGTGCCAGCCCCATCTGTTGGCAAGCACCAGGCCTATGGGCAAACCAAGTACCTGGCTGGCGGCAAAGGCCATTTGTACAAAGCCCATGACACGGCCCCTAACTTCCATTTTGAAGAGGTCTGTAATAATCGCAAAGCTGATAGAGCCGATAACCCCGCCAAATAAACCCGTGACGATCCTTGCACCCAAGAGGAAACCGTAAGTATTTGCAAAGCCGCATAAAAAAGTACCTATAATAAACCCTGTATAAAAAAACAGGAGCAGCTTTTTACGGTCGAACTTATCAGCAAAACCTGCGGCCAGCAAGCCTGAGATACCCGCGCTGAAAGCATAGGCTGATACTACGGACCCGAATTTTGAAGTAGAGACATGGAGCGCCGGCATAAGTATGGCACCCAGCGGTGAGAGTACCATAAAATCAAGAATGATGGTAAACTGGAGCACTGCAAGCATGGCTATGACGAAGCCATCGTATTTGCTGAAAACGTGTTTTTTAGGTTTGCTTTTTTCTGTCGTCTCTGCTATAATATCCTCCATAGTGATGGTTGTAAATTTTTAAGAGGCGACAAGGTACGAAAAAGGGGGAAACAAATGGCGATAGTTATAGTAATATTAGTATCACGTTACTTGTACAATACTATAAAATATACCGTCCCATACGGGACGGGTGATGTGATTATCTTATTTTCTACCAATATCCAGTCCCTACCGGGACATTGCTACCAGCATATCGGGCAAATACACACGAAGCTCTCAGCAAATCAACTTCTCAACATTTCGACTTATTAAGCAATCAGGCAATTAACTATCTTAGCAGTATGAAATTCCTGATAGCAGGGTTGGGCAATATAGGCAGTGAATATGATGCTACGCGGCATAATATAGGCTTTGAAATAGCAGATATGTTCGTTATAAAACATGGTGGCTCTTACCGCTTAGACCGCCATGCATTTGTAGCAGAGCTGAAATGGAAAGGCAAAACATTTGTCGTTATAAAGCCCACCACCTATATGAACCTGAGCGGCAAGGCTGTGAAATACTGGATGGACAAAGAGAAAATACCACTGGAAAATGTTTTAGTGGCGCTGGATGACCTTGCTTTGCCATTAGACACACTAAGGCTGCGACCAGGGGGAAATGATGCCGGGCATAATGGCCTGAAGAATATTGATCTTATACTGCAAACCAATAAATACCCACGCCTGAGGTTTGGTGTGGGCAATAATTTTCCTAAAGGGAAACAAGTGGAATTTGTATTGGGCAGATGGACACCCAGCGAAATGCCGGTAGTAAAGGAAAAACTGCTGAAATGTGTGGACATTATTGAAAGCTTTGCCACGGTGGGACTAGAGAAGACGATGAATGTTTATAATAAATAAATACCCCAAACCCCTAAAGGGGCTTTTATGGCAAACATTGCATTCAAGAGAATATCCAAAAGAATTATAGCCTTTGCATTTGCAATATTTCTATTGGCAAATATCCTTTCCGCATTTCATGCTTATAAATTCACCCATTACAGCAAAGAAGGGACCCGAATGGATAAGATGCATCTTACAATCGGTGAAAAAATAAAGACCTTGTTCCTGGGTGTTGATAACCCCAGGCCACAAAACACAATTATCCCACCTTATCAATTTAAAACAATAAATCTTCAGAGTAATGTAAAAATAGAATGCTGGTTTATCCCGTCGATAACACAAGCAAAAGGAAATGTTTTATTATTCCATGGATATACAAGTAATAAATCTGCACTAATAGAAAGGGCGGATATATTTATAAGGAACGGCTATAATTGTTTACTCGTTGATTTTATGGGTTCCGGTGGTTCTGAAGGAAATTTGACTACTATTGGATATAAAGAAGCAGAAGAAGTGAAAACCTGTTATGAATATATAAAGTCACAAAACCAATTGCCTACATACCTATACGGCAGTTCATTAGGAGCTGTAGCTATTATGAAAGCTATAAAGGACTACAACATTAATCCTGATGCAATTATTATTGAATGCCCCTTCGCTACTATGTACAAAACAGTTGTAGCGCGTTTTCATATGTTGCATGTGCCACCATTTCCATTGGCTGCGTTTCTTGTATTTTGGGGAGGGCTTGAAAATGGGTTCTGGGGCTTTTCGCACAACCCGGTCGCCTACGCAAAATACATACATTGCCCTACGCTTTTGCAATATGGTGAAAAGGACGACAGGGTAGGCAGAGATGAAACGGACGAAATATTCAGCAAACTGCCATGCCCGAAAAAACTGATTACCTATCCGCTTGCAGGTCACGACGATTATCTGAGAAAATACAGGGACGAATGGAACAAAAACGTACTTGCCTTTCTAAATGCTCAATAGCATTATTCATCATTATAAACATCTTTAAACAAGAGCATTTTAATTACCTTTTTCTCGTTGTTATTTGGAAAGCCACATTGCTTAGCAAACTCATCAGTATCCTTGTAAGTGCCGAACAGTTTATCCCATAAGGGTATATCTGAGAAGTTGTACTTGTGTACGTTTAATTCATGGTGGACAGAATGAAGTTCCGGCGTTTGAATAAAATATTTGAGCCATTTGGGAGACTTGATATTTGAATGATAAAAGTATTCTCCTGTTGCTGCAAAAAAATTGAACCATAAGCCACCTTCAAGTGAAACCCCCAGTAACAAATACATCACCAAAGCGCTCAATAACGAATCAGATAATATTTCGAGAGGATGCTTGTAAAATGAAGTTAGCGCTTCTATACGCTGCGGCGAGTGGTGTAATTGATGAAAAACCTGCCAAAAGCCATTTACATGGCGCAACCTGTGCCACCAATAAAAAAAGAAAGTGCCTATAAACCAGGCAATAAAACCTTCTAAAACCGGCAATTTAATATTCGCCAAATGAAGAACAGAGCAGGCACCTAATAGTTTCACCCACATTTTATTTGTTGAAAAAGTAATTAAGACCTGGGAGGCATTTATTAATAATGCCCTTAGGTACCAGCCCTTAGATTTTGGCAATTCCCTGCCTGGAAATATTCTTTCTGCAAACAGGAATATCAAGGTAGACATGAGTATGCAAATAGTTGGGACGGCAGAATTCATATTAAATACCAATAATATTTCTTAACGTTAGGATACACGATATTATTACATTTTGGCTATAAAGCTTCTTGTTTTAATAATTATGTAACATATCTGTCCAGGCAATTTTGCCAGTAAAGTAGATTCCAATATCTTTGCAGCAGGTTATGCGGAACGCCTGCCCACAAAAGATGAATTCATCCGCGACATTTCATTAAAATAAATTGTTTTAAAAGTTTCAGCCGGCAAAGTGGGAGCAATGGGCATCAAAACGAAATTATATGAGCAATTTAAATCGCAGTCGCCTCGACGAACTCAAGATCAAAGCCTGTCTTTTATTAAAAAGTCTTAAAGACACAGAAAAATCTCTAAAAGCAGCAGAACGTTTTACACGGCTTTCTTTTTTATCAAACAGCAGTGCGGAAGAAATACTTAAAGATATTTCGCTGCTGAAATTAAAACATGCCTTACTGGTTATAGCCTTAGAAAATGGCTGTAACAGCTGGACCATGCTGAGGGACAAGATCATTAAGGAAGACTGCCTCTATTACGGAAACTGGAGTGCCATTATGAACCATTGGTTTGCGAGGTATGAGGAGGCGAAAGATTTTCAGACTGCTAATGGAGGCTATTTATTGCAATACCGCAAGGACTATTTTATTTGTGAGGAAGCTTTTATTGAGCAGTTGGGTTTATCGAACTTCAAACAGGAATGGGAAGCTATTGGTTATGACTGGACAAATGCGGACAAACCAGAATGGAGCGTCTTGTATGCAGTTGCTAAACATAATTACCTGAACAGGCCACAAACGGTTTCCAAACCGGATAAGAGTAAAAGGCCGGAATGGATAAAGGCTTAGCTCTATGGAGCCTGAAGCAAGCAAGCCGCAGCCTTCATGATATCCCTTGTTTCCCTGCCTGATATTTTGGTGACGTCCTTAGGTTCCCCTCCGAGTTTCAGGTGTATCTTATCAATAGGCGATTTACTCAGCAGTTCAAGACCTGACTTTTGCAGTTCGCCTTTTGGGAAATAGGTGGTAATCTCCTCACCGTGATTATCTATAACGTAGGAAGGCAGGTAAACCCTGTCAGCAACCATTACTACTTTGTTCCCATCCTCGAGGATGAAGCTTATTTTATCGCCGCGCAGGATGGTATCCTTATATTTTTCGCCCCATTTTATGGCCAGGCTGAAAGAGTACTTATCGCCTTTTTGCTCAAGGGTAATTGTCCAGCTATAGGCATGAGGGCCAATAGGAAGGGTGATTTCCCTTATCAACTCGTTTGAATGAGGGTCTTTTTTATCGATGTCGAAGCTGCAATCCTGCGCATGTGATAATACGGGCAATGCAAATAAAGTTGCAATGAGGAAATACTGTTTAAGAATTTTCATTTTTCGATTTTTAGCGTTTTATTTAAAAATCCAATGTTAATAATATTGTACCCTCTCATTTCGTGAGATTATTCCACTTCGCTCCATGAGAAAAGTTGCTTCGTTCCTCGCAATGACCGTGAGTGTCTAATTAATCCGCTTCATGGAAGGAGTACCTGTAATTGGTTACGGGTACAAAAGTTTCCTTGATGGTCCTTGCACTGAGCCAGCGGAATAAATTCAGGATAGATCCCGCCTTATCATTGGTACCTGATGCACGGGCACCGCCAAATGGCTGCTGCCCTACCACTGCGCCTGTAGGCTTATCATTGATATAGAAATTACCTGCGCTGTTCACTAGTTTCTTTGTCAGATAATCGATAGCATAACGGTCTTGTGCAAAAATAGCCCCTGTTAGAGCATAAGGAGAAGTGGAATCCACAATATCAAGCATTTGCATCCAGTTGTCGGATTCGTACACATGAATGGTGAGCACCGGGCCAAAAAGCTCTTCGCACATAGTAACATAAGCAGGGTTGGTAGTCTCGATGATAGTAGGCTCTATAAAATAACCCATTGTTTTATCGTAGCGGCCACCAGCGATTATCTTCGCATCATCACTACCATTTACGGCATCAATATATTTTACAAGGTTGTCGAAAGATTTTTCGTCGATAACCGCATTTATGAAATTGGTGAAATCATCAACGATACCCATTTTCATAGTTTTTAACTCAGCTATGAGTTTTTCCTTTATCTCATCAGCAATATTTGATGGCAGATAAGCACGAGAAGCAGCAGAACATTTTTGTCCCTGGTACTCGAAAGCACCACGGGCAAGACCTGCAACTACAGCATCTGCATTTGCAGTAGGGTGCACAAAGACAAAATCTTTGCCGCCAGTCTCCCCTACTATTCGTGGGTACGATTTATAGCGGGCAATATTATCACCGATATTTTTCCAAAGGCCCTGGAAAACACCGGTGGAACCTGTGAAATGCACGCCGGCAAAATCACGATGTTTGATACATATATCTCCTACAACCGGACCGGGAGCATAAACGAGGTTAATAACACCATGAGGCAAACCGGCCTCAATTAATATGTCCATGAACACACTTGCGGAATACACCTGGGTATTAGCGCATTTCCAAACCACGGTATTGCCGCACATAGCGGGCGCGGTAGGCAGATTGCCGCCAATGGCAGAAAAATTGAATGGGGTTACAGCCAGTACAAAACCCTCTAAAGGACGATACTCCATACGATTATGGAAGCCCTGTGGGGCTATTGGTTGTTGATTATATACCTGGCTTAAAAAATGAACATTAAAACGTAAAAAATCAATCAGTTCACAAGCGCTGTCGATCTCTGCCTGGAAAGCATTTTTGCTTTGTCCCAGCATTGTAGCAGCATTCATTTTATAACGGTATTTGGTTGCCAGTAAGTCGGCTGCTTTTATAAATATAGATGCACGGTGTTCCCATGGCATTGCGGCCCAGCTATCTTTTGCTGCCAGCGCTGCATCTATCGCCTGGTGCACATGGCCAGCATCACCTTCGTGAAAATGGCCTAAAAGGTGCGCTGTTTCATGCGGCGGACGTATTTCTCTTTTCTTACCGCTTTTTATTTCTTTTCCACCGATGTACATTGGTATATCGCGAATGTGGCTTTTCAGTTCGGCCACAGCTTGCCTTAATGCTTTTCGCTCATGGGTGCCCGGAGCATAAGTTAAAACAGGTTCATTCTTAGGTTCAGCAAAATGGAAATACGCATTATTCATAAAACAATATTATTTAAAATTTTGGTGCTGCAAAGGTAGGTGAAAAGGTTAAATGGTTAATAGGATAAATAGACATTTGGCACAAAACGGCAATAAATGGTTTTCCTGCTGATACTCGCGGACACTCGCAGAATTCGGGAAGCCCCGGAGCGATGAATAAGTTCCGCAGACACTCGCAGACTCACATAATAAAACATTAGTGTACATGATATTGTACAAAATAGATGTCGAAACGGCAAAAGATATTGTGCAATAAAAGAAAGGGGCTGGAAAGCCCCTCTATATGTAAATGTTAAACGGTCTCTCTAAGACCGCAGTGCGAAAATAGCATATATTCCCAGAGTTTTTAGTACTTGTAAAACCCATAAGATGATATATTTGTTACCTTGTTTAAGAAAATAGCAAGTATTTCAGGTTTAAAGCTTTAATAGCGTTTTTCAGGAACCATGTTTTTCGTTTTATCCAAATTGCTGGTTTACTTAATTTTCCCCTTCACGTGGGTAATCATTTTGTTTGCGTGGTATTTCCTGTGTAAATCCCCAAAAAGAAAAAGGAGACTGCTTATAGCCGCTGTTGCGATATTATTTTTATTCAGCAATGCCTGGCTGCTGAATCTATTTGCAGGGATATGGGAACCTGAGCCCAAAACAATACCCGCCGGAAAAAAATACAGCTGCGCTATTGTGTTAGGTGGTTTTGTAGCGGCAGACAGGAATGACAGTGGTTATTTCACACTTGCCTCAGACAGGTTTATACAAGGCGTGAAGCTATACCAAACAGGGGCTGTAGATCATATACTGGTGAGCGGCGGGAACGGGAGCCTGATGAAACATGCTTTCAGAGAGAGTAAGTGGGCGGAAACACAATTGTTAGCAATGGGAGTGCCTCAGTCGGGCATACTGATAGAAAATGATTCGAGGAATACACTGGAGAATGCGGCTTTTTCAAAACGAGTACTGGATTCCGCAGGCTTGAAACCTCCCTACGTTTTAGTTACATCCGCATTTCATATGCCGAGGTCATTGTGGTGTTATAAACAGGAGGGGATGAACGTTATACCCTACCCTTGCAACTATTTTGCAGGGAGAGGGAAATTTAATATTACAGACCTGTTTCCACAAGCGCATGTCATGGACCTATGGTTTGTGTATATCAAAGAATTGGTGGGGTATTGTGCATACGAGGTTAAAGCAAAATTCAAAAGGTAAAATTTATCAATCAAAGAATAAATACCTTTTTCCAGTATTTAGCCAGTTATATACGTCTTATATATGTCTATGGCAGTTCTGGTTTACCATTTTTAAAATGCCGATATGAAAAAAGTCATTTTTCTTTTGCTTGCTGTGATCTCTGTCAATATCATCTCTTGTAAAAAGAGTGAAACCAGCCCGGCTATCCAGGCCCCAATTGGCAATCCCAATTATCAAAGCACTTCGGGGCCTTATGGTTCTTTGAGAAGCATTTACAATTCTCTATGTCCAACTCCGACAATTATAACCATTGATCCCGATACGTCTTCTATTCTTTACGGTAAAAGTGCTTCATATTCTATTCCTTCCTTTTGTTTTTTAACTCAGGATGGAACTCTTGCAAGGGACTCTGTACAGATTGAGATAAATGAATTTCTTAGAAAGGGTGATATTCTTTTTTCCGGCGTTTTGCCTGCCGAGGATGGTAATCCCTTACTCTCCAGCGGAGAAGTCTATATTAATGCCACAAAAAATGGAGAAAAACTGATAATAGGCCCTTCAGGTTTTCCATTAATGTTAAGTTTTCCACGTTTGGAGGGGATACATAACGACGGTATGTCAATTTTCCAGGGATATCCTTATCCGTCTGCTAACGGTATCCTAAATTGGGTAGTGGCTGACAAAAACCAAACTTCAATAAATATTTATAGTAGTGGCTTTAATCAATTTTTTACCGATACGCTTGGATATTTCAGCATGAGCAAACCCATTGACAACGCTGATTTTCAGGATTTTATCTTAAAAATAAGCGGCGTAACAATACCTGGGGATTCCAGCATTGGTGCTTATGCAATATATGATGACTATAGAAGCGTGTGGGCTATGAACAATATAAAAGACAGCACAATACATGAAAAGCAGGTTGCCAAACTACCTGTTCATTTTGTAGTCTTTACTGTAGTGAACGGATATTTCTATGGAGGTATCACCGCGGCCACACCAAGCACAGGCGCAACATATACTGTAAACCTGCTTCAAACAGATCCTGTAAAATTTAAGGCAACACTGGACTCATTGTAGGCAGTCAGTTTTTATTTCCGTGCTCAGAGCCTAAAAAAATAATTCTTATTTTCGTAAGAGAAAATATATGGCCCAGAGCATTGATAAAAATGAGCGCTATTATGCCAAAGACAGGAAGAACTGGCGAAAATGGTTAGAAAAAAATCATAAAAGCTCGGCAGGTATATGGCTCGTTTATTACAAAAAAGACAGTGGCAAAACAAGGGTTTCGTACAGTGATGCTGTTGAGGAAGCACTCTGTTTCGGGTGGATAGACAGCACCCTGAACCCTATAGATGAAGAATGCTATATGCAGCTATTTATGCCGCGCAAGCCCAAAAGCGGCTGGTCAAAACTAAATAAACAGCGTGTTGAGAAACTTGAAAAGGAGGGACTGATGACTGAAGCAGGGCTTGAGAAAATTGAACTCGCCAAACAACATGGCACATGGAATAAACTGGACGGCATAGAAGCTTTCACATTACCCGATGAATTAGAGAAAGCATTTGCAAAAAATAAAACAGCAAAAAAATATTTTGACACTTTAAGCACCTGGAACAGAAAATATTTGCTCTACTGGTTGCATGGCGCCAAACGGGCAGAAACAAGGATGAAAAGAATTGAGGATATTGTGCAGTCGCTCGCGGACCATAAGATGCCTGAGCGTTTCAACAGGCCTGCGAAAAAGTAATTATGCGGTGTTTATTTCAGTATAACTATCTTATCGTCAGAGAAATGTACCGTGCCTGCGCTATCAGTGACGCCGGGTGGCATAATAACAACCGAATCATTGTAGGTACCTAAAAATACAGGTGCAGATTTCTGAAGATAATAAGCAAAGGGCGTGTAGTCATTGGAGTTTCCTCTTACAGTATCGTTTGTATAACAGCACCATGCAAGGTATGCCTTGCCAGGGAACAAAAGTGTTGAGGTAGCACCTTTGGGGTAGTAAATATATTTCAGACCTCCTGATTCTCCCTGCACGGTGCCGTTACCGGGTGTATAAAACGAAGTGGCATTGGGGTTATAGGTGTAAATAATATTTGCATGGTAATAAAAAGTATCACTGTTCATTATTTCGATGAAGGAAGTGTCTGCATTAAAAGTAAGATAGCCTATCTCATAAAGAGAGTCTGCCGTATAATGCCTGTAAGTATATTGAGTGCCGAATTGCAGCCCCAGCGAGTCCATTATTGTTTTAAAAGAATAAACAGGCGATGTGGAACTCTTATTACAAGAGGCAATAACAACAAGTGCAATCAATATGTATAGCGCCCTTTTCATTTAATACTGTAAAAGTAATGGATTATGGTTAAAGCGGGAAGCGGAATACACCCCCACTTACATTCATACCATTGGCACTGTCTGCTATAAAATTAAACACGCCCTGCAGATCGCTAAGGGAATCGTTGGTAATACTTACCTGGCCCGACAAGGCAAAATGCCTTACAGAGGAGCGGTAAAAAGTTGCAGATACCATGGGAGGATTGATATTATAGGTGCCTGCACCGGTATAATTAGTAATATAAAGATTCATTACAGAACTATTGCCCCCGCCTTTTGCAGTGATGGAAAGGTTATAATGGCCACTGTCGTTGCCAAAAGGAATTAATAAACCGCTGACAGAATCGGCAGCCCAAGTGGCGGAGTCGATAGTAGCATACATAATAACTGTACTGTCCGGCACACGTGGAGGTGTGGGTGCCGGTGGACCTGCTGATTTTTTACAAGCCCCGAAGCTGCTTACTATCAACACAATAGCTATTACAATATATTTATTCATTCCTTTTCTATGATAAAGATACGCCTTAAATAAATGCGACAATATCGAAATGTGACAAAATGTGGTGAATATTAAACGAATAACGCAAAAAAACTACATTTTATTTTCCAACAATAAACACATTAACCAGATTCCATCACATTAAGCACATTTCTACTTCGGCCCTAATTCTATTACTTCGCAGTTCTTCATATTCTTTCCATCTATTACAAAACGAATCAGGGTGCGGACCTTATGCCAGCCATGCTTGCCTGCAGCTCCGGGGTTCATGTGCAGGCATTTTATCTTATCGTCGTAAATAACCTTGAGAATATGCGAATGCCCGCTAATAAATAATTGTGGCGGATGTGCTAATAATTCTGTCTTTATACCGGGGGCATAATGACCGGGATAGCCACCGATATGTACCATAAACACATCTACTTCTTCGCATGTAAATCTCAATTTTTCAGGGTATTCACTTCTTATATCATAACCATCAATATTGCCATAAACACCTTTAAGGGGTTTGAATGCTTTTAGCTTATCTGCAATCTCTGCTGTGCCAAAATCGCCCACATGCCAGATCTCGTCGCAATTTTCAAAATGCTTAAAAATCGCATCGTCAAGATAATTGTGGGTGTCTGATATTAGTCCTATACGGGTCATTGTAAGGCAAAAGTAAAAAGGCAAAAATCAAAAAAGGGAACTTAGCTAAGACAAAACGGGAACCAAGTCATTTGCGTAAAACTCATGCACATCGTTAAAAATGTTCTCGATCTCTGCTACGCTTTGTGTACTTACCAACCTGGTGCGGAATTCTTTTACGTGTGATAAGCCTTTGAGGTAACTGGCATAGTGCGGACGCATCTCCAACATGCCGACTATTTCACCCTTCCATTGCAATGATTTGTAGAAGTGCTTGCGACAGGCATCCAGTCGTTCTGCAACTGTTGGCGCATCCATCAGTTCGCCTGTTTTCAGATAATGCTTTATTTCGCGGAATATCCAGGGGTAGCCTATTGCGGCCCGGCCTATCATGATGCCATCCACGCCATAACGGTTCTTATATTCCAGTGCTTTCTCGGGGCTATCAATATCCCCGTTGCCGAATATGGGTATTTGTATGCGCGGGTTCTCTTTCACTTTGGCTATCAGGCGCCAGTCAGCATCGCCTTTATACATTTGTACCCTTGTACGACCATGCACGGTAAGGGCTTGTATGCCCACATCCTGCAGGCGCTCTGCAACCTGTTCTATATTTTTTGTGTTGTCATCCCAGCCGAGGCGGGTTTTAACAGTTACAGGTAGCTTGGTAGCATTCACTACGGCTTTGGTAAGGCGCACCATCAGTTCAATATCTTTCAGCACCCCTGCACCCGCACCTTTGCAAACCACTTTTTTTACCGGGCAACCGAAATTTATGTCCAACAAGTCGGGATTGGTGGTGTCCACTATTTTGGCTGCTAAAGCCATGGCTTCTTCATCGCCACCGAATATCTGTATGCCAATGGGTTTTTCGTAATCGAAAATATCCAGCTTTTTCCTGCTTTTCATGGCATCGCGGATAAGCCCCTCAGAAGATATGAATTCGGTATACATGAGGTCAGCACCGTGTTCTTTGCATACAGCACGGAAAGGAGGATCGCTTACATCCTCCATAGGAGCCAACAACAATGGGAAGTCGCCCAATTCAATATTTCCGATTCGTGCCATATAAAGGGCGCAAAGATACGGAATTTGGAGAGATAGAAGGCAATAGGCAGAGACGGAAAATTTCCGTCTCTACGATAATATCTATGCTTTATTCTTTAGAAACAATAATTGCCCTAAATGGCCTGCCATATGGCCGGTACGGCTTATCAGCACATTCAGCCTGTTGCGGTGTGGTTCTTTGGCAAAATCTTCTTCAGATACGGTGGTATGCTTCTGCAACCATTCGTCTGTGCTAAGGCTGTTGATATGCTTTTGCAATTTTTCGTTAATTTCTTTCCAATGCGCCCTTAGGTCTTGTGCAGATACTCCCTGTTTTGAAGCATCATCGGGGTTGGCAAGGTAGGTATCGTTCAGTTCGGGATGTAATTGGTCGCCAAAGCCTAGTAATGGTATAAGCCTGTCGTTTACAGCTGCAAGATGGCCCAATAAATATACACCCCTGTTCCGGTGCGGTGATACTTGCCCTGCCAATTGTTCGTCTGTAAGTTCATTGAAAAGGTCATCTGTTCTTTTCAGGTGGCTGTTCCAGTTATCGACGGTCATTTTTACAACCAATGCTGTCTTATCGCTCATATTTTGGAGATTTTTTTGTGAAGAATAAAGCGAATGTAAATCACTTATGGATTCTGAAAGTTATATCTGTATCAATTTTAGTGATGATGGGTTAAATACATCCCACAGAAACTCGCAGAATTGTTGTCACCCATAGCTATGAATAATTTCGCAGATACCCGCAGACTCGTAAAATGATAATAATATTACATTCTATTTCTTTTTAGCTGGCTTAGCGTTTTTCTTAGTATTTCGCGTATCTATTACACCACCTGAGCCCGGACCACAAGGACATGTAGTGGAACCAATCGGCAATGGGTAATAATAATTGGGGGGCTGTACATTATATGTAACATACTGCATGCTTATCTGCACATCGAAGGAGCCATCAGGCTTTTGAATATTAAACGTATCGAGTGAAACCAAGCTTAATCCAAGTGTATCGTTAGTTGGAGTGGGTAGTTGGCTTGTAACATCGGGGTCAACAATAAATGTTGGATTATAAATCTGGGACTGATTCATGTTTGACACAAAATTTGCGGCCGCCATATTAACTATACCATTTGCAGCATTATACTGATTTAATGTAGCCGTATCAAATGTTATCCAGCAGGTTGTGGTATTATTATTAACAGAATCGAAATAGAACTGCACATACACGGGGAACCCATTTAATTGAGGAGTGATGCAGCCAATCCCTCCTTCCCAGAAGCCATTATCGTCCGTACATGGTGTGCATCCCCAATAGCCTCCAAATATCAAATTCGGCGTTGCAATTGGTGTAACAGGATAGGCATAACCCGAGGAATTGGTAAGAACAGGTAATTGATATTGTGCAGGAAGGCCCTTATAAATGCCGGTATATTTAGACGGCCCCATTGTTGCGTAAGGGTTGCACCAAAACCTTATATACACCATTTCGCTGGCAGGCGTTTTTTTTGTGCCGGCGACGGGTACTGTAAATAAAGAATCCTCAATTATCCAAAGCCCGGCTTTGCCCGCATTTGTTCCCTTAAGCAATTTCATGTCAGTTATAAGATCGGTAACCGGAGCATTGCGTTTCAATGCTTTTGTAAAAGAATTTATTACATCAATAGCATATTGGCTGCCATATAAAGAATCGGACATAGAAAGGGTATCAAAAGACATGACCATATTATAACCTAAAGGCAGGCCATTGGTGCCCACAGCAGAATCATAGTACCATTGAATATTTACCTGCGGGCCGTTTGACGATGCACTTGCACAAGTTAAATTGCAGATACCGGTATTACCAGTACAAGTAACAGGCGCAACTACGATAGGTTTCTTACTTGTATGTAGTTTGTTTTTGATTTTACCATCGACTGGATCTACAAACATTTTATTTGAGTTATCAACCTTTTGTCCAAAAATTATTACAGATGCGAGGATACCACCAACAGGGGTCCCTACTCCACCATTTTGATTCTGCGATTGGGCTTTGCCGATAAAAGAGCTAAGTATGTTGCCCAAGAGCAATAAAGCAAAAAGTATTTTTCCTTTCATATCCATTTTCATTTTTAATTGTTATAAAATTTCATTCTTTATGCTGAGATTTGTATCAATTATTGAATGGCGAGAGGGATAAATCAGAAATACCACAAAATACATATAGATTCTATATTTCAATAAAATTCCATAATTATTTTTACTATAAGGATTAAGCCATGAAACATACAAAGCAGTTATATATCATATTATCGATTGCTTTTATGCTCTCTAATGTCATGGCAAGTACTGCTCAAAATCAGAAAGATCCCTTATTGGATTCTTTACAAGCCGCCTTAAGACTTGCAAAAGCAGATACCAGTAAAGTGAATTTATTGTACAGGCTTTATAAAAAAACTGAGGCTACAGACACTGTTCTGCGTTTACAATATATTAATGATGGGCTCACGCTTGCGGAAAAGCTAAAATGGAAGAAAGGGCTAATGCTTGGCTACTATTATTCCGGTATATACTATAACCTTTTAGCAAATTATCCTAAAGCCATTTCCGGGTTTCAAAATTACTTACTCCAAGCTGGTATAAATAAGGACACCCTCAATCAAGCTGAAGCGCTTCTTGCTCTTGGAGTATTATATGAGTATCTCGGTTATTATAGTAAATCTATTGAATACTTAAGACAAATAAGTTTATTAAAACCGGATTTAGAGCATGTATATACTGCTTTAGGAAATATGGGTATTGTTTACGGTAAATTGTCTGATTATCCGAAGGCATTGGAATGTTATGAAGCATCTTATAAAATGCTGGCAGAAAGCATAAATGCAACTCAAAAAAGCAATAAAAATGACACTATGCAATTAATTGGCCTGCTCTCTTCCATAGGGGATGTTTATATATCAATGGCTGATTATGATAAGGCAATTATTAATTTCAATAAGATACTGGAACTGAACGTACAGATAAATAATACTATGATAAAAGTGTGGGCTAATGCGGGGATGGCAAAGGCCTATCATTTAAAGAATGACCACAAAGAAGCAAGCAAGTTTTATGAAACAGCATTAGAAGAAGCGAAAAGCATTAATAGCCTTGCAGACGAGGCTATGATATTAAATGAGTTGGGGAATATTGCGTTGGAAACGGGCGCCATAGATAAAGGGGTAGATGATGCCATGCAGTCTTTAGCAATAGATAAACGCAATATCCAAAACCCTGACCCTGATCAGGCCCCCAAAACATATATCACGCTCGGCAGGCTTTTTTCGAAAAAAGGAGATCATTCAAAATCACAGAATTACCTGATGGAGGCTATTGAGCTTTGTAAAAAAAGTGGTTCACTGGATATAGAAAAAGATGCCTGGCTGGCACTTAGCAATACTTATGAACAAATGAAGCAAAGTGCAAAAGCTTTTGATGCGTATAAACATTTTGTCACCCTGTGCGACAGTGTGTATAGCCAGGAAAAAGCCAGGCAGTTGACGCGCATAGATATGCAGGGCGATTTTGACCGCAAGCAATTATCAGACAGTTTGCAGCAGGCAAAAAAAGATGTGGCAACAGGGTTGCGCATCCAGCGCCAGCGCTTATTTATTTATGGTGGTTTTACGGGTTTGGCATTGGTACTGCTGTTATCGTTTTTCATTTACCGAAATTACAACAACGAGAAGAAAGCAAATATTGTTATCAGCAAAGCCAATGAGACCATCAAACAGGAAAAACAAATATCAGAGTCGCTGTTGCTAAACATCCTGCCGGAACATGTGGCAGATGAGTTGAAAACGCATGGCAGCGTAGAAGCAAAACAATTTGATGAGGTAACAGTATTGTTCACCGACTTCGTAAGTTTTACCACGGCCTCAGAAAGAATGACGCCTAAGGAACTGGTTGCCGAGCTGCATGCCTGTTTTAAAGCATTTGATGGCATAGCAAGAAAGCATGGCATAGAGAAAATAAAAACAGTTGGCGATGCTTACCTTGCAGTTGCAGGCCTGCCAAAACCCAACCCCAACCACGCAACAGATATTATAAGCGCTGCCATGGAGATAAGGGATTTTATGACAGAACGGAAAAGGATATTGGGTGATAAAACATTTGGCATCAGGCTGGGCCTTAATTCCGGCCCTGTAGTTGCCGGCATAGTCGGTGATACTAAATTCGCTTATGATATTTGGGGTGATACTGTGAATACTGCCGCACGTATGGAGCAAAACAGCGAAGAAGGACAGATAAACATAACTGATGCCACCTACCAACTGATAAAGGACAAAATTTTATGCTCTTACCGTGGCGAAGTAGCTGCTAAGAATAAGGGCAAGCTGAAAATGTATTTTGTAGATGGTTTTTTAATTTGGTGATTTGAAAATTTGAAAATGCCAGAATGAAGCATCAACCAAAAATAAAGACCAATCCGCCGAAGACGAGCAGTATGCCAAGGGTGGTGAGCCCGAAAAGGACGAATGAGAAATCAGAACCCGAAAATGCTTGAGAAAGTGTAAGTATGCATGAAAGCAGGCATAAGGCAGCGCCTATGAGAATAAATACAAGTCCGCGGGTGGTTTTCTTAGCATTTCGGAGTTTAGTGAGTTCTTTCAGAAGACCGGCAACATATTTTTCATCATAACCGCCAAACAGTAATTTTTCTTCAATTTCCTTATTGCTCATACCGTTGTCGATCCAGGCCTCTGTAAGCCTGGCAATAGGTGGCAAAACTCCTTTTTCCGCTTTAACTGAGTCTTTTGCAATATCCATAGTATGCTAATGATGAATGATTAACGGCATGAACAAGATAATGATTTGTTAAAAAATAAGCATCTTTCCTAAAATATACTGTTTTTGGGACAAAGCTGATACATCATATTATTTAAAGGCATATTGAGTTGAGAATAATAAATTTAAAATTAAAAACAACCTATTATTCATATCAAAAATCACGCTAACTTGCGCCCTGTAATTCAACAGCCCTTTAAGGTTCGTGTCAAAAAGTCTTCATAAAGCCTCGCTTGCAGGTGTAGTAATCGCTCTCGGTATTATCTACGGTGATATAGGCACCTCCCCGTTATATGTAATGAATGCCATATGCAATGGCAAAAGAATAAGTGAAGAGCTTATCATCGGGGCATTGTCATGTATTATCTGGACCCTTACCCTGCAGACCACGATTAAGTATGTAATACTTACCCTTAAAGCAGATAATAAGGGCGAAGGGGGCATATTCTCGCTCTTTGCACTGGTGCGAAGGCATGGCAAGTGGACGGTGTTCCTGGCCATGATAGGCGGCGCTGCATTGCTGGCTGATGGTATGATAACACCACCTATCTCTGTAACATCCGCGATAGAAGGTTTGCGAAATATCCCCAAACTTACTCACATCAGTGATATGACCATTGTCTATATCGTGATGGCGATCCTTACTGTTTTATTTTTCTTCCAGCAATTCGGTAGTTCCTCCATTGGTAAGGCATTCGGGCCTATAATGTTCCTATGGTTCCTGATGTTGGCTGTATTGGGCCTTTACCACGTATCTGACGACTGGAATATTTTTAAAGCACTGAACCCTTATTATGCCATCAGAATATTGACCGTTTATCCTAAAGGCTTCTGGATATTGGGTGCTGTTTTTCTTTGCACAACGGGTGCGGAAGCATTATATTCTGACCTCGGGCATTGCGGAAGGAGTAATATCCGCTACTCATGGACATTTGTAAAAACCTGCCTTATACTGAACTACCTGGGGCAGGGCGCTTATTTATTAGGATTGAAAGGCCAGGTCTGGAGTTCATCCGTAAAGAACCCTTTCTTCGACCTGATGCCGCAACCCTTTGTTTTAACAGGCATCATCATCTCGACCGTTGCTGCCATTATTGCGAGCCAGGCCCTGATATCGGGCTCTTTTACATTGATCAGCGAGGCCATTAAACTAAACCTATGGCCCAAAATGAAGATCAATTACCCCACAGTGGAACGCGGGCAATTATTCATCCCGGGTATTAACCTTTTATTGTTTATAGGTTGCAATGCAGTGGTGCTTTTTTTCAGACGTTCGGATAATATGCAGGCAGCATATGGCCTTTCCATTACCGTAACCATGATCATGACCTCCTGCCTATTTGCTTATTATCTTTATGTGCGGCGGGTACCATTGTTTTGGGTGGGCCTGTACCTTGTAGTGTACCTTACCATTGAATTCTCATTTCTTGCAGCCAACCTTGTTGAAAAATTTGTGGAGGGCGGTGTAGTAACACTGATAGTTGGCGGCGGTTTATTCTTTGTAATGTTTGCCTGGTATAAGGCCAGAAAGATAAAGAACAGGTATATAGAATTTGTACGTCTTGAAGACTATGTGCCTATCATACAGGAACTGAGCAATGACCGCAGCATAACCAAATATTCCACGCACCTGGTTTACCTGACGAGCGCCAACAACCCTAAGGAAATTGAACATAAGATCATCTATTCCATCCTGTACCGGAAGCCCAAACGCGCAGACATCTATTGGTTTGCCCACGTAGATGTATTGGACGACCCATATACGATGGAGTATGCGGTGCATACTATTATACCCAACGAGATAATCCGTATAGAATTCCGCTTAGGTTTCCGGGTGGAACATAAGATACAGTATATGTTCCGCAAAGTGGTGGAAGATATGGTGCAGAACAAAGAAGTGAACATAGTGAGCCGCTATGAATCGTTGAGCAAGAATAATGTGATGGGGGATTTCCGTTTTATTGTGATGGAGAAATTCCTTTCGCGCGATAATGCCCTGCCCCTGTACGAACGTATCGTGATGCGGGCATACTTTATCCTTAAGCGTTTCAGCCTGTCGGAGGAACGCGGCTTTGGTTTAGATTCATCGGACGTAACCCTTGAAAAGATACCTATCATTGTGTCCACCATCCCTGAGTTTCATTTGAAACGTATCACTGATAGTTAATTCCCTTAACCAAAATATACGTGGAGGGTGCAATGCGTTGTATCTCTACTACATAAAAAGACATCACTAAACGATTTGCGAAAAATTTGAATTTCACCGAGACTCCGGTAGCATATCAGTTTGAATTTAGTCTGTAATTTTCTTCTTCTTTATAACCGTAGAATACAAAAAGAGTAGCATCGCAAACAACAGAACACATATTCCTGAAATTCGCAATTCTCTTCTTCCATCCCAGCCCATTTCTTTAAATAAAACTGCCAATAGAATAAGAATAGCACCTACAGAAAGACTGATGTAAAAAAGGCTTTTCATAACATGTGTTTTTATAAAGATAATAGAAAAGCTTGCGATTTGCAGCCCTTAATACCCCATTATAAATAAATCGGAATAAATACGTATCTTTTTCTCATAAAACGGTGCATAGCATTGCTATCCTTCGGAATGAGCCAAACCCACGACAAATCTTTAAACGATGTTCATGAAAGCATAGACCCGTCCTTAAAAAAGGGAAGGTGGAGGAAAATATTTGCGTTCTTCGGGCCAGCTTACCTGATAAGCGTTGGCTATATGGACCCCGGCAATTGGGCCACCGATATAGCAGGGGGCAGCCAATTCGGTTATAAGCTGATATGGGTATTGCTGATGAGCAATTTCATGGCATTGCTGTTGCAGTCATTAAGTGCACGCCTGGGCATTGTGCAGGGGCGCGACCTGGCACAATGCAGCAGGGCCACCTACCCGCGCGCAGTTAATTTTTCGCTTTATATACTTGCCGAAATTGCCATTGCAGCCTGCGACCTTGCAGAAGTGCTGGGCATGGCTATAGGGCTGAACCTTCTATTCGGCATCCCGCTTTTATACGGCGTGCTTATTACTCTGCTAGATACTATTCTTTTGCTTTACCTACAGCGCCTGGGGATGAGAAAATTAGAAGCATTTATTGTGGCCCTGATCGCTATTATAGGCGTCTGTTTTCTGTTGGAAACGTTTTTAGCGAAGCCATCTGCCCACGAGGTAATACAAGGTTTCATACCCTCGCTTCCCGGCCATGCTGCCTTGTATATTGCTATAGGTATTATAGGCGCCACGGTTATGCCGCATAACCTCTACTTACATTCCGCGCTGGTGCAAACCCGAAAAATAAAGCGGGACGACCATTCCATAAAAAGGGCCTTAAAACTAAATGGAATTGACAGCGCTATTGCGCTTAACATCGCTTTTCTTGTCAACGCCGCCATATTGATATTGGCAGGGGCGGCATTTTACACCTCAGGCCACCAGCATGTAGAATCTCTGCAAGACGCACACAAATTACTGGCGCCTTTGTTAGGTACAAAATGGGCCTCTTATCTGTTTGCCATTGCCTTAATTGCGTCCGGACAAAGTTCAACGATAACCGGCACACTTGCGGGCCAGATAGTTATGGAGGGTTACCTGCGTTTGCGCATCAGCCCCGTGGTACGCAGGCTTATAACCCGCCTGCTGGCTATTATACCTACCGTAATCGTGATACTGATAACCGGGGATAGCATGATCGATGAAATGCTCGTCTTCAGCCAGGTATTGTTAAGTATGCAACTGGCCTTTGCCGTTATTCCCCTTATTCATTTTGTAAGCGACCGCAAACAAATGGGTATCTTTACCATTAAGACATCAACAAAGATCATAGCGTGGGTAGTAGCTACGTTAATACTCTTTCTGAATATTAAATTAGTATCGGAAAGTATCACGCAATGGTTCAGGTCAACAAACAACATTTTTGTGCAATTCCTGATCTTCATAGTATGCTTATCGATAGCAGCATTATTACTGCTGGTAATAATCTACCCTTTAATTTTACGGAAGAAAGAAACCAAGATCAATATACACGAAGATATCGCCACAGACCTATTAGGCCAGGAAACAAAACCTTTTACTAAAATAGCCCTGGCGCTCGATTACAGCGACAAAGACAAAAAGGTGCTGCAATATGCCATACAATTAGCCAAGCCCGACATACAATTTGTGCTGATACATATTGTAGAGAGCGTATCGGCAAGGATGATGGAAGATGAGGCCCATGATTATGAAACACAGAAAGATAAAGAGATGCTGGCCGGCTATGTAAAAATATTAGAAACAAAGGGCTATAGCGCTGCGGGCTATTTGGGTTTTAAAAACCGCTCTGAGGAGATCGCCCGCATAGTTACAGAACATCATTGTGACCTGCTCGTGATAGGAAGTCACGGGCACAGAGGAATAAAAGACTGGTTGTTTGGGGAAACCATTAACTCGGTAAGGCACATGATAAAAATACCGGTATTTATTGCACGGTAAAGGAACCTGCTCGAATTGTGCAATTAATTAGCAACAAGCTCTTTCGCATTGTTTATTGCGGCATCGCTGGGCTGTTCTCCGCCGATCATTCTGGCCACTGCAAGAATGCGTTCATCTTGCTTTAACACCTTTATTTTGGTGATGATGCGTTTGTCTTTGCCTTCTTCCTTATAAACATAAAAATGTCTTGTACCCCTTGCAGCTACTTGCGGCTGATGCGTGATACATATTACCTGGTGGTATTGGCCAAGGTCTCTGAGTAACATAGCTACCTGGCGGGCAGCCTCGCCTGAAATACCGGTGTCCACCTCATCGAATATCAAAGTGGGCATGTGCATGGCGCGAGCTGTAAGCGACTTAATGCAAAGCATGATCCGGCTCATCTCACCACCTGATGCAGCTTTTTCTACCGTCTGAAACTGGCCGCTTTTATTTGCATCCAATAAAAAATTCACTTCATCGATCCCCAAGATGCCAGGTTCTTGTTTTAATAAGCGAATGTCGAACCTTGCATTGGGCATACCAACAAGGGCCAGCAATTCGTTTATTTTGACTATTATCTGCGGGGCTGTTTTTTTTCGTTTTTCAGATAATTTTCCTGCAACAGTGGTAACTTCTTTGTGGATATTTGCCTGCTCTTTCTCAAGGCCTGCTATTATTTCATCAAGATCAAGAGTTGCTTTTAATTCATCCTGAAGTGTATGTTGTAAGCCAAGCAGGCTATTCGTGTCCTGCAAAGCATGTTTTTTCAGTAATTTATAACCTGTATCTATCCTCTCCTGCAATTGCAGCATCAGCTCCTGATCCAGCGATACTTTGCTTTCCATATCCTCAAGTTCTGCTACAAGGTCCTTGAGTTCCGCATGTGCAGCGTTCAATCTTTCCTGCAATGCCAATACAGAAGGCATTACATCGGTGATACTTTGCAATTGCTGGCTGATGCGCTTTAATTCATTTACAAGTGGTTGTTCTCCCTCGCTTAGGGCATACCTCGACGTTTGTAAAACACCAATGATGCGCTCTGCGTGCCCCATCTGCTTTAATTGTTGCGTTGCGTCTTCTATTTCATTTTCTTTGAAATCGGCCTGCAGCAACTCATCCAATAAAAACTTTTTATAGTCTGCCTCTTTCTGAAATGCCGCTTGTTGCTTTTTATATTCGGCAAGATCTTGTTTTGTTTTTTTGTAACGCCTATATAAGTCAGCGTATTCACTCCTTAAGCCACTATTCCCCGCAATCGCATCTATCACGTCCAACTGGAAATTATCTTCCTTTAGCGCCAGGTGGCCAAATTGTTGCTGGAGATCTACCAGTAAAGAACTGAGTTGATTGAGCACATTTAAGGTAACAGGTGTATCATTAATAAATGCCCGGGACTTTCCGTTAGTGCCTATCTCCCGCCTGATGATACACTCTTTTTCATAATCAAGACCTTCGTCCTGCAAAGCTGTTTTGAAAGCCTCATTGCCACTCACATCAAAATAACCTTCTACTACACATTTATCCTGTTTATTAATTAATACAGATGTGTCTGCCCTGTCGCCCAATATCAATGAAAGAGCGCCAAGGATAATACTTTTACCCGCACCCGTCTCGCCTGTAACCGTATTAAGGTGCTCGTCCGGACTTAGTTCCAGCTGGTCTATAATAGCGTAATTCTTTATTGTAATTTTTTGCAACATAATAATTCGGAAGCCATGCAAAAATAGCTAAGAAAAAATTGCTTTTACATTATTAAAGCAAGAACTGGCCGCAATAGTTATTTTTGCAGCATGGCTAAATTCTTTTTAAAGAAAAAAATAGGCGACAGGATCCTAAACGGGCACCCCTGGATATTCGGAAATGAATTGGGAGACCAGGACGGAGAATGTGAAGCCGGTGATATTGTGGAGGTTTATTCTTCAAATGGTTCATTTGTAGGCAAGGGTTATATAAACCCTGCATCTCAAATACGCATCAGACTGCTGACACGAGATAAAAACGCGACGATAAATGAAGACTTCTTTTATCAGCGTATAAAAGCAGCATGGGAATATAGAAAACAAATAGGCTATGTAGAAAATTGCAGGCTGATTTTTGGCGAAGCAGACGAATTGCCCGCACTTATCATTGATAAGTTCAATGATTATTTTGTCATTCAAACACTTTCACTGGGTATTGATAAGTGGAAAAGCAGTATAGTAGATGCTTTAAATAAAATATTCAGTCCTAAAGGTATTTACGAGCGTAATGATGTGCCGGTAAGAGAATTGGAAGGTATGGCTCAGCAGAAAGGTTTTTTATCTGCTCCATTTGATACCAACATTCTTTTGAATGAGAATGGATTAAAATTTCATGTGGATATTGAAAACGGGCAGAAGACCGGATATTTTCTTGACCAACAGGATAACCGGCGTGCCATTCAGCACATAGTAAAGAATGCAGACGTGCTGGAAGCCTTTTGTTATACAGGCACCTTTTCGCTGCACGCAGCGCATTATGGGGCTAAAAGCACTTTGGGACTCGATATTTCCGCCAACGCCATAGATACTGCAACGCGAAATGCCAGCCTTAACGGTCATAACGATATAAGTAAATTTGAGTGTGTAAATGCATTCGATGTTTTGAAAAAATGGGTAATTGAAGGAAAGCGTTATGATGTTGTGATGCTTGACCCGCCTGCCTTTACCAAAAGCCGGGAAAATATACAGAAAGCTGTAACCGGTTATAAAGAGATCAATTTGAGGGGTATGAAACTTACCAGGCCCGGAGGTTTTCTTGTTACCGCTTCCTGCACCAATCTTGTGCCACCAGATATGTTTCTTGAAACCATACAGGCAGCAGCAAAAGATGCCAAACGTAAATTAAGGCAGGTATGCTGGCAAACGCAATCGGCGGACCACCCGATATTATGGCACGTGCCCTCTACCCAGTATCTGAAATTTCTGATAGTGCAAGTACTGTAGTCATCTACAGACCACCGAAAAATAAAAAAGACCGCATAAAGCGGTCTTTTTTTATACAATAAGATGTAATTAAAGTTGGTTGTAGATAGATACGTCCGTATTGCGGGCGATACCAAAATATTGGAAAGTTTTATGTTGATAACCTTTCCTGATATAGGCATCAGTATCTCCGTTCTCAGGAACTGTAACCCAATCTTTGAATTTAGTTACTCTCCAGCGATAAATAGCAATGGTATTAGGACCACGGCGAGTTAAGGCATAGAACTGCAGATGTTTCTGAGTGTATCCCATTTTTATCATCTGATCGTCTGTGTATTCGTCTTCGGCGATGCTTGCATGGTCCTTGCTCGAAGGATTAAACCAGCCATACACAGCAACACGTCCGGGACCCGGTGTGCGATACGCTGTAAATATGGGCGTCTTATCGGTCCATTTCCAGTTTCTCATCTGTCCTTCCTGGAATTCTCCGTCAGCTACAGTAACATATTCGTGATCCTCAGGATTAAACCAACGAAATACTCTAACCAGTTCGTCGTCTTGGGCTAAAGCTTTATTAGCAAATAATACAGATGCCAAAACAGTTGTAATGAGGATGGCGGTTCTTTTCATAATTTTGAGTGCTTTTTCGAAATTGCATCCAAAATACATAAAAATTTTGTTGCCTTGCAAGTTATTGGGATAAAATTTTTTTTTTGCGCCCCGATAATTGATTTATCCTTGTTCAAATGCAGCATTTGGCGTAGCTTTGAGCCCCTTATGTGTCAGGCTGGCAGTTTTTAAAATTTGCACATCTTTTGATACCTAATATATAGATTTTTATTAAAAACGGTTAAAAACAGCCTTTTCCCGGATTTTTCAATTTATTTAGTAAACAACATACAATGATCGGTATTATATCAAAACTATTTGGTGGCAGCAAGTCTGATAAGGATGTAAAGCGTATCCAACCTATCGTAGCACAAATAAACACTATATATGATAGTTATAAATCCATATCTAATGATGAACTGCGCGGTAAAACACAGGAATTCAGGCAAAGAATAAAAGACCATTTAAAAGAGATAGATGCCAATATAAGCGCCAAAAAAGCAGAAGCAGACTCTCATCCCGAAGCCGAATTGCACTCCCGCGAGGCTATTTATGAAGAAGTAGATAAACTGGTAAAGAAGCGCGACGAGCATATTGAAGAGATATTGAAAGAAATTCTGCCTGAAGCCTTTGCAGTAGTAAAAGATACCGCACGCCGCTTTAAAGAAAATACAGAACTCACTGTTACCGCAACCGAGCTTGATAAAGAACTTGCCATTGACAGAGATTACATACGTATCGAAGGCAATAATGCCATATACAAAAATACATGGCAGGCCGCAGGCAATAATGTAACCTGGAACATGCTTCATTACGATGTGCAGCTGATAGGTGGTATTGTGTTGCATGAGGGGAAAATTGCGGAAATGGCTACAGGTGAGGGTAAAACACTGGTTTCCACACTACCCTCTTACCTGAATGCACTGCCTGCTGAGGGTGTGCATATTGTAACTGTAAATGATTACCTGGCACGCCGTGACCAGGAATGGAACGGGACTATTTTTGAATTCTTGGGACTGACGGTTGATTGTATAGATAAACACCAGCCCAATTCGCCTGAGCGCCGCAAGGCCTATATGGCCGATATCACGTATGGTACCAATAACGAATTTGGTTTTGACTACCTGAGGGATAACATGGTGCACCAGGCCGAAGAAATGGTGCAGCGCAAGCACCACTATGCTATGGTGGATGAGGTGGATAGTGTGTTGATAGATGATGCACGTACCCCGCTTATTATATCCGGCCCGATACCGAGAGGAGACGAACAGCAATTCCATATCTTAAAGCCGCGTATAGAGCGCCTGATAGAAGCGCAGAAACGCGTTGCTATACAAAGCCTTGCAGAAGCTAAAAAACTGATCGCAGAAGGTAAAACCGATAAGGAAACCGGTGGTTTATATTTATACCGGGCTTATCGCGGTTTACCAAAGAATACAGCTATCATAAAATTCCTGAGTGAAGAAGGAAATAAACAGATACTACAGAAAACCGAGAACTACTATATAGGCGAACAGCAACGTAATATGCCCAAAGTGGACGTTGAGTTGTATTTTGCTATAGATGAAAGGAATAATAGTGTTGACCTGACAGAAAAAGGCCTGGCACTTATTACACAATCGGGTGAAGATCCCCATTTCTTTGTGTTGCCGGATATTGGCAGCGAACTGGCCGAAATAGAAAAAATTGAAATTGGACCTGAAGAAAAGACCCAGCGTAAAGATGCATTATTGCAGGATTATGCCATTAAAGCAGACCGCATACATTCCGTTCAGCAATTACTGAAAGCTTATACCCTGTTTGATAAGGACATTGAGTATGTAGTTATAGAAGGCAAGGTAAAAATAGTAGATGAACAGACAGGCCGTATCATGGAAGGGCGCCGATACAGCGATGGTTTGCACCAGGCTATTGAAGCAAAAGAAAACGTGCAGGTAGAGGCTGCCACACAAACATGGGCTACTGTTACCCTGCAAAACTTCTTCCGTATGTACCACAAATTAGCGGGTATGACGGGTACGGCTGAAACAGAAGCAGGCGAATTCTGGCAGATATATAAATTAGACGTAGTAACCATCCCTACTAACGTTAACATATCCCGCAAAGACCAGCAGGATCTTGTTTATAAAACCAAACGCGAAAAACTAAAAGCAGTTATAGACGAGATTGAGGCATTAAGAGGCATAGGCAGGCCGATACTGGTTGGTACTACCTCTGTTGAGGTTTCTGAATTGCTGAGCCGTATGCTGCAGCAAAAGAAGATACCGCACAATGTATTGAACGCCAAGCAGCATGCCCGTGAAGCACAGATAGTAGCAGAAGCAGGTTTGAGCGGCGCTGTGACCATTGCCACCAATATGGCCGGCCGTGGTACAGATATAAAACTAGGCCCCGGCGTGAAAGAAGCAGGTGGTTTGGCAATTGTGGGTACAGAGCGCCATGAAAGCCGCCGTGTGGACCGCCAGTTGCGTGGCCGTGCAGGCCGCCAGGGTGATCCGGGCACATCGCAGTTCTTTGTTACACTGGAAGATGACCTGATGCGTTTATTCGGTTCTGAGCGTATTGCTTCCCTCATGGACAAGATGGGGCATAAAGAAGGAGAAGTGCTGCAACACAGCATGATCACCAAGTCTATTGAAAGAGCGCAGAAGAAGGTGGAAGAAAACAACTTCGGCATTCGTAAAAACCTGCTTGAGTATGATGATGTGATGAATGCGCAGCGCGACGTAATATACAAACGCCGCAACCACGCATTATTCGGGGATCGCCTTTCCATCGATCTTGACGGAGCGATATTTGATGTTTGCAGCAATATAGCCGGAACGCAGCTTGAGAAAAAAGATTATGAGGCATTTAAGATAGAGGTAATGACACAACTGGCCATAGAGCCTGAGATCAGTGCCGAAGAATTTGCCAAAGCAGACCAGAATGCCCTGGCAGAAAATTTATACCAACACGCCAAAGATTTTTATACCCGTAAAATGCTTGCTTTGCGCGAGCACATGATGCCAACATTTTCCAATATCTGGCGTGAGAATGGCGAAAAAGTGGATAATATCGTTATTCCTTTTACAGATGGCATTCGCGGCATGCAGCTTTATGTGAACCTGAAAGAAGCAGTGGAGCAAAATGCACAAACCGTTATCCAGGCCTTGGAGAAAAACATCACCCTGAGCATGATAGATGATGCATGGAAAGACCATTTACGTGCAATGGACGATCTGCGTACATCGGTAAGAATGGCTTCCTATGAGCAGAAAGACCCTCTGCTGATCTATAAGTTTGAGGCATTTAATTTATTCAAGCAAATGTTGCTGGAAACTAACCGCAATATCATTTCATTCTTATTACGCGCGGGTATCCCCATCCAGGAAGCGCCGCCACAGGCAGCCCGCAGGCCACAGCCGCTAACTGACATGAGCAAGCTGAAGGTAAATAAAGATGCTGTGGATGCTGCCGGCCAGGACTATGCTGCAGATGAAAATGATTATTATAACGACCCTGCAACTGCTGTGAAACGCACACCGGTGCAGGCTGGCCCAAAAATAGGCCGTAATGATCCTTGTCCTTGCGGTAGTGGCAAAAAATATAAAAACTGCCACGGAAAGGGCGTTTAAAACCAAAGGCTTTGCGGCTATGGTGTATTAAACTAAAAATTGAGTATTTTTGTAAGGTCAAAATAATAATAATGAAACGTAACTATACTAATATATTAATTGCCGCAGTACTCGTATTGATCGCTGCATCAGCAAGGATAGCAAACAGGGAAATGCATTTGCCCAATTTTGCACCTTTAGCCGCCTTGAGTTTATTTAGTGGCGCTATTATCAAGGATAAGCGTATTGCCTTTCTAACACCACTGTTAGGACAATTCATTGCTGATGTGTATTTTCAGTTATTTACAAATACTCCGGGCTTTTACGATGTTTGTACGCAGCTATTCAATTATGGCGGCCTTATTGCAGCAACTGTACTAGGCATGCGCATGGCAAAACCTAAGCCATTGAATGCCTTAGCATATACTTTCGGTGCTTCTACTTTATTTTTCCTTGTATCTAACCTGGGTGTTTGGGCAGCAGGTTGGTATGGCTATAGTTTCAACTCCTTTTTTAAGACTTACCGCCTGGGCTTACCTTTCTTTAGGTACACCTTTATGGGGGATATGGCAGGCGGTATTCTACTGTTTGGCACTT
>JABDGU010000012.1:171-53390 GCA_013285905.1 Bacteroidota bacterium | reverse complement strand
TGTAGTCTATTTCTGCGGAAATTCCTTAGGCCTGCAGCCCAATAGTGTTTCCTACCTGATGCAGAAAGAACTGGAAGATTGGGCAAAGTATGGCGTGGAAGGTCATTTTCGTGCGCGCAACCCATGGTTCTCTTACCATCACCTTTTTTCAGAAAGGCTGGCGAAACTGGTGGGCGCCCATAAAGATGAAGTAGTGGCAATGAATACCCTTACTGTGAACCTTCAATTATTAATGAACTCTTTTTATCGCCCAACCCAAGGCCGTTATAAGATCATTATGGAAGCCGGTGCATTTCCATCCGACCAATATGCTGTGGAAACCCAGGTACGCATGCATGGGTTCAATCCGGACGATGCTATCATTGAGATCAGTCCGCGAAACAATGCCTACATCATAGAAGAAGATGACATAATAAATGCAATAGAACAGGCAGGGGAATCACTTGCCCTGGTTATGATAGGCGGGGTCAATTATTATACAGGCCAATATTTTGATTTGAAGCGCATTACTGATGCCGCACATAAAGCCGGCGCTTATGCAGGTTATGATCTTGCCCATGCTATCGGAAATATACCTCTGCATTTGCACGACTGGACGGTAGATTTTGCTTGCTGGTGCTCCTATAAATATCTTAACTCCGGCCCAGGTGCGGTTGGTGGTATCTATGTTCACGAACATCATGGTAATAACCCAGCGTTTTTTCGCCTGGCAGGCTGGTGGGGCAATGATGAAAAAAACCGTTTTAAAATGGAGAAAGGCTTTGTTCCCCAAAAAGGAGCTGCAAGCTGGCAAATGAGCAATGCCCCTGTTTTTAACATGGTGGCACATAATGCTTCCCTCGATCTTTTTGACAAGGCAGGCATGGCGGCTCTTCGTGAAAAAAGTGAACAGCTTACAGGGTACATGGAATATCTGCTGAGGCTTATCACCCATTTACCGTTCGAAATTATTACGCCTAGTGAGCCTTTGCGCCGTGGCTGCCAATTGTCCCTCTTATTTAAAAACAGGGGCAAAGAAGTATTTGAACAATTAACAAAAAATGGAGTAGTTGCCGACTGGCGCGAGCCGAATGTAATTCGCATAGCCCCCGTGCCATTATACAATACCTTCGAAGATGCTTACCGTTTTTATGAAGTATTAGCCAATATTATCTAAGCATCCGTAAATCAGAAACCATAATAAATGGCTGTTTTTTCCGACATACACCATCTTCCTGCTTTTAGGAATGCCGTCATAACCGTTGGCACTTTTGATGGTGTGCATAAGGGCCACACCAGCATTTTGCAGGAGCTTGTGCAATGCGCAAAAGAAGTGAATGGCGAAAGTGTACTGATTACATTCGAACCACATCCCCGCAAATTGCTTTTCCCCGATCAGCCACTCGGAATACTTACTCCGCTCGAACAAAAATCAAAACTGATCCTTGAAACAGGTATAGAGCATATTGTTATTGCCCAATTTACTGAAGCCTTCTCTAAATTGTCTGCAGATGACTATATCGAAAACTTCCTTGTAGGATTATTTCATCCTCACACTATCATTATTGGCCACGACCACCATTTTGGCTACGACCGCAAAGGGAATATTGGGTTGCTGAAGAAATACGAAACAAAGTATGCCTATAAACTGCTGGAAATACCTGCCCGCTTAATAGATGAAGCTGCTGTAAGTTCGACCAAAATACGTAAAGCCCTGGAAGCAGGCCATGTCAATGAAGCTTCGAACATGCTGGGGCGTAATTATAGCATCACCGGAAAGGTTGTAAAAGGCGCACAATTGGGCAGAACCTTAGGCTATCCTACCGCCAATATCGCCCCCTCGGATATTGATCAGTTAATACCTGCCATCGGTATTTATGCTGTATACGTGATACATAAGCAGATGCGTTTAAAAGGCATGCTGAGCATAGGCTTCAACCCTACTGTAAGTGATGACAAGAGAATAAAAATAGAAGTAAACATTTTCGACTTTGATCAGGATATTTACTCTGAAACCATAGATATTGAATTTGGACACCGGCTACGGGATGAACAGAAATTCGATTCGCTGGACGCACTGAAAGCACAATTGCATCTTGATAAAGAAAAAACAATTAACTACTTGAATCACATTAAATAAGAATAACACACAATATAATACAATATGTAAATATTTGTATAATAGCATGAAATTCAATATTTTAGAGCCCCAATACCTAATAATGCAATAATTTGATACTCGACGCCCTCATTGATAAAACATATCTTGCCTTCCTCATCCTTTTTGCCATTTTTATATTAATAAAATGGTATGGACTATTTTTGTACAAGATAAAAGATCATAAGACTTTGCTTTTTATTTTCTCTTTGAAAATCTATTCAAAACAAGAGATCAGAAATACTTTCGACAAAAGAGCTCACTATTATGTTTTCAGCAATAAAATAAATATAATATTTTACCCCTTATTCCTGTTGGTCATTGGCGCCGGGATATTTCTGAATGTAGTTTGACCCTCTGATTAGAAATTATTCAAAGCCTTTAGGCGTTTTCTTCGTCTTTAAGACAGAGATTTAATTTTTTTGTGGAATAAGCCTTATTTTTCACATGGTTATAATTGGACTTTTATTAAACACCTGCTTTTATGAAATCTTCTCTCCTGGTCTTATTTTTTATTTTCTCTGCTTTTTTGTTAAAGGCCCAGAACAATAAATGGGATAATGTTTACAAGATCAGGGAAAACGTATTGGCGCACGAGGAGGCGGGCGAAGCGGCCGGCAAAAAAGGCGACGATGATGATGCCCTTACTAAATTTAACCGTTGGTTTTATATGGCCGAAGTCCGCGCTTACCCAAGCGGCGACCTGACTCATTCCGATGCTTTACTAAATGCACTTAGTGAAGAACATACCGCCGCTAAGTCGGCGACTGCTGCTAAATTAACCGGCAACCCTGCACCATGGCAGGTAATTGGCCCTGTTGGCGGCATAGGCAGGGTAAATTGTATAGTTGTTGATCCATTGAATAGCAATACTATCTATATAGGAACAGCATGCGGGGGCGTATGGATAAGCCACGACGCCGGTAATTCATGGGTCTCCAATAGCGATAATTTCCCCTCACTTAGCATTGCCAGCATAGCCGTTAACCCTATTCATACCGACACTATTTATGCTGCTACAGGTGATGCCTATGGTTATATATCAGACACGTACAATACTTTTTGGGGCGGCCTTTATTCTGCGGGCATTATTATGAGTGCCGATGGCGGAAACACCTGGAATACGACAGGCTTGAGCTATCAACAGCTTAGCAGGAATATCATTGAAAAACTACTTATTAACCCAAACAGCCCCAATATAATTTTAGCAGGCGGCAGCCCGGGTATTTACAGGTCTGCAGACGCCGGTGCAAGCTGGCAAAGTGTTTATTCCAGCCAGGTATATAGCATGGCTTTCAAGCCAGGCAGCCCTGATACTATCTATGCGTCTACCCACCAGGACATAATCTTCTCTTATAACGGAGGCCTCAACTGGCAAACATTATACGCAGGCATTTCTGATGCCTCTTATCTCACAAGTTCTGCACAAGATCGTGTTTCTATTGCCGTCTCAGCGGCATCACCCAACAGTATCTGGGTGTTGGACAATAACAATAATCTGAAATGCTCTCATGATGGCGGCATTTCTTTTGACAGTTCCTTCACTGCCCCGCCGGCAAGTTTTTACGGCTATTATGATCGTGTACTGGCCGTTTCACCGATAGATTCCAATAATATCCTGGCTGCCGGCATGCTTATGGAACAATCAACAGATGGTGGATATACATGGCAGCAATTAGGTAATGGTACCGTGCATGTGGATAACCACGCTTTCGCCTTCAACTCCCAAAATCCGTCAACATTCTATAACGGAAACGATGGCGGTATTTACGTAACAAACGACAACGGGCAAACATGGAATGATATTGGCGACAGCATCATTATATCACAGATATACCGTACGGCTTCATCACAGCAAAATCCCTATATCCTTTTATCCGGATTGCAGGATAATAACAGTTTAAGGTTTGACGGAACAGACTGGACTTTCGAAATAGGCGGAGATGGCGAAGCCTGTGCTATTAATCCTCAAAATGATTATTTACAAATTGGCTCCTACCAAAATGGCGCTTTTTATATCTCCGGGGACCAGGGCAATACATTCAGTCAATTAAATATCGGCACTCCCGGCTCCTGGACATCGCCTGTTGTTTTCGACCCCACGAATCAGAACACTATTTATTTCGGACTTATGGGCATTTTTGCCAGCTACGATGGTGGCAGCAGCTTTATCGACCTCACACCAACCGATTCATTTCTTGCAAACGGCGGCGCAACCTGTCTAGCCGTTGCAGCATCTAACACCAGCATTTTATATGCCGCAGACGAAGCTCACATCATTATGACAGGTGATGGCGGAAATACATGGACAGATGTTACCGGCAACCTGCCTGTTAATTATGTTGCAATAACACACATCGCAGTGGACTATACAAATCCCATGCATGTATTTGTAACTATGTCGGGATATAACTCTGGCCAGAAAGTATATGTAAGTAATACAGGTGGAAATACATGGGTCAATATCAGCCATAATCTTCCAAACGTACCTGCAGACTGCATAGCTATTGACAGTAGTACCAAAGGGGCACTATTTGTGGGTACAGATATGGGCGTATATTATACCGACTCTACAATGACAACATGGGCAAAATACAGCAGCGGCTTGCCGAACGTTATTGTAGATGATATTGACATTAACTATACAAATCACAAAGTGCGTGCTGCCACGTACGGACGGGGACTATGGGAGTGCGACTTAATGAATGTTTCGTTGTCAGTACAAAATATTCCCCGCTCTCACCCTATAGAAGCAAATTTATATCCGAATCCGACAAGTGATAACTGGAATATTGTGTTCTCTGGAACTAAACCTTCCAACTATAATATTAAAGTATCCAATGTTACAGGACAAGTATTGCATGAGGAGCAAAATAATGCGCAGATAAATGCTTCATCATTTCCTGCAGGCACTTACTTTGTCGATCTTGTCGTTGACAATACCCACTATTATTTAAAGGCAACAAAAAATTAAGATATAGCCCTCAGTTGTTTGAAATACATCCGGATTTATCATTTCGATATTGTTTCATAACTTTATTGAATAATAAATTCCCTAATGAAATTTATCCCGGCCTTTTTGCTTTGCCTTTTAAGCCTTTGTGCAAACGCACAGACCAACATACTATCCACCGATACCGTTGCCGAAGAGATAATGCTGGGCTCTTACGACCCATCCACATACCTGGCAACTACTATCTTGAATCAACCCGACACCATAAGTCAGGGTATTTCTGCAAATGTCTCCCCCGACTCATTACATGCCTATATCGAAACATTAAGAACCTTTCGCAACCACAATACCGGATCCGACACAGTCTCCTCAACAAATGGCATTGGCGCTGCACGCAGGTGGGCTTATTCAAAATTTCAACAATTCAGCGCAGCGAACCAGAACCGGCTTATACCCTCTTATCTCCAGTTCGACTTTACCGGGGACATTTGCGGCATTACAGAGCATAGAAATATTCTTGCCGTGCTGCCCGGCACAGATACTTCTGACAGATCGATCATTTTGGTTGAAGGGCATATAGACAGCCGCAGCGAAAACGTTTGCGACACCGCAAGCCTTGCACAGGGCATGGAAGATAATGCCAGCGGCACCGCATTGGTGCTTGAACTGGCAAGGGTAATGAGCCGGTATAGCTACAATCACACCATCGTTTTTATGATAACAATAGGTGAAGAGCAGGGATTATATGGAGCGCAGGCCTTTGCTACTTATGCCCATCAAAAAGGCATATCTATAAAAGCTGTTTTAAATAATGATGTGATCGGCGGCATTTTCTGTGGCCACACTTCATCAGTGCCAAGCTGCCCCGGGTATGGCAATATAGACAGCACGGATGTCCGTTTGTTTTCTTTCGGTGGTTTTAATTCTTTTCACAAAGGCCTCGCCCGGTACGTGAAGCTTGAGTATAAAGAAATGATACTGCCCTTTGCATCTGTACCTATGACGATCAACATCATGACGCCGGAGGACCGCACAGGGCGCGGCGGCGACCATCAGCCTTTTCGCCAGCTTAGTTATACTGCTATTCGTATGACCGCGGCCAATGAAGACGGCGATGCTAATGTTACCGACACCGCTTACCACGACCGCCAACATACCACCCGTGATACTTTGGGAGTTGATACTAACCTGGATGGCATAATCGACAGCTTTTTTGTTGATTTCAATTACCTCGCAAGAAATACTGTAATAAACGGCAATGCGATCGGCATGATGGGTATTAGTCCTAAAACACCGGATTTCACATTAACAACTAACAACCAAAACAATCTTACGGTAAATATTACCCAGCAGCAGCAATATAACACCTACCGTATCGGCCTCCGTACCACCACCAACGACTGGGACTCTGTTTATACTTTTTCAGGTACGCTGAGTTATACTATCGGTAATCTGTCGCCCGCAGTTTATATTGTCAGCGTAGCTTCAGTTGATACGGTGGGGGTTGAAAGCATTTTTTCAGAAGAAAAAATGGCCAGCCTCGGTATAAATCAAATAAACGGCGCACAAGTTTCAGTAGAATTGCTGCAAAACAGCCCCAACCCCTCTGACGAGATCACTAATATTTCCGTGCTTGTAAATAGACCCATTCAATATAAAGAAGCCTATATTTCTATTAGGGATATTTTAGGCAGAGAAGTGAAGCGTTTGCCTTTGCAACTTAAAGAAGGCATTAATGAAACCGCATATCATCATGGCGATCATGCCAGCGGCACTTTTATTTATACGTTGGTCATTGATGGCAAAGCCATACAATCCAAGCGGATGGTATTTACAAATTAGTTAAGAATCTGGTTCAAATCTGGTCACCAAGACATTTGGATTAATTAGCTACAACCCGGAATTATTTTGCCTGATTATTCCCATTTCCGCATAGATCAGCATAATAACTACAACCTTAATTAGACAAGAATTTGTGTCGGATTGCATGGGTAAATCTAACACGGAAATAATCATACACTAATGCAAGCAATAACAAACTTATTGGTATAAGGAATGCATGGTATTTATAGTGGACAAAAAGAAAGCCACCAATTAGGCCACCTAAAAGAAAGCACATAATAATTGACAGCCGAAGGACAATCCTTCTTTTTAAAGAGTTATCTGAATGTCCGGATTTAAATAGAGCCGCGGACAAGTCTATACCAAGATCAGTAAACATACCTGTTAGATGCGTTGTCCGAACAACAGACCCTGATATTATTGAAACCAACGCATTTTGCATCCCCATTGCAAATAATAAGCTACCGGCAAAGTATTCTGTTTTAACAAGTGAACCATCATAGTTATTGCCGAATATGATTACAAATAACAAAACAAGTATGATGCCAATTATAGGAACAGAATAGGCATATGGTTTATCTGCACCAGCTTTACGTATATATGACGCCGAAGTAAATGCTCCTGCCAGGAATAGAAATAACCATAAAGCAACCATACGTGCTGCTCTCCATTTGTCGTTTGCAATGCTTACCGCCAAAAGGGCTGCATGGCCGGTAACATTTGTCGTTAATACAGCAAAGGCCAGAAACCCGGCAGCATTAATGAACCCTGCATTTAGAGAGAGCAATACAGCCAACCTTATATTGTGAAGAAAACTTCGTTTAGTTCCAATATGGCGTAACATTCCGGGAAGTTAGTACGAAAAAATGAAGAATGGTCCAATTTAGTATTGAAAGAAACTCTAACCAAGCCAATACATGGCCGACGATTTGTTTTAAAGATACCAACTCTCCTATGGTACCATTCGTCTAAAAGAAACTCTAAGCTTAATCACGAAATAGAGGCCATTAATAAAAATTATTCAGAAAATATAATCCTTTCTTTTACCAGATTATTTACCAGCATAGCCAATTGGTAAAGGTCTTGCCTTCTTCAAATTATAATCAGGATAACGGCCCTTGCACTGCTGTAATAAAGTTATACCCTCCCTCATTGCAGTTTTCACAATATGGCCCGGTAAAACTTTCTTTTCGTTTATCTCCTCTTCGCTAAACATTAGCAGATCAATAGGGGCATGAATGGCTTTAACTATATTCTTTCGCAACTGGCTACTCCAGTTTAACTTTTCCTTTTGTGTTAATACATTGGGCGTAATAACAAGCAGGTCATAATCGCTATGCTTATCATAATCTCCAGGCGCATGAGAGCCAAACAGTAAGATACGGGCATCCGGCAGGTAAGCATGTACCGTTTTTTTAATTGCATCAAGTATTGCTTCGCTGCTCATAGTTCAAATATACAAAATATCCGGAAACAGTGTAATCCGCAAGCTACCTATGGCATGGTTTTTACACGCTCTCTATTAAATTTCACGCAAATTCTAAAATCAAAAATCTTATGCTGAACACAGAAATAGATAGAAGCGATAACGAAGCGCCACCAATGAACACACTCACCGAGCGTGTTAATCATGCTGTGCTTGATGGTTATGTTGAGAACTTTAAAGTAACCAATATGGGACTCTTCGCCCCATCAAAAAATAAATGTTACCAGGCTGCCGAAATAAAGATCAAAAACTTCTACCGCTTCGAGGGTGCATCTGATCCTGCTGATAGTGCTATAATGTATATAATCGAAACCATTGACGGTTTAAAAGGCACTTTGGTAGATGCTTATGGCCCCTATGCGGATATTGCTGTAACTAAGTTTATGAATGAAGTAGAAGAAATAAATAAAAAGGGTTGATCTAATACCGTTTCGACATCTGATTTGCGCAATTTTCTGTACACTAATGTTTCATTATACGGGTCTGGAGTGTCTGCGAAAACTAACTATGCTACAAGGCTGCTAAAATTCCGGGGTTTCTGCGCCTGCCCGACCCTTCCGGCGGGGGAGAATATATGTATCACCAAAGAAATTGGGGAATATATTACTCGCTTGCCTTTCCCTTAGCATTCATCATTCTACATCTTTTATTAAACCTGCAACTGTATCCTATTAATTTGCAATTTTTTAGCTGAAGCTGATTTTTAAAAAAATTTGGCTTCAAGATTGTCCTTATAATATTCAAAAACAAAAAGGAGGCTAAAATGATATCCCAGCAACAAGGACAGAAGCAACAGGTGAAAATACTGCCCTACCAGATATTCCTGCTGAACTTTTACTTTTTAAATACACTGGAATTAGAACAGAAGATTAAAACCGAATTGGATGAAAACCCATTCCTCGAGCAAAGCAGCGAGCCGGAACCACTTACTGACAGCTCAAAAGATGCTGTAAAGGACTACCAGGACTATGATGAATTCATGTATGAGGATATACCGGATTATAAATCCGACTATCAGAATTATTTCGGCTCTGCCGATGTGCCTAATGTTGCTTTAAAAAGCTATGTCAATTTCAAAGATGAAGCAAAAGAGCAATTGCACTTGCTGGATATCAGTGAAGATGAGAAAACAAAGTCCGAATATATTATTGACCTTTTAAGCAATGATGGCCTGATGGATAAACCCCTGGATGAGGTTGCGGACATCATGTCCTTTAATTATAAAACAATGATTAACCCCGAAGATGTTCAACATCTTCTTTCTATCATCCAAACATTAGACCCCATTGGCATTGGTGCCTGCAGCATACAGGAGTGTCTTTTGATCCAGCTCAAGGCAATGAACACCAAAAGGCCAGATGTGAAATGCGCCTTGAAATTAATAGGTGAGCATTATGCCGACATCACCCACCGCCAGTTCGAAAAAATACAGAAGGCCTTAAATATTGACGAAGAAGAACTGAAGATAGTATTGAATTTAATCGGCACGCTCAAATTCCACCCTGCCGCAGAAGGGGCATCCCACTACGATGTAAAAAACACCATTATTCCTGATTTCATCATCAGCAGGGATGGAGACAAGCTGAATGTGGACCTTTGCGGCAACAAGTCAAATTCTGTATCCGTCAACCATAGCCTATACGACCAGCTAGCAAGCCAGATAAATAAAAAGGATAAAGCCGCCAAACAATATGTTGTGGGGAAATTACAGTCTGCCCAGTGGTTTATAAATGCGATAAAGCAAAGAGAAGATACCATGCTGCGCATTATGCATTGCCTGGTTGAATTTCAATATGACTATTTTATGGAGGGCGATATTCGCCTGCTAAAACCCATGGTGCTGCGTAATATAGCGGACCTCACGGGTTTCGACATTTCCACCATCTCACGCATCACAAGCAACAAATATGCAGAAACTCATTTTGGCCAGCTTGCCTTAAAAAACCTTTTTAGCGAAGGCATCGTCAATAAAAAAGGTGAAATGATAAGCAATAAGGTTATACAGTCCATCATTGAGGAAGCCATTACACAGGAAGACACGAAACATTCTTATACCGATGGCGAACTGGCGAACATACTCTCTTCCCGCGGCTATAACATAGCCAGGAGAACTGTAGCCAAGTACCGCGAGCAAATGGATATCCCCATTGCACAGGTACGTATGTTTAGGTCATAAGTCAGGTTTGGCTGGTATATTATTTGCATGTTATTTTTAAAATGTAATTTTTATGAGATCAATATTGTATGTCATCGCAGTACTCCTCGTCATCGGCTGGGCATTTGGCGCATTTGTCTGGAATGCCGGGCACCTGATCTATATACTCCTTGTGTTGGCAATTCTGTCCTTTTTGCTGGGAGTAATAAAAAGAGGCGATATTTAGAGAAAGGGCAATCCTCAAACATGTTTCTTTGCGTCTCTGCTGCCTGCCTCGCCATTTGGCGGGTCTGTGCGGTTAAACTCTTTCCTACTTCCAGTTCCACAAAGTGGCGCCGTGGGTATAAGAAACAATTTTTCCATCTTCTGTTTGCACTTGTAATGTTCCGTCTGCGTTTGCATGCAATACAATGGCATCCCATTCGCGTTGCCCGTCTGCAAAACTTTGCACCTTACCCCGGCGAAACAAATGTTCGTTATAGGCCTCCATCACGGTTTTGATCGGGCTCAAAACGCTGGTACTTTCTAAGATCTTTTCCCTCAGTAAGTCTCTCAGCACTGTCAGCTCAAAATCTCTGCCCGACCCCATCTTTAGTGAGGTGGCAAAAGGCAATTCCGGTGGAAAATCTGTTTGTTTTACATTCAGGCCCAGACCTATAATGCTATAGGTCCATTGCTGGCCCCTTAACACATTCTCTATCAGCACCCCACCTGCCTTTTTGTCATTAATTATAATATCATTGGGCCATTTAATATGTATATTCCAATTTCCATATAGATCTTGTAAAACATCTGCAATGGCGTTGGTAACCGATGCGTTAAACACAAATTGTTCATTCAGCGGCCTTATAGGGCAGCTTATTATGCTCATCAAGAGGCTTTGGCCGGGTATATCGGCCCAGTTTTTCCCTCTTTGGCCCTTGCCCCCGCTCTGGCTGTTGGCCCTTATTGTCAGCCCCGGCTGTGCCATATCAGCATCAATCATGTTCATGGCATAATTATTGGTGCTGTCTATTGTATCAATTTCTATTATAGGGGCTTCTAATAAAGTCTTAAAGTTTAGTGGCAAAAGATTTCATAATTTTGATTAATTGTAAAGATATTACCAAACTAAAAAATACACAGGCATTAATTTGGAGAAAATAATCACTGCACTCAAAGAACGCAAAAAACCGGCAACCCGCCTGGCAAAAAATAGCAAGCTGTTTAAAACCATCCTAAACGCAATAACTGAGAAAAAGGGAGAAAACATCGTATCGCTCGATCTGCGAAAAATTGATGAAGCTGTATCCGATTTTTTTATTTTGTGTGAAGCCGGGTCTCATATACAAATAAAAGCAATATCAGATAACATTGAAGAATCTGTGCGCCTGGAATGTGGTGAAAAGCCTTACCATATAGAAAGTGGCCCGCATTGGACCCTTGTTGACTATGTAAATATTGTAGTGCACATCTTCGACCGTGAACACCGAAAGTTTTATAACCTGGAGAGTTTATGGGCTGATGGTGTAAGGGCCGAGCATAAGTAAAATAATTTTTCGCAATAAATATCAGAACATTATAAAACAAAATGGACGATAATAATAAACAAAAGCCGCCCCTGAGGCCGGGCAACGAGAACCCTACTCCTAAAAAAGGCCCCCGCTTCAATATTTACTGGGTATACGGACTTATATTGCTTGGCATCATTGCTATTCAGTTTTACAGTGGCAGCTTTGGCACAACCACAAAAGAGTATAGCTTCCAGGATTTTAAAACTAATTATCTAGACCAGGGTAAAGTAGATCACCTTGAAGTAATAAATAACGAGGAGGTTAAAGTGTATCTTAAACCTTCCGCTACAGAAACACCTGCCACTACTCCCGGCAAATCTCCCGGCCTCAATCTTAACAACGACAAAACCCCTAATGCCGCTTTTAAGTTTAAGATCGGCACTGTTGAGCAGTTCGAAAAAAACCTGCAGGAAGCACAAGCCAATACGCCTGCCAACGAACACGTAAGCGTTATTTATAAATCAGAAGGCGATTTTGTACATTCTTTATTGAACTCGCTGTTCCTGCCTTTAATCATCCTTGTTGCTATCTGGTTCCTTATCTTCCGTAAGATGGGTGCAGGTGGCGGCGCAGGTGGTGCAGGCGGCATATTCAACATCGGCAAATCCAAAGCACAGCTGTTCGAAAAAGGCACACGTGTCAACATCACATTTAATGATGTGGCAGGGCTGGACGAAGCTAAAGTGGAAGTAATGGAAATTGTTGATTTCCTTAAAAACCCTAAAAAATATACAGCCCTCGGTGGTAAGATACCCAAAGGTGCATTGCTCGTAGGACCTCCGGGCACAGGTAAGACCTTGCTTGCCAAAGCAGTGGCCGGCGAGGCACAGGTACCTTTCTTCTCCATGTCAGGTTCCGACTTTGTTGAGTTGTTTGTGGGTGTAGGTGCAAGCCGTGTCCGCGACCTTTTCAAACAGGCACGCGAAAAAGCCCCTTGTATTGTTTTTATCGATGAGATTGACGCCATTGGCCGTGCACGCGGAAAGAATGTAGTGATGAGCAATGATGAGCGCGAAAATACCCTGAACCAGCTCTTAGTTGAAATGGATGGTTTTAGCGGTGATAGCGGCATCATTGTGCTTGCAGCCACCAACCGCCCTGACGTGCTTGATACCGCACTGCTTCGCCCGGGCCGTTTCGACCGCCAGATATCTATTGATATTCCGGATGTAAAAGGCAGGGAAAAAATATTTGAAGTGCATCTTAAGCCCATCAAAAAATCTGCTGACCTTGATATTCACAAACTGGCTGCTCAAACACCGGGTTTTGCAGGTGCCGATATTGCCAATATCTGTAACGAGGCAGCACTTATTGCTGCCCGTAAAGGAAAGGCTGAAGTGGACATGAGCGACTTTAATGATGCTATTGACCGTGTAATAGGCGGTCTCGAAAAAAAGAACAAGATCATTTCTCCTGAAGAAAAGAAAGTGATCGCCTACCACGAAGCAGGTCATGCGGTTTGCGGTTGGTTCCTCGAGCATGCTTACCCGCTTGTAAAGGTATCTATCGTGCCGCGTGGTGTTGCTGCTTTAGGTTATGCACAATACCTGCCCAAAGAGCAATATCTATATACACTGGACCAGATGCGCGACCAGATCGTTGCTCTTTTTGGCGGCCGTGCTGCAGAAGAACTCGTTTTCGGTCAGGTATCTACAGGCGCACAAAACGACCTGGAGCGTATTACGAAAATGGCTTTTTCAATGATAAGTATTTATGGCATGAATGATAAAGTTGGTAACGTATCTTATCACGACGGCCAGCAGGAGTACAATATGACAAAGCCTTACTCCGAAGAAACCGCTAAAATGATCGACCATGAATTACGTATACTTATAGCTGCAGAATATGAACGTACTAAAGAACTTCTCCGCAATCACATGACGCAGCTTAAAGCCCTTGCACAGGAGTTGCTAAGCAAAGAAGTGCTCTTTAAAGACGACCTGGAACGCCTGATAGGCAAACGCCCATTCGAGGAAATGTCACCCAACGAAGGTATACCACCGGTAAGTGATATCACATCAAACCCTGCGGTTTTTCAATCGTAAGAATTTGATAAAATGAATTATACAAAAACGTCCCGATTTCAGGGGCGTTTTTTATTATGCCAAAGAACTGGCGTAGCCGTTTAAAATAAATAAACCCTTTACATTACCTTTGTGTCCTAGCCCCGCCTTTTGCAGAGGCTAAACCAATTATGCTGACTTTCAAGACTTCCAAATCAAGAGAAAATATCCTTAGCAATATACGTAAGGGGCTGAGCGAGTTGCCCATGCCTATACCTTTTCCGGAAGCTGACAGCATGAAGACCGATATCTTCTCCAAAACCGATCTCACTATTGAAGAAACCTTTGCGCAGGCTTTTATACAGTTGGGTGGCAAATTTGTTTTTTGCGACAACGAGCAGGTACTGATGGAAAACATTTACGCCCTTTACGAAAGTCGTGGATGGCGCCAATTACTCTGCTCGGATAAGAGATTGAACCACCTTTTCGAAAACAATAAACTAAACATAGCCCAGCTTGCCGACTCTGCCATCGAAACTGCAGATGCCTGCATCACAGACTGCGAGGTACTCGTTGCCCGCACGGGCTCTATAATGCTAAGCAGCAAACAATATATGGGGCGCAGCGCTTCTATCTTTTACCCCGTGCACGTCGTTATTGCTTATGCCAACCAGGTAGTGCCCGATATTGAAGATGCTTTGGAACTAATGAAAAAACGTTACGGCACTGAGTTGCCCTCTATGATAAACCTCAACACCGGCCCGAGCCGCACAGCAGATATAGAAAAGACCCTCGTAGTAGGCGTCCACGGTCCTGCAGAGGTTTTTTGTTTTTATATCAATGCCTGACTTGTAATCAAGCACCCAGGTTTATTTCCTCGTAGATTCCTTCGGTGGAGGCGATTTCAGAAACACCATAACACCCACAGCCACTCCCAAATTGCTGAAAGGAACAGAGTAAACAGGCTCCTGCTGGTAGGCTGTGTAAGAACCGGTGTTTGTATACTTAATTACAGTCCCCGCCACAGGGTTCCTTGTGCTGGGGTTTTCGTCAAGGGTATGATCTGTAACTGTTGTCTGCTTGGCGTACAGAGACAAGGCCATCATATTGCACTCCAGCCACACACTTAAATTCGGGCTGGCATTGTATCTTATACCCATGGCCCCGGAAAAGCCAACACCGAACTTCATCTTTGTTTCCTCGCGTATATACTCATCCTCTCCTGTTGTGGTATAATTATATTGCTGCTCTTCCACCATTTTGGTAATTACAGGCAATACGATACCACCACGGGCATAGGCTGTAAATTTTTTCAGGTTACCATCAATGTCCGTAGAACCGCTGGTATAAACAAGAGAAGGTGTAATAAAAAGCGGGAAGCTCACTTGTCTTGTGAGATGATTGGTACCGATATCCGTGCCGGCAGGATTTATCGCATTATACTCATACACGTCATATTTGGAAGAAGCGAGAACTCCGTTCACAACTATCTCCACGCCAATATTCTCGCTAAACATATACCCAACTGCTGCAAGCGCCTGCACACCGGATGAGAAAGAAGCTTTTTTTACGTCAAAAGCATCAACTGTTGTAGGGTTATTGGGCAAATAGGTGATATTGCCATAAAAAGGAATATTGTTATTATCCAGTGTCTGGCCGGCCAGGGCAACACCCAAGCCCCCGCCGGCCTTTATGTACAGGCCAGACGCTTGCGCCTGTACATTGTCCGCACTCACCTGCATTATCACAATAAACAATAAAAATATCCTTTTCATTTCCTGGCTTCGGTCTTCTTATTCAAAACGTACAACTTACTGAAATTAGTATCCGGCTATTTCTTCTTCATCACAGCTTCAATTTCTTCTACTGTGATGGGGATGTTTTTAAAAAGGTCCACATGACCCGCTTTTGTTATCCATATATTGTTCTCAATGCGTATGCCCATTTGTTCCTCTTCAATATATATGCCAGGCTCCACGGTAAATAGCATACCCTCTTTTACTGTATCTGTGTAAGAACCGACATCGTGCACTACCAGCCCCAAATGATGGGTAGGATTATGGTAAAAATATTTGCGGTATGCCGGGTTTTCAGGATCCTGGTTTTTTATATCGTTTTTATTGATGAGGCCTATATTCAGCAATTGCTTTTCCATTTCCTCGTTCAGCTTTTTGGCGTAGTCAGGAAACGCGATGCCGGGCTTCAACAATTTCTTACCAAAATTATGCACAGCCAAACAAGCATTATAAACTTCTTTCTGCCTCTTGCTGAATTTACCATTAACAGGTATCGTGCGGGTAAGATCGGCATTGTAATTACCGTATTGCGCCCCGAAATCCATCAGTATCAGCTCACCGTCTTTACAAACATTGTTGTTATCAACATAGTGCAATACCCTTGCCCTGTCCCCGCTGGCAATTATGGGGTCGTAAGCATGGCCCGTGGCGCGATTACGGATGAATTCATGTATGATCTCCGCTTCTATTTCGTATTCCATTACACCGGGCTTCACAAACTTCAATACACGGTTCAATGCTTTGCCGGTAATATCAACTGCTACCTGGGTTATATCAATTTCTTCTTTCAGTTTTATGCAACGCAATTCCTTGATAATGCGTGCAGCCCTTTCATAATGGTGCAAAGGATATTTTTGCATCAGGCTGTGGGCAAATTCAAGATCCAGGCGCGGCAATTCGGTATCTAAGCGGTTGTGCTCATTGCTGTTTACATATACCGTATCTGCACTGTTCATCATCACCTGCAGCATAACGTCGAGGCCATCCAGCCATTGCACATTCTTAATGCCAGATATGGCAGTGGCTTCATTTTTACGTAGTTTATGCCCCACCCATTTTTCAAGCAGATCATTAGGGCGCAGCAATACCAATATCTCTCTCGCGTTCTTATCAGGATTATCGGGGTATAATATCACCATTGTTTTTTCCTGCACTATGCCCGATAGCCATAAAATATCAGCATCGGGTACATTAGTATACACACCATCTCCACTTTTAGGCAAGGTGGGACTGGCAGGGAAAATAGCTACGGAATTCGGCTTCATCTGTTTGATGAATCGCTGGCGGTTTTGTTCAAAAAGCCGGGAAGGGATCGCTTCGTATTTCATTATAATGTGTATGTATAGAAGCCGTGAAGTTAATAAAAAGGGTATGTATTTACTTCAAAAACTTTTTACAAACCGGAATGCAATTTTGGGGCATAGGTATGCTTACATCTATGCCCCCAAAACAAGGTTTTAGTTATTATTTATAACTGTCAGCGTGAGCACCGCAGCACCTGAGCCACTTGCTGTTCCGCTAAGCATTATAGTATATATCTTGCCCGCAACGAAAGTCTGGCTATTGATGACCGCTAAATTCAAAGGCTGAAGAGGATCTTGAACCAGAACTTTGGCAGAGCCCGCTGCAACTTCAAAATACGGTGTGTACGCGCTCATCGTTATGTTGGAATCCAATTTCTGGTTGCTGCTACCCAGGTAAAAACTTTCATTCAAAGCATCACTACTTAAATTAATAAATCTCACTTTAGCATTGCCGCTTGTTGGTGCACTTACATCGTCAGATGTAACAACAAATGTCGGTGCTGTAATAATGCCGCCTGCAAAAACAGAATAATTACTGCCTGCGCTAAAATTCGCAGTGCCGTTGCTTAATGAGGTGCCTAAGGCCGTTACAAGAAAATCAATACCAACACCTGTTCCGGCAGTAACGGACTGGTAGCCCGAACTGGCAAAATAGGCAAGGTTGCTGCCAGCGCTGAGCTTGGTGCCATTTACTTTGGTATCAATATTCGCAGAGCCATTGCAGGCATTCACAAACATCACATTAGCGCTATTGGGTGCTGTGGTATTATCTTTATTGCAGGCAGAAAAAGCCAAAGCAATGCTGAGAATGGAAATTGTTAAGCAGATACTTTTCATTGTCTCTTATCCTATTTTTAAACGCTCTGCAATCCGCCAAGCGTAATTAGGATATGGCAATAACCATGCCGCATAAGGCTTTGCTGAAAAAATTAACCTTTACATCACGGGCATCCCATCTATGCCCTTTATATATTATCGGTCTTTTTTAGGAGAGAATTTGCCGAACTTAGATCCGTTTTTTCTGCCGTAATATATTTTACGCCCGGTACGGAATAATACAAAAACCACCACTATCGAAATTGCTAAAATTGCCCATATACCCATACTGCAAGGTAGGCTTATATTAAACCATTGCACGAAATTTGATTTGTAGCTTGATTGAATGAAGTTACTCTCTTAGAGGTCGGGCTATTATATATACCACAAACAAGCCTATGTGCTTACAAACCAAGCCAGTGGTGAAAAAGGGAAGCAAAGAACCATGCGCTAATAATAATGACCAAATAAACACCGCTGATCACATATCCAAGCCCATCCACATTGTTTGCGGGCAGTCTGTCTCTTTGCCAAAACAAAAATTCCCCGCAAATTTCGGGGAAAGGATGATATTGGGTAAAGGGGCTTTGTAAGCAAAAAGCAGGAAAGTTAAGGGCTCCCGGTATTTCCGATTCCCTCAGTGCACTGTATAATCCAGAGCACTGAGGGTCGGAAATGATATTAATTCTTAGCGGGTTTGTCTTTTTTGTCACCAGCGTGCTCACCTTTCTTGGTCTGCTCGTCTTTCTTAGTGTTTTCTTTAACAGGAGCCGCGCCTTTTGCAGGAGCCGGAGCCATGCCTTTTGCAGGAGCTTCGCCTTTCACGTCTTTCTTGTCTTCTTTCTTTATAGCAGCTTCGTGTTTCTTAGTTCCTTCTTTACCGGTTTCTTTTTTGTCTTGTGCGAAAACTGCAGTACCCATCATAAGTAATGCGGCAATTAAAATGCTTTGTTTTTTCATAAAATTGTTTTTGGGGGTTGATTAATATTTGATGATGTAAAATGACAAAATTATATTGATAAGTGCAACAAAATGATGAGTTTGGCTTCAAATATGATGAGTTTTGACCTAAATCTGATGAATAAGGCCGATTATAGTTTTAGAGTTAAGCATTAATTCCAGCAGAAAAAGGATGATCTCTCATTTATCCAAAAGCTCGATTGATAAGCAAAGGAATGAGTTAATAACCGCTTGTTAATCAAATTTAAAGCTGCCGTTAAACAGATTAAGAAATTTAGAAGAGGGTATTCAGTGAGCAATCTTTGTGTCAACAAAACAGAAACAATCCCGCAGTTGCGGGACAAATTCACTCCCACAAATACCTCTCCAAAGAAAGATCTCCAAATAAAAGCCCCGCTTCGGTGAGGCTTTCTTCTTTTACAAAAATGCAGCTGAAGGGTATTTTATTCTCGTTTTATGTCATTTTTATAAATTTTCTTTATTTTTTGTTTAATTTTATTAAAATAACTATTAGCTTTGTTTAAAATTATTAAACATGCGTAATTGCTTATTTCTGCTAATTGCTTTTTTGTCTTTAAATGTAAGTGCCTATGCCCAACCTGATGTTAAAGGAGAATGGGAAGGAAAACTGAACGCAGGGGCAGTGTCCTTAAGAGTAGTTTTTCATATTGAAGATGCAGGCAATGGAACATTGTCGGGTAAGATGGACAGCCCTGACCAGGGTGTAAAAGGTATAAAATGCGCAAAGGTGAGCCTGGCAGGCGATTCTGTATATATCGAAGTAAATAAAATGGCGGGTTTCGCGGGGAAAATAGTGGATGCCACCCATTTGACAGGAGTATGGAACCAGGGCGGCAATGCACTCCCGCTTGAACTTGAAAAAGGAGCAAAGCATACGGAACTGAACAGGCCGCAGACCCCTAAACCTCCTTTTGATTATAAAAGCGAAGATGTGGTTTACCAGAATGCGGCCAAGACACAGGATTTTGGCGCTACTATAACGATCCCGAATGGTGCTGGGCCTTTCCCTGCTGTGTTGCTTATCACAGGCTCAGGGCTTCAAAACCGCGATGAAGAAATAATGGGCCATAAACCCTTTGCCGTTATTGCAGACTTTCTTACTAACAGGGGTTACATCGTTTTGCGGGTGGACGACAGGAGCAAGGGGCAATCTACCGGCGATGTAAAGAATGCTACTACTGCCGATTTTGCTAAAGATGTGAATATCAGTTTTGATTACCTGAAGTCAAGGAGAGAGGTGGATACAAAAAAGATGGGCTTGCTTGGCCATAGCGAAGGTGGCCTGATAGGCCCTATGCTTGCAAGCGAAAGGAAAGATGTGGATTTCATAATAATGATGGCCGGGCCGGGCGGCAAAGTAGCAGAACTAATGGTAGCACAAAATGACGCGGTGATGGAAAGTATGGGTGCTGATAAGGAGGATGTAAAGAAGTATAGCCCCTTATATAGCCAACTGCTACAGATAAGTATTAAGGCAAAAGACAAAGAAGAAGCCATAGCCGAAATGACAAAAGCCGTGGATAAATGGAAAGCAAAAAACACTGCCGAAGTTGTTGCTAACACCAGCGGCATCCATGATGAAGCATCAGAGAAAGGCTTTGTGGCCGATTTTGCAAATAGCTCAACAAGTCCATGGTTCAAATATTTTCTTGGCTGCGATGCAAGCCCCTACCTCAAAAAATTATCGTGCAAGGTGTTGGCTATAAATGGCAGCAAAGATGTACAGGTAGTTGCCGGCCCTAACCTTGCTGGTATTAAAGCATCGCTGGCAATAAGCAAGAGTAAAGTATATGAAGTAAAAGAACTGCCCGGCCTTAATCATTTGTTCCAAACCTGCACTAAATGTAGTGTTGCCGAATATGGCGACCTTGAAGAAACCATATCTCCACTGGCACTGCAAACCATGGGCGATTGGCTGGATAAGAATGTAAAATAAAATATGCTTGTGGTAATCATAGAATTGTTTAGATTGGCTTTGTTAATCGAACGTGTGATATGAAAATCAAAGTAATTTATCAAAAAACTATAGAGGATATACAAACAGTTGCAGTAGAAGAAATTGGCCGCGAGCTTACCGATGATGAGGTACATGCCATAGAAGATACAGTAGCTGCAAACGTAAATTGGTATGATGCCGTGGCTGACGCAATAAATGGAAAGATACTGGTGGAGTAAGGTTTCTAGATCACTTCCTGCTCTTTCTCTTTTTCAACAGCAGTATATAATTTGTAGTATTCACCTTCCTGCGCTATCAGCGACTGGTGATTGCCACGCTCTATAATATTGCCCTTGTCCATTACTATTATCTCGTCTGCCTTCCGTATAGTGGACAGGCGGTGTGCTATAACAATAGAGGTGCGCCCTTTTATCAGAGTGTCAATAGCGTGCTGGATGAGTTGTTCGCTTTCGCTGTCTACAGATGAGGTGGCTTCATCCAGTATCAGTACAGAGGGGTTATACAACAGGGCCCGCGCAAAGGACAGCAATTGCCTTTGCCCCTGCGAGAGGGTATTACCTCTTTCCATCACGTCGTACAAATAGCCTCCCGGCAATGATAAGATGAAATCGTGTATGCCCAGCATTTTGCCAACTTCTTCCACCTTCGCTAAAGGAATGTCTGCATTACGGAGGGTGATATTATCATATACCGTTCCTGAAAACAGAAACACATCCTGCAACACGATGCCTATATGTTCCCGCAGGCTGTAAATATCATAATCATGCAGGTTCACGTTGTCTATTAATATGCGGCCGCTATCGGTTTCATACAGGCGGTTCAGAATGCTGATGATAGATGTTTTGCCCGCGCCGGTGTGACCGACAACGGCCATTGTTTTGCCCGCTTCCAGTTTAAAGGAGACACCTTTTAACACCGGTATGCCTTCTTTATAACTGAAATGCACGTTGTCAAATTCCACCTGGCCTTTTATTTTGTCGGCCTTGATAGTGCCGCTGTTGTCTAAGTGTTCGGGGCTATCCAACACAGTGAAGATGCGCTCTGCAGCCACCATGCCCATTTGCAGCACATTGAATTTATCTGCCATCATCCTCAGCGGGCGAAACAGCAAATTGATATACATCACAAAGGCTATCATCACACCGGGCGTAACTGTGTAATGCACCAATTGCACAGAGCCATACCATACCAGCAAGCCAAGCGATATGGCCAGTATGATCTCTACCACAGGGAAGAAAACAGAATAGGCAAATATGCTCTTTATATTGGCATTTCGGTGTTCTGTGTTGATGTCATTCATCTTGCCAAATTCTTTTTCCTCCGCGGCAAAAGCCTGCACGATATACATACCCGTAAGATGCTCCTGCACAAAAGCGTTAAGCGCCGCAACTGCATTCCTCACTCTTTGAAAAGATTTGTTCACGCTTTCTTTAAAAATATAGGTAGCAATAATGAGTAAAGGAAAAGTAGAGAGGCATATCAAAGTCAGTTTCCAGTCGGTGATAAGCATGATGGCAATAAGCGAAACAATAGTCAGCACATCGGCGGCAATGGAAATAATGCCCTCAGAAAAAACATCGTTCAGGGATTCTATATCATTAATGGTGCGTGTGGTAAGTGTGCCTATGGGCGTGCGGTCGAAATAGGCCAGGTTCTGGAATAGTATCTTCCTGAAGACCGCTTTGCGCATATCATTCACCGTAGTCTGGCCCAGCCAGTTCACACGATACATGAACCAGAAACGCAAACCCGATTCTAAAAACAATATGCCCAACTGCAGCGCGCATATCCATATCAGCCCGTTCCAATCGCTGTTATGGATATAGGTATCCACCGACTTCTGTATCAGCCATGGTCTTAGCGGCACCAAAGCAGCCAGCACCAGGGACAGCAGCACAGAAAGGAACAAAGTATTTTTATACGGTTTGGTATAAGCAAATACTCTCCGCAGCAATCGCAGATCAAAAATTTTCTTTATGGTTTTATCCTTACTCAATTTCTTAATGGCTCAATTACTCAATAGCTCAATGTCTCAATGTGTATAGCTTCTCAATTCTTTGTGTGTCTTTGCGAACATTTTGCGACCTTCGCGGTTAATTCTTTTGTTTCGATAAATAATATCACCCGCCGCGGCGGGTTCTTACTCATTTTACTCTTTTTGGCTATAATCATTTCAGTCCTTCGGACTTTTCCCTTAACAAAATGACAATGAATTAATGGATCAAGCCAATCAATATCTCAATGTATAAATTATCCCAATCCTAATTCCCAATTACAAATTCCAGTCAACAAATTAACCAATCATCACATTTTTAAATCAATCCTCCTCCTTCACGCTCATTAAATAAGCTTTAATAAAATCATCCAGTTCGCCATCCATCACAGGCTGCACATTGCCTACTTCAAAATCCGTGCGGTGGTCTTTTATCATTTTATAGGGGTGGAAAACATAAGAACGTATCTGCGAGCCCCATTCTATTTTTTTCTTTGATGAATTGGCTGCGTTCTTCAGTTCCTGTTTCTTACGCATCTCCTCTTCATATAATTGGCTCTTCAGCATCGTCATGGCTTTTTCGCGGTTCTCGCCTTGTGTGCGTGCCTGCTGGCACTCCACTATTATGCCGCTGGGAATATGTTTTAGCCTCACCGCTGTTTCCACTTTGTTCACATTCTGTCCGCCTGATCCCCCCGAACGGTAGAAAGACCATTCCAGGTCAGCAGGATTTACCTGTATATCTATGGTATCATCTATCAGCGGGTACACAAACACCGAGGCAAAAGACGTATGCCTGCGTGCATTGCTGTCGAAAGGCGAAATGCGCACCAGGCGGTGCACCCCGCTTTCTGCTTTCAGCAGGCCATAAGCAAAAGCCCCGTCAAACTCCAAAGTGGCCTGTTTTATGCCCGCGCCATCCCCGTATTGCACATCAATCTCACTCACAGTCCAGCCTTGTTTGCCCCCGTACATACGATACATACGCAGCAGCATTTCCGCCCAGTCCTGGCTTTCTGTGCCGCCGGCGCCGCTGTTTATCACCATCACACCCGGCATTTCATCTTCCGGCTCATTCAGGGTGCTCTTAAATTCCAGTTCGTCTATTTCCTTCAGAGCCTTGTCGTAGGCTGTTTTCACTTCTTCTTCCGTGCTTTCGCCTTCTTTCCAGAAATCGTGGAGCACAGCAAAATCCTCAACCGATGTATTTACCTGTTCGTAGAGGTCTGCCCAGTATTTATTGATCTTCAGTTCTTTCAATATGGTGGTGGCCCGTGCGTTGTCCTCCCAAAAGCCAGGCGACAAAGTAAGCAGCCTGTCACTCTCCATCTTGGCAAGGCGTTCATCCAATTTCAGGAAACGGTGCAAATGTTTCACCCTTTCCCGCATTTCTTTCAGGTTTTCCTGCGTCATAAGTGTGCAAAGGTAACCACGATTCTTTAGATGTAGATGATTAGCCCTGATGCAGTGAAGATGTGGCTAAACCGAGCAAAATCGCTTCTATTCCGGACTTACTCTTACTGTGCAGAAATGAGAAAAAAAGAGGAAAATAATTTCCAGTATTTTATTCACGAATCATTATTTTTTTGTTGGTGTTCATGAGAAAGTTCCCATACTTTCCCATTTTTTCACGTCAAAAAATAATAATATTATGCTTTATGTTGTTGATTTTCAATTATTTGTAAAATCATCTTCCCAAATGGGCAAATGAGAAAAAGATCGGTGCCGCACGTTACGAAGTGGGGTTGAAATTTGACATAAAAGTACGAAATGAGAGTAGGGGGTAACAAATATTTGTTATTTGAAAGTATGATTTGGGAATTGCCCATTGCGATTATGCGGGAGTTCCTAAGACTCCCGCAGGAAGGAAGAGCTGCAAAAAAGGAATATACCACACTAGTTTAAGCCACTGCATTTTTGTAAAAGAAGAAAGCCTCACCGGGGTGAGGCTTTTCATTTGGAGATCTTTCTTTGGAGAGGTATTTGTGGGAGTGTATTTGAAGTTCTTTGTTTCTGTTTTGTTGACACAAAGATTGCTCACATAACGTCCTCTTCTAAATTTTTGAATCCGTTTAACAGTAGCTTTAAATTTGATTAACAATCGATTATAATTTGAGCGTATCTCATTTGCCTACCATTGCATCCTCATTCATAAACTCCAGTGCCTTGTTCACCATATTTTTAGAACCAATGAATATAGGTGTGCGCTGGTGAAGTTCCGTTGGTACAATATCGAGAATATTGCCGCCGCCATAGCTGGATTTGCCACCTGCTGCTTCCATAAGGAAAGCCATAGGGTTACACTCGTATTGCAAACGCAGCTTGCCATTGGGCGAACTGGTGTCGGCAGGGTACATAAATATACCGCCTTTGATAAGCGTGCGGTGCATATCGGCCACCATAGAGCCTATATAGCGGTGAGAATAGGGACGGCCCTCTTCTTTATTTATTTCCATACAGTAATTCAGGTATGCGCGCAGCCCATCATCATACTTACTGCTGTTGCCCTGGTTGATAGAGTATATTTTCCCTTTCTCGGGGCATTTGATATTGGGATGTGAGAGACAGAACTCGCCGATAGAAGGTTCTAAAGTAAAGCCATTTACGCTAAGGCGGGTAGCATATACCATCATGGTGCTGGAGCCGAATATTACATAGCCAGCGGCCATAAGGCGGTTGCCGGGCTGCAGAAAATCTTCCCGTGTAACTGGTTGGCCTATCTCGCTCACCCTGCGGTAAATAGCGAAAATGGTACCTATGGAAGCGTTTACATCAATATTAGAAGAACCATCCAGCGGGTCGAAAAGCACTACGTATTTGGAATTGAGGGAATAAGTATCGCTGTAACATACATGGTCGTCATTCTCTTCCGACGCAATACCGGCGCAATCTGTACTGTTCTTTAAAACACTTATCAGGGTTTCATTTGCATAAACGTCCAACTTCATTTGCTCTTCGCCCTGCACATTGGTAGCCCCATGCTTGCCGAGAATATCCACAAGGCCGGCTTTCCGTACCTGTTTGTTTATCATTTTGCAGGCAAGGCCAATATCGCGCAGCAAACCCGAAAGTTCGCCGGTAGCCTGTGGGAATTGTCTTGTCTCCTGGATGGTAAACTCATCCATCGTTATCAACTTGCGTCGCTGTTCCATTAAATTTTTCTGTTATTAAACAATTAATGCAAAAGTAATAAAGAAGCACGGAATTTGCTATGATAAATTGGCCATATTTGTAAGAAGTCCAAAGCCTTATTAAATATTATATTTTGTCAGAAATGAAAAATACTTTTACGGAAGCATGTTACAGTACTACAAAAACATCAATCGCCAGACAGTAGAGATAAAGCAGCCCGAGGGTGCCAATTGGATAAATGTAACCCCTCCCTTCCAGGAAAGGGAGATCATTAATTTGTCGCAAACCTTAAACATCCCCCGCGATTTCCTGACAGATACACTTGATATTGAAGAACGCGCACGTTATGCAAAGGAGGACGAGGTGAAACTGATCATTCTTAAAACACCGGTAGAGAATGAGTCGCTTAACGAGAGTGACGCCTATTATGTTACCATACCTATCTCCATCATAATCACGGAAATGAAGCAAATTGTTACGGTCAACTCTTTTGATAACGAAGCTATACATAAGTACCTCGGTACCTTTCAGAAACGTAACCCCGGTCGGCCCAATATGATGGTGCTGAAAATTTTCGAGAAGGTTATAATGGACTCTATAGATGTATTGAAAAAAATAAACCAGAAAAGGAACCTGCTGGAACAAAAATTGTATGATTCGAACAGGAATGAAGAATTGCTATACCTGATGCGTGTGCAAAAAAGCCTGGTGTATTTTGTAACTGCACTCCGTTCCAACGAGTTATTACTGATGAAAATGGAACGCACCAATTTTCTGAATTGTGATGAAGAAGAAAAAGAATTTTTGCAGGATCTGATAGTAGAGTTTTCTCAAGCGCTTGAAATGGCCAATAACTATACCAATATATTAAGCAGCACGATGGATGCCTTCGCCAGCATCATCAACAATAACATGAATATTGTTGTAAAAAGGCTTACGGCCATTACTATCATCATATCCGTGCCGGCCCTTGTTACTTCTTTCTTTGGCATGAATGTGCGCTTTCCGACAGAAAATACGGTTACAGGCTTTTATGTTGCAATTGGCTTATCTGTACTCATTTCTGTTATAACGAGTATGTATTTTTATAAAAGAAAATGGTTTTAAACGCGAGGAAAGGGTATATTTATATATGGTGCGTATATTCAGATTTATATATTTTCTTATCTTCTTATGCGCATTCGCAAGCTGTGCGGTTCTTCGCAATAGTTCGAAATATGAATTCAAGGATGGTATTTACAAGACAAGCATTATAGGTAAAACGAGAGATGAAGTATATGTATATAAAGTAGATGACGATACCCTGGTGGTATGCCCAGTTATAGAATTTCCTGATTCCACAGCCATACTTGTAAAGAAAAAGACAATCTATACCGGCCTGCAGAAAAAAATAAAAGACGGCAATCCGCGGCATACCTTTTACAAAACATCCTTTGATATAGATGCGATAACACTCCCCTTATTATTCAGGCCTGCAACAAATAATATCCCCAACCAATTATTGACCAATTTTAATGGTGCCCTGTTTTTAGGGTACAGGTCGGATGTTTATATTGTAGATTATGAGCGCACACCCTTAAATATTTATAAACAAAGCGTGAAACATTATGGTATCAGCACCGGACTATTCCTTGGCATAGGGAGTACACCTATTGACACCAATACAACAGAGAATATACATCTTTTAAAAGACTACGAGGGGGCAATGTTTGTTTATGGCCTGGGGATCAATATGGCAATTGAAAATGTAAACTTTGGTATTGCATTGGGGCTGGGAGACCTTTTAGATAAAAACCGGGAATACTGGATATACCAGCAAAAGCCATTTATTGGTTTTACTTTGGGTATTAACCTTAACTAGATGGGGAAGCGTTTTAACATAAGAGTTTATGGCATCTGGATATGTGATGGCAAGATACTGGTGAATGAAGAGATCATAAGAGGTCAAAAAGTAATAAAATTTCCGGGAGGTGGCATGGATTGGGGCGAAGGAACGATAGATTGCCTGAAAAGAGAATGGCTGGAGGAACTGGGTATAGATATAGAAGTAATAAAACATTTTTACACCACCGATTTTTTTCAGCAATCGGCATTTGACGAATCACAAGTAATAAGTATCTACTATCTTATATCGGCAAACATGCCGGACAAGATCATTAACCAGGTAGCCAATGAAAGAACATATTGGATGAATATTGCTGATATATGTGAGGACATTTTTACCCTGCCTATAGATAGAAAAGTAGGAGCCATGTTAAGGGAATATAAAGCCCTGTAATATGCGCCTACTTAATTATAAAAAATAATTAAGTGGCTATTAGCAATGTCAGGCAATATCATTTTACATTTGCATTTATATGAAACTATTAATGCAATATCTGAAGCCTTACCGGCTTTTGATCTTTTTGGCCATAATACTTGCTGCGATTAACCAATGCTTCTCTTTGCTGAATCCAAGATACTCTGGCATTATCCTTGATCTTTTTGTTAACCATCCACATTCGGTAGATAAGAAAGGGCTGATACCACGCGACATGACAGGGTTCTTTATGCAATCGCTGAAATATGTGGGCTTAATTATCGGCGCAGCAATGGTATCAAGGATCGCAAAAAATTTCCAGGACTATGTGGTAAATGTGGTGATACAAAAATATGGCGCCAAGTTATATACTGATGGCCTGCGCCATGCCCTGCAACTTCCTTACCAGGACTTTGAGGATCAAAGCAGCGGCCAAACCCTGTCTGTGTTGCAGAAGGTAAGGGCAGATTGCGAGAAATTCATCACCTCATTTTTCAATGTACTCTTACCTACGGTAATTGGTATTGTATTTGTTATTGTTTATGCATTATCGTTAAGCCCTTATTTACCTTTAGTGTATGTTATAGGCGCTACTTTGTTGGGTATCCTTATCAGTTCATTAAGTAAACGTATCAAATCTGTTCAGAAAAATATTGTCCGCGAGACAAATGCACTTGCCGGATCAACCACTGAATCCCTGAGGAATATTGAACTGGTAAAAAGCCTCGGGCTTACACACCAGGAAATTCGCAGGCTGAATGCCACAACAATAAAGATACTGAAACTGGAACTGAAGAAAGTACGCAGCATACGTACTATATCATTCATACAAGGCACCTTTGTAAATCTTCTGCAGCAAATAGTGGTAATGTCGCTGCTGTATTTCATTTTCAGAGATGCTATTTCTCCGGGGCAGTACCTTACGCTGACATTCTATTCATTTTTCATTTTTGGCCCAATGCAGGAAATCGGGAATGTCATCCTCTCCTATCGCGAAGCAGAAGCCTCCTTACACAATATGCAGGAGCTTTTAAAGAAACCCGTGGAATACACTCCCGAAAATCCCGAAGCGATCAATAAGATACAAGATGTAGAATTCAGGGATGTTACTTTCAAGCATAACAGTTCTTCGCGTGCGGCGCTGGAGGATATTTCTTTTAAAGTGAAAGTGGGCGAAACAGTCGCTTTTGTTGGCCCATCCGGCAGCGGTAAGACCACGCTTGTAAAATTACTGGTAGGCCTATACCACCCCAACAAAGGGCATATTTATTATAATGGCCACGAACAGGCCAATATTAATTATGAAGAACTGCGCCACCAGATGGGCCTGGTAACACAAGACCCGCAATTATTCTCGGGCACTATACGTGAAAACCTGCTGTTCGTTAACCCTTCTGCCACAGAAGAATTGATGAACAAGGCACTAAACCAGGCTGCTTGTCAAAACTTATTGTCCCGTGCAGAAAAAGGTATTGACACAATGATAGGCGAAGGCGGCCTGAAATTATCGGGTGGTGAGCGCCAGCGCTTATCGATAGCGCGCGCTTTATTACGCGAACCTAAACTGATGGTTTTTGACGAGGCAACCTCTGCACTGGATTCTCTTACTGAAGAAGATATTTCACAGACCATACGCAGCATTACGGCCAAACGCGAGCATATCACTATTATGATAGCGCACAGGCTTTCCACCATTATGCACGCAGACAGGATCTATGTACTGGAGAAAGGCAATATCATTGAAACAGGATCGCACCAAAGCCTGATAGACGAAAAAGGTTTGTACTATGCCATGTGGAGGCAGCAGATAGGAGAAAGGAAAGAGAAAACATTGCTAACTCCAAGTTTGTCATAAGTGAGTTGTCTGAACTGTGATGCTTGTGATTTTGCGATAGGCATGAATGTGTGTTGGCAATACAGCTTTAGACTTCCATTACGAGTATGCGCGAGTCCCTGAAGGAGGAGACTCGCGCAGGACAGAAAAGGCCTACAACACCACCTGCTGCACCAATTCGCTTTTGTAAGGATAATCAGTGTTGTAGTGCAAGCCCCGGCTTTCTTTGCGGAATTGGGCCGATTTGACAATGAGGTAACCGATTGTGATGAGATTACGTAATTCGCAGAGCTGAGGGGATGGTGTGGTTGTTTTGTATAATTCTTCGGTTTCATCATGCAGCAGATCAATGCGGTGCATGGCCCTTTCCAGTCGCACATCATTGCGTACAATGCCCACATAATCACTCATTACCTGCTGGGTCTCTTTTAGGCTTTGGGTTATCAATATCATTTCCTGCGGGTCGGTTGTGCCCGAGGCATTCCAGTCAGGCACTTCATCATGAAAAGAAACAGAATCAATCTGCGCTGCTACATCTTCAGAACAACGGTGTGCAAATACAAGCGCTTCGAGAAGAGAGTTTGAGGCAAGGCGGTTTGCACCATGCAGTCCCGTGCTTGCACATTCGCCGCAGGCGTATAAATGCCTAATGGAAGAACGGCCGAATTCATCTGTCTTAATACCCCCGCAGCAGTAATGGGCGGCGGGCGCAACAGGTATCATCTGTTTAAACACATCTATCCCCGAATCTTTGCAGCGAGCATAAATATTGGGGAAGTGGGCGAGGAATTTTGCATGGTCCATGTGGCGGCAATCAAGAAAAACATATTCTGTACCGGTGCGTTTCATTTCACTATCTATAGCACGAGCCACAACATCACGCGGAGCAAGGTCTGCACGCTCATCATATTTTTTCATAAAGGCTTCGCCTTCTTTATTTCTTAAGATGCCTCCATCGCCTCTGACGGCCTCAGTAATAAGAAAAGACGGGCTTACGCCAGTCTCGTACAATGCCGTGGGGTGGAATTGTATAAACTCCATATTTTCTATTCTTCCTTTCGCACGATAGGCCATGGCAATACCATCGCCGGTTGCAATTTTAGGATTGGTAGTGGTGCGATAAGCCTGCCCCACCCCACCCGAGGCCATCAATGTGACGCGTGATAATATCTTTTCGATATTATTCGTATTCAGGTTAAGGGCATAGACGCCATAGCATTCAATATCGGGTGTGGACTTGGTAACAAGAAAACCGAGATGGTGCTGTGTAATGATATCCAGCACAAACCAGTGGTTGTATATTTTGATGTTGGGGTATTTAGCTAATTCCTGTACCAGGGCCCGCTCTATCTCAAAACCCGTGATGTCTTTGTAATGCAGTATGCGATGCTCTGAATGGCCACCTTCTCTGCCCCTCAGGTATTCGCCCTCCTTATCTTTGTCAAACTGCGTGCCCCATTCTATGATCTCATCTACTCGTTGAGGCCCTTCTTTTACTACAATATCAACGATCTTTTCATTACATAATCCATCACCCGCTATCAATGTATCCTTTATGTGTTTCTGAAAGCTGTCGTGCTCCAGGTCGTTTACTACTGCAATGCCACCCTGTGCATATTTGGTGTTGGTCTCATCCGTATTTACTTTTGTAAGGATGCTTATCGTTTTATCAGGGAAACGGGCGGCTGTTTTAAGTGCAAAACTGAGCCCTGCTATACCTGAACCTATTATCAGAAAATCTGTCTTCAACATTTTGTTATCAGGATTACATAATAAAAAATTTACCGCAAAGACGCTAAGGTGCAAAGTCCTTTTCTATTATAGCCTTATTGGTATTGTTTCATTCAGACCCTCGTCATTCAATTTTAGGCTAAAGCCATCCCTTTATTTCATAAGGTCCCCGTCCTGAAGGACGGGGCTACTGATAAAATATTCGTTGTTGGTCAGGCGACCAACAACGGCACCCGAAAAAAGGCAGTGCGACCTGAAGGACTGAACTACTAAACCACGGTGTACTACTAATGCCTAAATGATATCCTTATAGGAATAAAATGCTTTCCAAAAGGAAATGCAAAGCTATGAAAGATGTTACACAAAACAGATGTCCCACGGCTTTGAGGCTAAGGTCCTTAGTTACGATATTCTATTTATCGAAAGAATCTCACCCCGTTGGGGTTTATATGTGCTTTGCGATTTTTTCTATAATCATACCAGTCCTTCGGACTTTTCTCCCTTAAATAAATGACATTGCCGTTGAAAGGAGGGACATCTTCTATTTTAAAAGCTGGAAGTAATAGTTGCTTTAACACCGCTGAAAGCAGGCTCATAACGGCAGACGCCGCCGGCACAGTTTATTCCGTCAACCTGTTTTACATAAGCTATCGCAAAACGATGAGGGCCTTTGGTGTATGCAGTGTATATATTATAATAATGATGGCCCTGGTCAGGTACAGAATTAGTCAGGGTGTTGAAATTAGGGTTATCGGAGTTTTTATTCGGTGTTATATTGTACATATCTGCTGCTGATATAGACCATTTAGGCGCCAGGTTATACTCCAGTATTGCATACACCCATGAACCGTAATCCTCTTTCGTACTCATATATTCCAGTTCCATTCGCAAAGATTTTTTCGTGCTTATCTTATAGGTGGCCTCAGCAAAAGGAGTTAATGCTTTTACCATAGGCAAGGATGCTGTGCTGGAGATGCCCTCTGAAACCTGGTAAGCGGTTTTGTTATATTCTAAGTATTGGATACCGCCCTGGAAAGACCAGGCCCCCTGGGTATTGTAAACTGCATCGCAATATGCTTCCCGATACAACTCAGCATTATCAAGTGTATTGATCGTTGTACCTGTGAAAGCAAGACTCAGGTTATCGCTGGGCGAAACAAGGACGTTGGCTGTGCCTGCCATTTCAGAATAATCTTCTGATGCTGGTGTATAACGTGACATCAATCTGCCGGGGCGGATAATAGCAATGATCGGCTGCCAGTTCAGGGTTCCGTCTGATGGTGTGGTAGGATTAATAATAGGTGTAACGCGCATTACAAATGCATCGGTGCGCTTACCGTTCAGGTTAATGGCGAGTCCCTTTCTTGCATAGCCAATACTCGTATATTCAACATTGCCCGGCTTGTCAACCAAAGTGCCGCTTGGGTCGGCAATGGCCTCATGTGTTTTGTAAGCACCTTCGGCATACCAAGTAAGGCTTCCTAAAGTGAGCAAGTTGTAGGCCGTGAAGGCGTACATGTTGTACATTGGCTCAAATCTCTGCGAGAGGGGCAATGCATCAAGAGTGCCTACAATAGCATCCATAGTCGATTGATCGAGTGTGCGGTTCAATACGCCAAGGCCAGGGGACAATTGCGCCTTACCGATATGGAAATCTCCTTCTGCGTTAATGACCCTTACTACCGGTGCATATCTCTGGGACAGAACATCCTGGTTATTATCCAGACTATTTTTCTTTTGCTGGCCTGTAAGGCCTTTTAACATGATATGATCTGTGAGTTTGTATTTTAATTCAAAACCCACGAGGGCATTGTCTATTAATAAGCCGCGGTCTTCATAGGACCGAAACAGGATACCACTGCCCACCTGGTCGTATATATATCCCGCGGTTATAGAAAGGCCGCTGAAATCTTTGCTGACAGACCATGCACCTATCCCGAAATTTGTGTTTACAGAGGCAGGTACTTTAAGATTGGAATTATTAAAGGCATCGGCACGCACAAAAACTGTAAAACCTTTATTATTATACCTGAGGCCCAGCCAGCCTTCGCTGCCGCTTAAATATTTATTGTACAGATCGTTGTTGGCATTGATAGCAGGGTCGCTTTGAAAAAAGTTCAGGTTCATCATCAGGTCGCCTGTGAGGGTACCTTGCCCCCATGCAAGGGCGCTCAATGAACATAAAATGAATAAAGAGATGATTTTTTTCATTAAAAAGATTGTAAAGTTTTAAATTTTTCCGAAATTAGACGCTTTGCTCATTTTTGGCAAGTTTTTCGCTTATTATTCTTAAAAACAATTACTTATGAAGAAAATTACTGTATTATTAGCCTGTTTGTTCCTAACGGGCAGCCTTTTTGCCCAATCTGAGCTACCCGACACCCAAATAAAAGACGTAAACAGTGGTAAGAAGGTTCCATTTAATGAAACATATACCAAAGGCAAAGTTACGCTTGTAAGTTTCTGGGCTACATGGTGCGTACCCTGCAAAAAAGAAATAAAAAATATCAGTAAGAAATTGCCTGATTGGCAAAAGGAAGCCGACTTCAATTATATGACGGTATCAATTGACGAATCTCGTGCTGAAGGGCTGGTACGCAGCTATGCTATATCGCAAGGTTGGAAATTTCCTTTTTATATTGACCCGAATTCTGACCTGAAGCGATCTTTGAATTTCCAGACAGTGCCATTTACATTGATAATAGGCAAAGACGGTAAGGTGGCATTTATGCATTCCGGCTATGAAGAAGGCGGTGAAGAGGAAGTATTTGCCAAGATAAAGGAACTGGTGAAATAAGCCCGTCCTGTCGCCTGGTAGCATTTTTGGAAAATTGCCGCTTTGTTGCCTGCGTGTTGCCGCTATTGTGGTTTTTTAATATTGCATATACGACTGTATTTGAATTATTTATGATGCTATAAAATGAAAAATTGCCGCTTTAGGATGTTTACTGAAAATTGCCGCTTTAGTTAACGGAGTAATATGAAAATTTTGCCGCAAATGCACAAAGCCCCATAGAGGGTTTACTGCGTGTTATGATGCCCGTCGTGAGTGTTCTTTCTTTTGGTTATTCGCTGTTGCTCATGAGAAAAGTGCGCATGATTTTAGGATTGGCTTGAAGTTATTATGTAAAATATCCACAAAATGATGTGCCATTTTCTGCTCATTTTTGGCCAAAAGTTGCTCAGTTCCTGCTCAGTTATTGCTCAGTTCCTGCTCATTATTGCTCATTTGTTGCACACTGTTTTTTTTATAAATTTTTGATAATCAATTGTTTGTGATAAAAACTTGCCACTTTTAGTGAAAATTGGGGTTGTAATGATAAAATGTGGATAGTGAGGGTTTGGATTTTATCATTTGTATATCAAAATCCTGCACGATAATTTAAGCCCGCATATTGCCGGGCAGGCAGCAAAGGCACAAAGACGCAAAGTTTAACGCGATTTCCGAATATCTGTTTTTATTGCAAAACGGAAGTCCTTAGAATGATGCCTAAATTCCTAAGGAAGTTTGGGTTATTTCGTTTTATAATAACCGGAGCAATTTTTTTGGTTTCTTCATCTGGCAAAACAGGGTTTAAATTTGACCCAAAGATAGGATTTTGAGGAGGCGGTTTCCAAAAAAAGATATTCACAAAATTGGATGAGAAGCCAGCATCAAATCTGAGTCTCAGGAGGCCCACACGCTTTTGCAGCCAAGCGCAAGGCCAGGCAAAAGCCCAGGATGACGCGTATGGCAGCAGAAATATGCGCAGACAGAATCGGACCTATTCCTTTACTATCTTCCTTATCACCCTTTCACCATCATTGTTGATAAGTTCCAAAATATAAGCGCCATTGGCAAAGCCCTTAGTATCAAGAAGGGTTTTTTGTTGATTAATTTGCCCCATATAAATTCTTTGCCCCACAATATTGTATATACTTATGGTTGTGCCTTGCGCTACGCCTTCAATAAATAATTGGTTTGTTACAGGATTGGGCCACACTGTCAAATTGCTAACTAATGGCTGCAAACTGCTAACTCCATTTGTCAGCTCCACGCAAGCTATTACAGAGTCCGGCACCGTGCATTGCAGGTTGTCATGAATGATGAGGCATATAGTATCATTCAAACTTAGACTGGTGCTTGAAAAAGTGGGTTGAGTAGCACCGGCAATATCAACTCCGTTCCTTGTCCATTGGTAAGATATACCTGTGCTGCCTGCAGGTATATGGCTGGAGAATGTAACAAGCTGGCCGTTGGTATATATAAGCGGAAAAATGCTAAGGCTGAGTGTTGGAGGTGATAATTGCAGCACATGTATGTACAGTCCTGCGCTTATTGTTGTGTCCACTGGTTGGCAGGTGGCATTGCCTCTAACTTCGCAACTCATTATGTCGCCATTACTCAGTCCGCTTGTGGTATAGCTTGCGTTTGTTGCCCCTATTATATTGCTCCCGTTCTTTTTCCATTGGTAGCTTGGCGCGCTGCCTGCATTCGTTGCCGTGGCATCAAGGCTCAGACTGCCGCCTATGCACATGGTATCGGTAGGTACGCCTGCTATTTGTATAATGGGCGGCCCTGCCGTGGGCGTTACGCTCACAAGCGTAGTATCAGGCGTAGCGCAGCCATTCAGGTGTGCAGTAAGTATATAATTGCCCGCATTGCCACTTTGCGCATGGGCTATAAAAGTGTCCTCCGCATTAGCATTAAAGCCCTGTGGCCCGCTCCAGCTAAATGTGCAGCCAGCTTGTGGACTGTTTACTGCCAGGCCCAAACTATCACCCGCGCAGGGCGTGTTATGGCTAGCCTGTGGCGTCAAAGGGCTTTGCAGCACGCTTACTAAAATACTGTCTGAAGATACACAGCCATTCAGGGAATCTCTAACAGTATAATAACCTGAATCCGCTAATTGTATATTGTAAACAGTTGCATTCTGATTAGCGCTTGCAAAACCGCCTGGTCCTGTCCAGCTATAAGTAGCGCCGGCCAGCAAATTCCCAATTCCCAATACCAAATTCCCATTTGTACACACCGGGCTATTGCTGTTCATTGTTGGCGGGCTTATATATGGTATTACAGTAACAGTATCTGTATTAGCGCAGGGCGCAAAAGCCGATGTACTTAACACAATTGTGGAAAGGCCGGTGCTGCTCACAGTAACACTATCTCCACTTCCGTTTAGCACGGCAGGTCCGCTAAGCACAGCCCAGCTAAAAGGCCCTATGCCGCTGGCACTCAGGCTATCTGCCAGCCCGCTGCCGCAATTATAATAGGCCGTATCTGTATTAGCTGCGACAATAGCATTACCAAAGGGACAGGAGGCAAAATTAGTGGTTAATACAGAAAAGGGAGATGAAACATAGCTGAAATTGATATTACTGCTGCTATTGCTTATAGTGCCGGTTAGCAAAACAGGACCTGATAATGTCCCATATATGCTATAAACCTGATTGCCTATTATAGCTAAACTCCCTCCTGCGTCGCCATAAGGAAGGCCACTCGTTGTCCAGGAATTTACTAAGCCACCACTTGAATTAAATTCCTTTAGCCAACCACCGCCATACCATGCATTTAATATATAAAAGTTGCCGGCGCAATCAACAGCAATATCACCCGTTATTTGTGTGCCGGGTGGCAGAGTTATTAGTAAGGTAGCATTGCCTGTGCCATTATACTGATATACATTGTCAGCACTAAGATTATAAATAAATCCACCACCTCCTCCTATGCCTCCCACGACACCTCCTATTGTATGTCCCGTATTTACCCAGCTAGTACCATTATAATAGCAATAATAGATAGATCCCCCGGAATCCACAACCGAATAAAAAGTGGGTGAAGGGCCTGCCGCATTCAGGTTTTCACATATTGCCAATGTACTATGTGCATTCCCTAAAGATATTGTATTAACGGACGGATTTGTGGATGAAGGCGGTAATGAAGGATCATAATTATAAATAGAAGTACCACTTTCATTTACGCTATATATAATACCATTGCCTGTCCCTATACATACTGGCATCTGGGCACTTACAAATAATGGCAGTAAACAAAGGTTCAAAAGTAAATTCCGGGATTTAAATTTCATCCCAAAGCTTCGGGACCTGATAGATATATACTGTTTCATACCTCATCCTTTTATATTATAAAACTACAAAATTATATTTAAAAATTACCCTGTGGCGATTTTTTGACCGCCACAGGGTAATTCATTTTGTTTCGTTGTTTCAATAAAGACAGGGGGGATTCAAAAAAACTCATCCAAAAATCCATTAATCCTGAAAATCCCAATCACTCTTTCACAAACTTCATTGTCTTCACTTCGTTCTCTGCTTCATAAATATGCAGTATATACATTCCGTTTACTAAACAGCCTATGTCCGCTTTTTCATTACTGCCGCTTATATCTGCCCTCAGTATTTCCCTGCCTGTAATGTCGCATATTTTATAGCTTGCATTTTCTGTATTGGCAGGTACTGTAATTGTTAATTGGTCTGTTGCGGGATTGGGCGATACTAACCATGTTTTGTTTATCAATTTGCTGTTTACACCTGTGTTGCCGCCGGGCTTCCAGCTTGTAACATTTCGTTCGTCTTTATAAAATACTGTTCCGTTATCCCAGCAGGCCAATATTTGCGGGTTATTTGCGTAACCAAATGTGCCATCATTATTACAGGTACTGCTTATGGCAGGCGTAAGAGCGCCGACAGCAGTAGAAAAATTCACCCTGGTATAGCTTGCAGGTGATGAAGTGGGATATATGGATATTGTCCAGTCGAGACCCGGTGCAGTAAGAAAACTGTTAAAAGCATTGGGATGGTCGTAAGCAACTGTATATGTTTGCGATCCGCAACTCACTACCGGCAATAGATCGGCAACAAATGGCGACCAGCCCCCCAAAGCAAGATAAGCAGGCAGGCTATAAGGATAAGGGTAGCCCGGCTGTAGTCTTGCCACACCGCCGGTAGTATTATTTACAGCGACCCAATCGAAATTAGTGGTGGGCGGACTACTTGGGTCATTGTTATATGTGTAATCGTCTATTGCGTCAATTCTCGGATATATGTCCATACTTGAGCCTAAAGATACTGGTAGGGATGATGGTAAACTCCCGAACTCCCATTCGTCCTTATACCATTCATTAAGGTCATCAGTATAGGTAAAATAGGCCACCACGGCGCCACTTGGCGCCCTTTGCACGGCACAAACATCCGCCCAATAAGATGGATTAGGCGTCGGTATGCCATTTATTACTTGTGGGCTACCAATAGAATTTAAAGAACCTAAATAGAGGTTTACGCCATATTCCGTGTTAAGCATGAAAAGTGGTGAAGAGCAGTTCATCGTCATTGGATCATAAACACCGAGAATATAATATTCGGAATCTGTCCAGGATACTACAAACTGGTCGCAAAGAGGGAGTCCTCCGATATTTATAGTGGGGAAATCAGCATAATCAGCTATAATATCAATATGTGGATAAAGGTTTGCATAACCATTTCCGGAATTAATAAGCTTTGCTTTGTAAATCGCCGTGTGCGTTATAGTCCCCGTACCTACTCCGCTAATATCATACAAGTCCATAAATACATCATTATCAAAAGGGCATGGGGCTGTTGTTGGCAAAACATAAACAACGCCTAATAAATAATCGGTAGTGGTAGTAGAATTATTACCTAACACAATATCCCCGGTATATCCCGGTAGCATAACTGTGTCAGTGCTTACACCATCATCTAAATACACTATTATTGTCCCGGCATTTGAAGACGAAATCGCGTTTAACTGCGCAGCGGCAGAGCAACCCGTTCCGCAATTGGGTGAGTAATCAATTATCGCGCTGTTTAAATAACCCTTTGCTATGCTCGTATTAATATCAGCATGTCCTGCCGATGTAATAGTTGGCCCTGCATGGCATATATTTATGCCGTTTGCAATAAGGGCAATTAAGAGCATCAGGCTTGCAAGCCTCATTATTTGGGGTATTTGTTTTATTTTTTTCATAAAATTATTTTTTTGATTTTAATAAATATTTTTACAGAACTTTTCGATTGATCTTTCATCTTTTTTCTTTCCATAATTTTTTGTTTTTAAAAGGTTTTTAAAAAATGTTTAAGTGGCCTGTAAAAAAACACGGAATGAAAAGATGTGTTGTGCAAATATTTTTTCTCAGAAAGTTGAGTATGCCTTATCTTTTTTCTCCTCTTCTTTAAAGCCTGCAACAAAAGTAGGCGGCGCAAAATTGCGCCGCACCCCCCTTTTCGGGGGGAGGCTTTGTTAATGTTTATAAATGAAATATGTTTTTATAAAAAAAGCGGCTATGTGCAAAACTTTATAAACCTTTACATAAGGATAAAGAGAAAAAAAATTCCCCAGCTTATACATCATTTTTATGGATGTAGCTCATGTAACACTTATCGCTATTGTAGAAGACGAAGCCTTTGCGCGTTTCGGGCTAAGAAAGGCTATAGAAGAAGTAGCCGGTTTTAAAATACTGTTCGAGGCCATAAATGGCGAAGATTTTTTCAGGCAGCTGGAACAAAGCAAACTGCAGCCCGATATCATCACTTTAGACCCCGTTATGCCCATAATGGATGGCGAGGCTGTACAAAGAGTTTTAAGAAAAAAATACCCGCATATAAAAGTACTTACCGTTTCAGGCAGCGACCATCTTTTTACTATAGAAAGAAGTATTGTGCTTGGGGCAAGGGGCTATTTATTAAAGCCCGATTGCAACCTGCATGTAGAACAAGCCATAAAAAACATTATGGAGCAGGGCTATTATTATTCGGAGGTAGCAGACAAAAAAGTTTTTGAGCGTGTGCACAATATTCCTTTTTATACACATCCCATTTCGCCGAGAGAAAAAGAAGTGCTGATAAATATATACAGGGGCTATAGTTATAAAGAAATGATCGCACTAATGCATGTATCGGAAGAAACGATAAAAGGCTATAAAAAAACGCTGTGTGAAAAACTGCGTTTGCACAGCAAAGAAGACCTGATATTATTTGCCCTGAAAAATGAAATTTACCCCCCCCCCACATATAACTTAGGAAAATATTTAAGGGGGCTTATTTTTTCATCAGGGCTATTTCCAGCACTTCCTTCATCTCGCTAACGTAATGAAACTTCATGCCTTTGATGTAGTCTTTGTTTATTTCTTCCACATCTTTCTGGTTCAGGTTGCACATCACAATATCCTTGATGCCCGCACGCTTGGCGGCCAGCACTTTCTCCTTTATGCCGCCAACAGGTAATACCTGTCCGCGCAAGGTGATCTCGCCTGTCATGGCGAAGAAAGGTTTTACTTTACGGCCTGTAAAAGCGGATACCAATGAAGTGAGCATGGTAACGCCTGCACTTGGCCCGTCTTTAGGAACGGCCCCTTCCGGCACGTGTATGTGTATATTGGTTTCTTCGAATTGTTCGGGCTTTATTCCAAACTCTGTGGCATGAGCTTTAAGAAAAGAAAGAGCGGTTGATGCGCTTTCCTTCATTACATTACCGAGGTTGCCGGTAAGTGTAAGGCCACCACTCTTGCCTTTTGATAATATGGTTTCTATAAACAAAATATCACCACCCACGGATGTCCATGCCAGGCCCACTACCACGCCCGCCGGATGGCCACGTGTATAAATATCGTTGGTGTAACGTGGCTTGCCTAAAACTTCTTCTATTTGCTCTGTGCTTACTTGTGGGGCAATATTGTCTTCCATAGCAACATGCTTCGCCACCGAGCGCATTACACTTGCCAGCAAGCGGTCCAGTTCGCGTACGCCCGATTCACGGGTGTATTCCTGTATCATCTTAACAAGCACCTTATCCGGAAATTTCAAAGGTATTTTGCTTAGGCCATGCAGGTCTTTTTGTTTCAGTATAAGGTGTCGCCTGGCTATCTCTGTTTTTTCTTCTATGGAGTATCCTGTAAGCTGTATCACTTCCAGCCTGTCTCTCAATGCTGGTTGTATATCGCTGAGGCTGTTAGCCGTGGCGATGAATAACACCTTCGAAAGGTCAAACTCCAGTTCCAGGTAATTATCGTAAAAAGAATTGTTTTGCTCAGGGTCCAACACTTCAAGAAGCGCGGAACTAGGGTCGCCCCTGAAATCATTACCTATCTTATCTATCTCATCCAATATAAAAACAGGATTTGCTGATTTTATTTTTCTTAAAGATTGAATGATACGGCCCGGCATTGCACCTATATAGGTTTTGCGGTGCCCGCGCAATTCACTTTCATCATGCAAACCACCCAAACTGAAGCGAACATATTTGCGCTGAATAGCGTTGGCGATGCTGCGGCCCAAAGATGTTTTACCTATACCCGGAGGGCCAACAAAACAAAGTATCGGCGATTTCATATCTCCTTTCAGTTTTAAAACTGCCAGGTATTCAAGTATGCGCTCTTTTATTTTCTCCATGCCGTAGTGGTCATTGTCCAATACTTTCTGGGCTTTCTTTAGGTCATAGCTGTCTTCTGTATATTCACCCCATGGCAGGTCCAGCATCAGGTCCAGGTGGTTATACACTACGGAATAATCAGGAGTGCTGGGATGCATACGCTCCAGCTTCTCTATATTTTTCTTAAATAATTCTTTAGCGGCTTCGGGTAGTTTTTTACTCTCTGCCCTTTTCTGCAGGTCTTTTACTTCCCTTTCATTAGGTTCACCACCTAATTCTTCACGAATGGACTTTAATTGTTGTTGCAGGAAATATTCACGTTGCTGCTTGTCTATATCAACACGCGTTTTGTTGGTGATCTCGTTTTTCAATTCTACAAGCTGCAATTCTGTTTGCAGCAATTGCAATAAGCGCTCGGCCCGCAATTTCACATTGTTCTCTTCCAGCAACTCCTGTTTGTCAACCAGCTTGGCTGCAATATTGGATGCCACAAAATGCATGAGGAAAGACTGCTGCTCAATATTCCTGAGTACAATACTTGCTTCATTAGGCATATTGGGCGACTGCTGCGCTATCTTCTCGGAATAATCTTTTATAGACGAAATAACGGCATCAAACTCGGCATCTTTTTCGGGAAACTGGTCTTCAAGATATTTGATGCGGGCGGTATAAAAAGGGTCAAGCTGGACGAACTCTTCTACCTGGAAACGCATACGCCCCATTATGAAAATGGTAGTGTTGCCGTCCGGCATCTTTATCTGCTTCACCACTTTAGCCAATGTACCGGTATGGTAAATGTCTTCCGTTTTAGGGTCATCGTTTGTGGCATCTTTCTGGGCCACTACACCTATCCACTTATCGTTTCCCTGTGCGTTGGCAATGGCTTTTATAGACTTATCGCGTGCCACTGTTATTGGCAGTACCACATTGGGGAAAAGCACAGTATTTCGCAGCGCTATGATAGGTATCTGCAATGGCAAACTACCTTTTTCCTGTTCACCCATTTCGTCCTCACCGAGGGGTACTATAGGCATAAACTCCATTTCCTGTTCAGACTGACCAATAAACATATTTAACATTGATTCCATTTGAGACATTATGTCCAATATTTCCCTCTTTTTAAAAATTAAGGAGGATTAAAGATAAGGGACAATAGCTATGCCAAACACATAAAACTGAAATAATTGCAGGCTTTTGCTTTTGCAAGTAAATGATTTATGCTTTAAATCAGTCAAGATTCCAAATCATAAACCTATTTCAATACTTCGGCGAGTTTCTGTTCCAATTGCTCCCCTCTCAGGTTCATTGCAATGATCTTGCCCGAAGGGTCTAAAAGAAAGTTTGCAGGTATAGATTCAACTCTATATGCTCTGACAACGACAGATTCCCAGCCTTTGAGGTCTGCAACATGCGTAGGCCAGCTAAGCTTATCATTGGCAATTGCATTCTGCCATTTGTCTTTGTCGTTATCAAGCGAGACACTGAAAACAGTGAAGTTCTTATCCTTGTATTTGTTATAGGCTGCAACAACATTCGGGTTTTCCATACGGCAGGGATTGCACCAGGAGGCCCAGAAATCGAGCAAAACATATTTTCCCTTCATGGAAGAAAGCAAAACATCCTTACCATTAATATCCGGCAGAACGACATCCGGTGCCTGCATTCCTAACTCAGGTCCCGGGCTTGCATTTGGTGGCGGGATTTGTACATTTCTTGTTTTGTTATAATTGGCAACAAAATCTTTTGCCATTTTAGAATTAGGAAATCTCCTGTCAAGGCTTTGGCTAAAGGCCATTAAAAAAGGTTTTTCACTTGCCGGGTTCAGTATCCTTGCAGCAAATATGGCTACCGGCAAATATTGCGTGGTATCTGCATAATGCTCAACAAACAAAGTGAATTTCCCACGCATCTCATTCAAGTCATGTTTGGCTTTATTGAGGAGGCTGTCGTTGCCCCTTGCGATTTCTGTGTCTATCACTACATTGAGGGTAATAAAATCGCGAAGGTGCTCGCGAATGGCAACTAGAAATTTTTTAAGACTTTCGGACGACGGGGAACCACTTACCTGCCATTTCTCAATGGTTTGCCAATCTGCATTCACTTTTACCTCACCTTTGTCAATGGCAAGAAGAATAAATTTATTTTGCTGGAAGCGCAGGCGGTATATGCTTGGCTCGGGAGCATCTACCGATAATTTGAAAGAGCCATCCTCATCGCTTTTTACCGAATCTATAACTGTAGGCACATCATTCACACCGATATCTTCCAATACAACCTCCTGCACGGGCATTTTAGATATGTATCCTCTTATTGTAAATTTATTTTTATTGCCCACATTGCAGGCAGTCAATAAACATATAAATCCTAAAAAAAATATCCTTCCTTGTTTCATTTATCGTTTTTAATCCGGACTGCAAACCTAATTAATTATTCGCGTTATGTTCTGCCAAACAAGGCTTCTTACAATGCAGATTAAAAAATTTAACATTATTAATTACAAATGGGCAAATTTGATATAAGCTATTCTATCCAAGCCTGGTATGAAACGGTGTTTTCAGCTACTGAACCGCTTATTTTACATGTTTTGAGTAAAAAATACTCCATTATTCAAAAATCTGAGAAAAACTTTCCCATAATATTATGAATGTATATTCAGATGTATTATTTTCATGCCAATTAAATATCATGGCGGTATGAACAAAGCATTGTTATTATTTGCATTTTTATTATTTTCTGTAAAAGGTTTTTCACAAAGCGGTGGTAATGACGCCAGTGCTTCAATAAACTATGGCGGTCATAGTTTTGGCAACGCCTATGACGCTGACGCGAAATTGGCCTTATGGTCTCAACGGCTTATTAATAACCAGGCAAGTGTTGATACATTCGCCAACCAGCGTTATGACAAGTATGTTACGGGTATGCAATATGATGCGTCCGTTAAGGAACTAGAGAAAACGGTGAAAACAAAACACAGGGTAACAGAAGCCAGTGCAGACATAAAAAACTGGCTTAATGAATATTACATCCTGCAAAATGCAATAAGTGGCGCTATCATCAATAATTCTGCTAACAGGCATTTTATGTATGTGTTGAACAACAGGGTAATGATGACTATTAACGAAGGGATGACCATGATAGAAGGATGGGATTTGGACCAAACGCTTTTTAATTTACAAAATGCCGTGAGGGAAGCTGGTGAGTATGTTAGGGCAAATGCTATAGATGACATCAAGCTGCGTGCAGCATGGGCAACAGTTTCAGATAATCCACACTATAATAATTGCAAATACATGATCACTATCGACGATTCTCTATTCGCACGTGCAGGATCACCTTCTAATATTGATATATATATCGTTGATCAGCTCCATTATAATATTGCCAAAACACGTTATAAAACAGATGTTTCAAAAGGCGCTATTCCCTCCGATTTCCGTAACAGGCAAAAGGAAAGCGATTTTCTGAAAGATTACCTGAAAGCAAGTTTGCGCATATCACGCGAACCACTGATGTACAACATAAGCCTTGGCGACCATATCGGGGAAAAACCCAATAATTGTATGGCGTCATTGTCTTTAGTGCCCGATTGGTACATCTATGTATTCTACAAAGGAAAGCTATACTACGTAAATTCTTTACCTAAAGGCGGCAATAACGAAATGGTTAATGTTTATATACCTAATAAAATGTAGTTACATTATTTTACAACAAAAAGAAAGGCCGGTATTATATACCGGCCTTTCTTTTTGTGTTTTACTATACTAACAGCTTCTGTTATATCAATCCTGTTCCTGTAAACCTCACCTCATTATTGCAGACCTTACCATATCAACAATGGGCCGGGGAAATAAAGGGGCTATCTTGCTAAGCATTTTAACTGCCTGCATTTGAAATTGCAATTTTGTGCTCCGGTTCACTACTTCGTCAAAATATTTATTCACTATTTTTTCACCGGTTTTAATATTAACAAGGTCGGTCAAATAAATTTTATTAATCGCTACGTCCGAATATTTGGGTGAATAATACATGCAGTCATTAAAATAATAATGAGTTACCTGCGAATGACGTGATGCCCCAGGCCTGAGAATATGCTCACCACCATGCAATAAGTTTGAAGACCAAATAAGTGCCTGCCCTTTTTTGATGTTGAGTACTTCTTTTTTTAAGCCTAAAGCGTTTATTATTTCCTGTATAAACAACTCATAGTTCTCAAAATAAACCATCATTGCTTTTTTCTTTTCTATGTTATCACTGGCCTTTACCCCCATGTCTATCATATCATAAAAAGGCAGCTTATGGCTTTTAGGATAATAGTGTAAAGGGCCATTATCGTTAGTAATATCTTCAAATGCTATCCATACGCCACACATAAATCTTTGTGGAATAGAATTGAAGTGTATCATGTCGGAATGGGTATTTTGCTGAGTGCCAACCGGAAAATTCAAAGTTTGGAAGGGAAATGGCTCCCTCTTATATAGCAGGCGCAGTTTTTCGTAAACAATATTCAAACTGGCTATTTTGCGCACACGCTCATTAAATGTCCAGGCGTCCTGTATGCGTTTATCCTCTGTCTCAAGTTTATTGAACTTTGGCATCAATTCAGCTACAATCAGGTCTATTTCCGATTCTTCAATTTTAGGGTCAAATATCACGTAGCCTTCATCGGCAAAATGTTTCACAAAGGCTTTGTCTTCTTCGCTAAGCTTTGAATCCCGCAGTTCAGCATTAAAAAATGGGGAGTCGATCCAGGGCAAATTATATTCAGGTAAAGACATCAGTTGCTAATATTAATACGGTTTACGCTAAGATAAAATTAGAACAACTTATCCAATCCGCAAAATACGCCCGATACTATGATCGCATTGTGCAAAGAGCTGCGGCTATTGTTGTTGCAGCTATCATAGCATTGGGAAATTGCATAAAAAAAAAGAGAGGGTGGCATTTTGTTGCCACCCTCTCTTTATATTGTAGTTTATTACTCTTTAATGAATTTATTACGGCTTGTTGTGCCATCAGCAGTCACTTCGTAAAAATACATGCCTGTTGGTAATTGAGCTACCGGAACATGCAGTGTTGAGTTAGAACTAAACTCTTTTTGCAATAATGTTTTTCCTGCCAGATCATATATCCTTACAGTCACATTGCTGCTTGGCATGGTGTTGAACATGATATTCAAAACGTCATTAGCAGGGTTAGGGAATACAATCAAGTTGTCAGACACGAAATTTACATTATTAACCGAAGAAGTTGATTGTGATTTCAAACTCAGGTTATCAACAACAAGTGTAGAACCGGCTCCGGGCGTGCCTGAACATGAAGATGTGAAATCAATACGCATGGTTGCAGGAGGCTGAGCAGAAGTGCCCCATCCTACTTTAAACTGGGTATAAGAAGATGCGCTTGGCAATGCAACAGTTTTAGGAAAACCCGGAACATCTATGCCACCTGTTTGTTGTAATGTAACAGTTACAAAACCTGTATCAGTACCCACAGCGGTATATTTATAATAACCTGAAAGGGTGTCAGCACCGGTATAAGTATAGGCCAATCCACCGCCGGAGCCATTGCGACTGGTAAAATAACCTGAACTAACAGACATAGCAGCAGGGCCTGTGCCGCCTCCGGAACCACCTGTTGCTTCTGTAACTAATTCTAAAGCATAAGCGTTGTGCTGTGCAGTCGTGTTTTGGCTGTCACCGTCATAAGCGAATCCGTTTCCATTTTCAGCCCATCCGGTAGGTTTGATAAGACTTGGCGATGGCGTAACATAGGCATCAAAACTACCACCGGCTATTGCCTGAGGCGTAGAAGAAGTGATAAAAACCATATTATCAATTGCCAGCCAGCTAGCAGGATTTTTATAAATATTTGTAATAATGTTAGTCGATACTGCTGCTATAATTACAGAATCATAAAGAACCGGAGGATTTATTGCAAATGATGAATCTTTCCAGGTTCCCATGCTGCCCCACAACCTGATCTCGGTAAGGCTGGTAGGGGTACCGTTTTTCTTAAATATAACGAGTATAAAAGCAGTGTCAAAACTCGCCACGCCGCACATATACCTCACTTCCAGGTGGCTGGGTGGTTGGTTGGTCTGAGCGTAAGCGGCTCCGCCTTTCCCGCTAAGCGGCATGAAAGATGTATTAGCCATATAAGCGGCTACTGTATCTATTACACCGGTAGCAACTGTTCTTGCAGTAGTTTGCAATTTAACTGCCTGGCCGGACGCACCCGCCATTTTCCATACATTCACAGTATCCAGAAGGGCTATGCAATTAGGGTTAGAGTTATACCAACCTGAATCGGACTGGTCAAAACTGATAGGAGTTGCCGACCAGTTCTCAAAATCCGGGTTAGGGATGCTTTGTGCACCTGCAATAAACGCAAGCGACATAAACAGAGGCATTAATAGTAGTAATCGTTTCATATTTGTTTAGTTTTTATTTTAGAACCTAAAGTTAAGGAAAAGAATTGCAGATTATGAAATGATATTTAGGTTAATTGATAAAAATCTTTCTAAGGGCAAAAGCAAGCTAAACGCCGTTTTGTCATAACGCTTAAAAATCTTACTATTGATACCATTAAATACTTATTCCTACTTGAAAGACGATAATAAAAATACAAATTCGGGCCTGGCTTTACAAAAGCTCTTAGTCCTGTCCTTTATTGAAGGATCATGTGTGATGGTGGCAGAACTAGCAGGGGGGAAAATGCTGGCGCCTTTTTACGGCACCTCGCTTTATGTATGGGCCTCCACACTATCTATAACGCTGGGGGCCCTTACCATTGGTTATTACCTTGGTGGCAGAATATGCAATAATGATGCGGAAAAGCGAAAGAAATTTTTATTCTTCATCATTGCATGCGCATCGGCACTGGTAATTGTTATGCCGGTTTGGGCCAATTTCATTATGAAGCAAACCCTTAACCTGGGTTTTCTGAGCGGACTTGTTATTTCGCAACTGGGCTTTCTATTATTGCCCGTGCTGGGCATGGGTATGGTTAGCCCAATCATCATTAGCCTCCTGGCAGAAACTAAGAATTCGGGCACTGCCGCAGGCTCTGTATACGCCATATCTACCTTGGGTGGTGTTATTGCCACCCTGCTCACTGGTTTCTGGCTGGTGCCGCTTATAGGCATTTCAATACCATGCATTGTTGCAGGCTCCCTGCTTTTTATACTGAATGTGCTATTTCTGAGGCCACAACAAAAACTATTGGCAACGCTGGTTTTACTAATACTTGCTCCCTCTGCTTTGTATATTAAAAACGCCATGTCGCCAGCCACCGACAGGTTCACCATACTTTACCAGAAAGAAGGCATGCTGGGGCAAATAAAGGTTGTTGACTTTAAAGTGAAATTGCAAAACCATGATATGACCACACGCAGCTTGCTTGTAAACCACAACTGGCAAACATGGATAGATAAAGACAATCCTTCCTATAGTTTCCTCTACTATACCCGCTTCACAAACGCTGTTATCTCCTGCCTGCCCGCAGGCAGCAATGCCTTGCTGATAGGCCTGGGCGGCGGTACTGTGGCCAAACAATTTGAAGCACATAATATTGCCTATGATGCGGTCGAGATAGACGGACGCCTCCCCCAATTGGCAAAGCAATACTTCGGACTAAAGGGCACAGGCAATTTGATTGTGGACGATGGCCGCCACTATATTAACGTTTGTAAAAAAAAATATGACCTTATTATTATTGATGCCCTGCTGGGCGAGAACGTGCCATCGCATTTGTTAAGCATAGAGTGTTTTAATTCATTAAAAAACCTGTTGGCTGCAAACGGCAAAATTTTCATAGAGTTTGATGGTATAGGAGAAAACGAAACAGGGATGGCGCAAAAACTGCTATACCATACCATACTAAAAGCAGGTTATAATTGCCAGTTGTTTTCGTCCGTAGCGCCGGACCTGGACGGCGATGTTATGTACCTCGCATCATCAGGCACACTTACTGATTTTGATACCGCGCAAATAAACAAAGACTATTATTACGCCTTGCAGGGCCCCATGAAGAATTTTAAAATAGCCTTTGATAAAGTGCCTGAAGAATTACTAACTGATAATAACCCCGCGCTGGACTTTTACCTGCGCCAAAGAATGATAAACGTGAGAGAGGAATTGCTGAAAAAACAAAACCAGTCTTTCCTGGATGATGATATGATATTCTATTATTGAAAAGAAAAGCTTTTCCCTTAGAGGGAAAAGCTGTACAAAAAAAATCAGATAAAATTATTCGGCTTCGGCTACTACTTCCTTCACCTCAGGTATCATGCGTTTCATCATACCCTCTATACCAGCCTTAAGGGTTATCATGGATGAGGGGCAACCGGAGCAGGAACCCTGCAACATCAACTTCACAGTACCGCTGTCATAACCTTTAAAACTGATGGCGCCGCCGTCCATTTCAACAGCAGGCTTTACGTAGTTTTCTAACAATTCTTTTATGCGCACCACCACATCACTATCATCCCCATTCACCAGGTTCGTGTCTTGTTTTGCAGGCACCTGGTCTTCATTTATCACAGGTTTGCCTTCTTCCAGGTATTGTTTCAGGAACTCACGCACAGAAGGTATCACATCATCCCATTGTGTATCGGCGATTTTGCTAAGGGTAACGAAATTGCTGGCGATAAAAACACTACGTATAAAAGGGAAAGCAAAAAGTTCCTTTGCCAGCGGCGACGGGCCCGCACTTGATTCATCAGGAAAATCAATGCTTTTACCTGGGTACAATAATTTGTTGGCCACAAATTTCATTGTTTCCGGGTTGGGCGTCATTTCTGTATAAATACTCACTATGGTATTTCCTGTCTTCAGCATTGTCTGTATTATTTTTTACAAAAATACTTAATTATTCAGCCCAAATCTAATTGATTAAGCCAATACCCTTATAAATATGGCAAAATTCCGAATACTAAAACAAAATTTCCCGGAAATGAATAAATTTATGGCACAAACCTTAAAAATTATGGCAAAGAAAGTAATTGCAATATGCCTTTTAAGCTCAATGCTCTTAAGCTCCTGTATGACGCACAAACCCAATCACTATAAAAAGGTGAAGCGTGATAAAGGCGCCCGTACTTATAATGCATAGGGGAAATTCCAAATCGAAAATTCCAAATCCCAAGTTGCCTGCGCTGCAGGCTTCCAATTCCTAATTCTCCTAATGGATCGATCCCTTCGGGACAAATTCCCAAATCATGGGGAAACAAATACACTTTTTAGTGTAGAAAAAAATATTCTCAGCGCAAGCATTTATTGCTGCGTTTTCATAAACTATTGATTTTATAGACAATAGCCCTTTATCATTCCTTTAACACTTGCAGGCAGGGATTTCGCACTTCTTGTTATCGAAAAGCGATTTGAAGCGAACGATATTATTAACACTAAAAAAACAGGATTTATGAAAAGGATAATAATGGCACTGACAATTGCAGGATGTTTCCATTTCAGTGCGGCAGCCCAGCAAAAATCAACATACGCAAAGAATTATGAGGTTTGTAAAAATAAGAATGGCTATACCATATGCAGCAAAGACCAGCTGAACAAACAATTGAAAGCAATGCAAACAAAACCAAAGGAAGAAGCATTGCCGGAAACCAACCAGGTGGTATATGTTAGGTGCCAGTCAATTACAGACGACCCACGCTTAACATACAATGGCCCATACAGGCGTCACAACATTATAGTTGATGAAGATATGGATAACCCATACAAAGGCTTACCGAGCAGGCAAAATGACGGTGTGCAAAAAAATGAAGAGAGGAATATTAATGTAAACCAGACAAGTATTGAGCTGCCTCCAAACAATGGATATACAGCCAAATAAGATAAGTGCTGATTTACATAAAAAAGGCTGCATAAAAATGCAGCCTTTTATTTATTTAGGAGTTTGTCTCTTCGGGTTGCAGTACCCATTTTTTCTCATTCAAATGGCTGACTGTTACGGACACGTTATAGCGGTTACTTAAGTAATTGGCCAGTTGCTCCGCAGCATATACCGAGCGGTGCTGGCCACCTGTGCAGCCAAAGGCCACACTCAATTGCTCAAAACCACGCGCCAGGTAATCTTCAACATTTAATGAAACCAACGCATATACATGGTCCATAAATTCGGGCATGCGCGATTCTCGTTCCAGGAACTGGCGCACAATTTCATCATTGCCTGTAAGGTGCTTATAAGCTACGTAACGGCCAGGATTCAGAATGGCCCTGCAATCGAATACGAAGCCGCCACCATGTGGTCCCTTATCCTTCGGCATTCCTTCTTTATACGAAAAGCTGGATACTTGCACATGGAGTTTGGTACTATCTGCTTGTTGGTTTTGGGCATAACGGTCCTGCATTTCCTTGGATGAAATTTTTTCAAGCAAGGAGCGGAACTCGGGGTATGCCGGCAATTGGGGATGGTCGGAAAGAAAAGACTCGAGGCTTTTCAATGCGGGATGGATACTGCTTATAAAAAGAGCCTTATGTTGTAGCAATCCACGGAAACCATAGGCTCCCAACAGTTGTAATAAGCGGAGCAATACAAATTGGGAATAGCCGCGACGGAAATGTATCTCATCCATACGAGGCACATGCAGATCATTAAGGCTGGTAATATAGCCGTTCAGCAAGTCTTCTTTCCAGTTGGCGGGCAATTGCGCTCTGGCCTGCCATAACAATGATGCGATATCGTACTGTGGCGGCCCCTGCATACATCCCTGGAAATCGATAAAATAAACCTTGTCATTGAGCAGCATGATATTGCGGCTCTGAAAATCGCGGTACATCAGCATTTGCGGCTGCACCCTTCCCAGGTCTTTACTCATCAGCTCCATCTCGCTGATAAGAAGTATCTTAT
>JABDGU010000012.1:0-161 GCA_013285905.1 Bacteroidota bacterium | reverse complement strand
GTATATCATGCAGGTCGGCAAAGTAGTATTTAAAATACAGCAGGTCGGCCATGATGGCTTTCTCGTTGAACTGGTGCGCGGCAAAGCATTGTTTATAATCAGCTTCGCGGCCCGCTATCCACTGCACCTTTGCCAGTTGGGCCAGGCTTTTGTGGTAATAC
>JABDGU010000011.1:30000-58999 GCA_013285905.1 Bacteroidota bacterium | reverse complement strand
AGTGTCTGTGGACAGGGGCTCGGTAGTACATAAAGGCACCCTTTTATTAAGGATGGAAGCGCCCGAACTGGAACAAAAAGTTGCTGCATCCAAACTGCGATATACACAGGCACATGCTATGTACCTTACCAGTAAAGACAGGTATGCCCGTTTATTGGAGACCAGCAAAACGCCTGGTACCATTTCTCCTTACGACCTTGCAGCAGCAGAATCAAAAATGCAGGCCGATAGTGCTACCTCGCAGGGAGAATATGCCAATTACAAAGTCGAGCAGGATATGTATGCCTACCTTACTGTTTCCGCGCCTTTCGATGGTGTTATAACAGAGCGCAACGTTCACCCCGGAGCTTTGGTAGGTCCCGGCTCTGATGCCAGCAAGCCCATGCTTGTATTACAGCAGCAATCAAAATTAAGGCTGGTGGTAAATATACCGGAGCAATACAGCGCACAGATAAAGAATGGCGATATAGTCCATTTTAAAGTGAATGCCTTGCCTGGTCAGGACTTTTCAGGCGCAGTGTCCCGTTCATCGGGCAACCTGAACAGCAATTTTCGCTCAGAAACTATAGAAGTGGATGTGGCAAATGCTAAAAACACTTTTAAGCCGGGTATGTATGCAGAAGTAAGCTTGCCTATAAGCGGCAGCGCCAATGCCTTTGTAGTGCCTAAATCTGCCATAGTAAGTACAACAGAACGTAAGTACGTGATAACAGCTAATGGGGGCTCAGCCAAATGGGTGGATATAACAGAAGGCAACCAGCAAAACGATTCAACGGAGATATTCGGAAAATTGCAGCAGGGGGACAAGGTAATTACAAATGCATCTTACCAGGTGAAGGAGGGTGCACAGTTATAGAATGCAAAAGGCTCCGGAAATATTATCCGGAGCCTTTTTTTACGTATTGTTAATTAGTTTGTCTTCTTTTCCACAGTTTTTGTGTGTGTTACTTTCACACCGCTGTGTTGTTTCTTTTTGCTGAAGGTGTTGTGAACCGCTTGCGGTACAGTAGTAGTCTTCTTGACTTTAGTTTCCTCTTTTGTTGTGGTAGTTTTTTCCTGGGCAAAAGAAGAGAACGCGATAATTGTTGCTGTGCACAGCATTAAAATTGATTTTTGCATAGTATTTGTTTTTTTAATTGATATAAAAAATCGTGCCAGCGTTATTGTCTCCAGATCGGAGTGCGCCCGGATTAGTTGGATACCTCGTCTTTCCCCAGTTCTGTCAGTTTGATAACATTGCTGTCGCCGACATAATAGGTAATAAGGCCTGACTGTTCTAATGCGATGATATGAGTTGACAATTGACCCTTGTCAATATTAAATTCTGCTATAAGCGTGTCTATGTGGAGAAGTGGGCTTTGGGTTTCGTAAGAACTGCTTATTTCCTGTATCTTCAAATGAACCTGCTTGGGAGTAACCATGCGCAAATGTACGGAAACAAAAGGCCATGGGCTAATATATTATTGTTAATGAATTACCTAATACTGGCGCGAGTCTGAAGCAAAGGTCTGTGCGCGGATGACTCGTGCCTGCAAAGTCCAGCCGGACTGCGACCGGAATTTAATGCTTTGCAGCATAATGCTTATTTTTAGCCTATGTCTTCTAAATACAAAGTATATGACAACCAGGTTCCTCAGTTTATAACATGCACTGTTATTGGTTGGGTGGATGCATTGTCATGAGAAATGTATAAACAGGTCATTTGCGATAGCCTTTTGTATTGCAAGGAAGAAAAAGGTTTGTTACTTCATGCCTGGGTTATTATGAGCAATCATATCCATCTTATAGTAAGTACTGCATCCGAAAATAAGATCAGCGATTTTGTAAGGGATTTTAAGAAATTTACGGCAAAGGAAATTATCAATGCAGTAGAAAATAATGTTCAGGAAAGCAGGCGCGAATGGATGCTGAACATGTTTAAATATGCAGGTACTAATAATAACAGTAATAAAGAATACCAATTCTGGCAACAAGATTATCACCCCATAGCATTGGATACACGCGAAAAGACCTTGCAACGATTAACTTATCTGCATGAAAACCCCGTGAGGGCGGGCATTGTTTGGTGCGCGCAGGATTATAAGTACAGCAGCGCGATTGATTATTACGAAGATAAGACAGGCTTATTGCCAATAATTAAGCTGGATATCTGATATTGTGCTATCTCTCTTCGAATGCCGGTTGCAAACCGGCTGGACTATGCAGGCACGAGTCATCCACGCACTCGGCTTTGCGACAGACTCGCGCCAGTGGAGAGCGGTATGGGTAGGGGGGCAATAACGTAAGCCAGTGGATATTAGTTATATTATACTAACATTCGGCATTCTAAATAAAGCCTGTCAGGGTCTATGTCTATTTCCCCGTCCCAATTTACTAAACCCATAGATGCTTTAGCCCGGCTAAAAACAGAATGATCTTTTAAAATTTGATAAACAGGATAGTCTAAATATGGTAACACAGAAAAGTGTCCCTTTTCCCCATTGTCAAATTCAATTTCCAATGTATAATTTTCTAAAGCCGTTACCTTTTTTACTCTTGGGTTCATACAAAATCATTTTAAGGGTTCAACAGCAAATACTTTTTGTCCGCTTACAGCGAGTTGCCAATCGGCAATAAGGTCTTCTTTTCTTAATTCTATCCATGCAAGGACAAGCTTTTGTTTTGCTGAAGGCAAACTGCCTTCCAGCAAATTACCTTCCGGGATGCTGTATATGGCTTCATGCTCATTGTATTTCACGTGAATATGGGGCAAATTATGTTGTTTATTGTCTAAGTAAAACATATAAACGATCAAGCCCTGGAACAGAGAGATTACCGGCATAACAGATTTTTTGCAAAGTTAGTTGTTTTTAAAAGACTTTAAAACCCTATGGGTCTTCAAATGCCGGTTGCAAACCGGCTGGACTTTGCAGGCACGAGTCGGCTATGCACTCGGCTTCGCGACAGACTCGCGCCAGTGGGCGCAGCGCCTTTGATTATGGTGGGGTGCAAAGTTTAGTAAAGACCAGTTTTTATGATTGATGAAACACGCGTTACAAACGCTGTTCCGGGGCATCCTCGTTGCAAACGAGGACGAGTGGGGGCCAGTATGTTATTTTATTCTTGTTCCGTTATTATAAAATCGTTCTTCAATAAATTTCCCAGTAGGATCATATACTTTGTAACTACCTTCTACCTTGTCATTTCTTAAAACATAACTGTATTTCAATTTCCCATTTTCATGATATTCTGTTTTTGGACCATTACCAAGCCCTTTCTCGAAATAAACAATTACATCCAGGTTGCCGTTTTCAAACCAATGATACGATAAACCTTCCAAATAGCCGTTAACGATTCTAGCACTATCTTTTGTTTGTCCATTTTCATAATAAATTGTAACGACTGCATTCTGTACAGTTGCCTTAAGATTAGTTAGTGAAAAATCAAAAATATTTTTGTTGTTAGGATGTAATTCTCCTATTATTTTTGTTTTAAGCTTTCTTTCAGATGTATAATACAACACCAAACCATTTTTTCCATCATTTTCATAAGAAGATTGTATGACTGAGTTCTCATAATATTCTGTCCACTTATTTCCTACTAAATGGTTCTCTACAATTCCTTCGGATTGAAGTTTACCATTCTGGAAGTAGTCTTTGAAGGTTCCATTATTTATAATATAATTTTGTTCGCTATCACCTCTATATATGTCATAATAGATAAGGTTATTGTGTAACCCATATCTGAATAGTGTATCGATATCTTTCCCATTTTCCCAATTACCTTCTTGGTAAATATTCCCATTGTAATAGAACAAGGTATATTTACCGTTGGGAAGAGGAGACTCGCCTCCTATGATGAACCACCTGCCTTTGCCAGTTTTAGGATCTACCCACCATACCCAATGTTCGTTTCTCTTATCTTTGTCATCAATACTATCTTTACGACCTACACTAGCTCCCATAGCAGCCAATATTATACATGAGACCACGATTATTATAATAGAAAAGCCTTTAAGAATATCTTTCATTATTTTAGGATAGATTATATAAAGTAATGACCAAATACCCAAGCATATATGAATACACAGGCAACTGGATGCCAAGAATCAATGATTGCCTAATACGGGATTTAAGAGTTCCAGTGTGCCATAAGGTAAATAACAATGAAAATAGCAGAATAGCGATCAGGAATGATGACCCAACTATAGTGGTTGTTCTAAACCAAAGATCAGGTGGCTTATAAACAAAAATAAATAGAAAAGATGTTAAATAGAATAGGATTGTAAATAATGGCTTCCTGAAAATTTTTATTATTATCATTGTAAGGACTGATGTTTTCTAAAAAATATACCCCTTCTTCTCCAACAAAGCCTTAGCTATCCTCCTTCTTGCATCTTTAGTATTAAAATTGTCGGTTTTGCTAAAGCGTTTCAGGCCCATCAGCATCATGCGTTGCTCATCACCTTCGGCAAATGCGTTTATGGCATTTTTGCCTGCATGGTTTATTCTGTCGGCGGCATCTGCAATAAAAGTGCGGGTGGCATCCAGGGCAATGGCGGCGTGCTCATTGTTGCTGCTTGTCATTTTCATCGTGCGGAACAGCATTGTTTCTGCCTGGTAAGTATCCATCAGCATATCGGCAATATTCATCAGTATCTCCTGCTCCGTTTCCAGTTTCATCATCAGCTTCTGCGCCGCAGCACCCGCACACATCAATATAGCTTTTTTGAAATTGCTGATGGCTTTTTGCTCTGCAGCAAATGGAGTTTCGCTATCGCCAAACTCCGGTATGCTCATCAATTCCTTCTGTATGGCCATTGCCGGGCCTAAAAGGTTAATACGGCCTTTCATATTGCGTTTCACATACGTGTCTAATATCAGCAACCTGTTTATCTCGTTGGTGCCTTCAAATATGCGGTTGATGCGGCTGTCGCGGTAGGCGCGGGAAATATTATACTCGTCCGAGAAACCATTGCCACCGTGTATCTGTACGCCTTCGTCCACTACATAGTCCAGCGCTTCGGAGCCTATTACTTTCAATATAGCACATTCTATGGCATATTCCTCTGCAGCGCCCAGTAGGCTTTCCGCCTCAGGTTTCCCTTCAGCTATAAGGGCATGCTCTTTTTCGTCTATCATTTTTGCTGTGCGATACAATGCAGATTCCGCCGCAAATATGCGGATGGCCATTTCCGCCAGTTTATGCCTTATAGCGCCAAATTTGGCAATGGGCATATTAAACTGTTCGCGCGTAGCAGCATAGACAATACTGGTGGCCAAAGCCCTTTTGCTGCCACCAAGCGCGGCAGCACAGAGTTTCAGGCGGCCTATGTTCAGGATATTAAAGGCTATGATATGTCCCCTGCCAATTTCGCCCAGCAAATTGCCGACAGGCACAGCACAATTATCAAAAAACAACTGGCGGGTGCTGGACCCTTTAATGCCCATTTTATGTTCTTCCTCACCGAATGTAAGTCCGGGTGTATTGCGCTCTACTATTAAAGCAGAAAATTTATCACCATCCACTTTGGCAAAAACAGTGAAGACGTCTGCAAAGCCCGCATTGGTGATCCACACTTTTTCGCCATTAATAAGGTAGTTCTTACCATCAGCACTTAAAGTTGCAGTTGTTCTCGCCCCTAAAGCGTCAGAGCCCGAATTAGGTTCTGTAAGTGCATAGGCTCCCTTCATTTGCCCTGTGGCCAGTTTGGGTATGTATTTCTGTTTTTGTTCTTCGGTGCCGAAATATAAAATAGGTAAGGAACCAATGCCATTGTGCGCGGCCATAGCCACTGCAAAGGAATGGCCGCCGCCCAGGCACTCATTGATAAGCGTTGCAGTAACAAAATCTTTGCCCAGGCCTCCATATTTTTCAGGGAATGCAGCGCCCAGCAAGCCGAGGTCTCCCGCCTTGTCCAGCAGGGATGGCATCAGGCCTTCTTTTTTCTCATCTATTTCAACCAGGTGCGGAATAACTTCCTTATCCAGGAACTCATTGCACATGGCGGCAATATCGTGCTGTTCTTCGCTAAAATCTTCGGGACTGAATATCTGTGCAGCATCAGCGTTCTGAATAAGAAAACCACCGCCAATGATCGCTTTTTGTACTTGCGTTTCCATAGTATAAAGTTAACCAGGATTCTTTAGATTTAGAGGATTACCTTGATTTGTTTTATTATTGGGTCCCGAAACTTCGGGATGGGATTTGTTATTTGTAATTTGGTCGTTTACTTAGTTTATGGAGTATAAGTCAGGCTTTGTTGAGGTGGGGACAGAACAGCTGCATTATTTGCGGATGGGCGAGGGTAAGCGCCTGCTTATCGCTTTTCCGGGTTATGGCAATGAGGCAAGCTTATTTGCTCCCTTCCGGCAATATCTGAAAGATGAATACACCCTGATATGTATTGATCTGCCTCACCATGGGCAAAGTAAATGGCCCCGAGATAAAATATTTTCTATAGAGCAATTGCACCTGTTAATAGATAACTTAAAAAGAGACTTTGGGGCGGAAAAAGTATCTCTAATGGGCTATAGCATAGGCGGGCGTGTATGTCTTTGTATTATGGAGCAAATGCCTGCAATTATAGATAAGGTAGTGCTTATTGCACCGGATGGATTGGTATTTAACTATGGCTACAATTTCGTCACAAGAAATTTTTTAGGGAAAATGCTTTTCAGGAATTTTCTTAAAAACATAAAACGTTATTTGCCTTTTGTAGATTGGCTGAAAGCAAGAGGCATAATAAGTGCATCAAGGTATAAGTTCGGGATGCATTATTTACAAACAGAAGAAAGCCGCGACTTTTTATTGCAGGTATGGCCCGGTATGAGAATGTTAGTGCCCCACATCGGAAAATTAAAAGCGATAATAAATAAGTACGCTATGCGGGTGCATATTGTTATTGGCGCGCACGACAGGGTGATTTTACCTGCCCACGCTCAGCAGTTTGTGAAAAATTTGAAAACGGCTGATCTGCATATTGTTGACAAGGGGCATCATATATTAGAAGATGGTATGGTACCCGAAATAGCTCAATATTTTTTGTCATGATGCTGCTTTCTATTGTTTGTTCAGCGCTTACAATGGCCTATATAGCCCTTATGCTTTTCTACAGAAAGGGCTGGGATATGCAGGGCGAGTTTATACTGCCTGAGGGATATAAGGCTTCTACCAGGATAAGCATTGTTATTGCCGCCCGCAATGAAGCGGAAAATATTGGCAAATGTATTTCATCCATCCTGCTGCAGGATTATTCCAAAGAGCTCTTCGAAATTATTGTGGTCGATGACCATTCTGACGATGGGACTGCGGATATCGTAAATGCTTTTAAAAACGAAAATGTAAAGTGCATCCGCCTCGCAGAATATATGCAGGATAAAGGCGAAACAATGGCATACAAGAAAATGGCTATTACCGCTGGTATAGAAAATAGTAATGGAGAATTGATCCTTACTACCGATGCCGACTGTGTGGTTCCTGCGGAATGGCTCATGCATGTTGCGGCCTTATATGAGATCAATAAACCGGTAATGATAGCAAGCCCTGTTTGTTTTACTTCCGATAAAAGCCTTGTGCAGCAATTTCAATCTATCGATTTTATGGGTATGCAGGGCATTACTATTGCTGCACATCAACTAAAACTCGGCAACATGTGCAATGGCGCTAACCTGGCTTTTAGCAGGCAGGCCTATAATGAAGTGAAGGGCTATACAGGCATCGACCATCTTGCCTCGGGTGATGATTATTTGCTGATGATGAAAATGCAAAAGGCTTACCCGGGCCGTATTGCTTATTTAAAGTCCGACAGAGCCATTGTGCAAACCAGCCCCCAACCCGACTGGTCAGGTTTTATACAGCAACGCATCCGCTGGGCATCTAAATCAGGAAAGTATAACGACAAAAAATTGACTGCCGTGTTAGTACTCGTGTATCTCTATAATGTATCTTTTCTCGTCTTAGCGCTCTGTGGATTCTCAGATCATTATTATTGGTCTGTTGCTGTATTAATGCTGTTGGCAAAAATTATAACCGAGTTTTATTTCCTGGCGCCTGTAAGTAAGTTCTTTAAGAAACAGATACACTTGTTAAGCTTCTCATTTATGCAACTACTCCATATTGCCTATATCATTGCTGCAGGCTTCCTTGGTTTTGTGGGGGTATATAAATGGAAGGGGAGGGTGGTTAAATAGTTAATAGGTTAAATGGTTAACAGGTTAATAGGTTAAATGGTTAATAGGGAAGTAGAAAAGCAAATATTCCATGTTATTCAATTAATAAAAAAGTCTGAAGGACTGGTATGATTATAGCCAAAGCAGTATTAATAAGGCACAAACCCCAGCGGGATGATATTATTTCACCGCCTCCCAAATTTTTATTGCAGCTATATTTTAATTGGTATTTGTTATGTGATATGTAGAAGATGTATAAAATAATAAAGGAGCGATAAAGCCCCTTTATATTCAGTTTTTCGCGGACAAAAAACCCTTTATATGTTGATATAAAATTAAGCAATTATTTGCATTAATTGTGCGGGATTTAAAATATTTTTTATACCAATTGTAAGTAGCTGTGATACACTATACCATGATTATTACTGATTTTCCTTTAGGTTTGTAAACAATATGCGAAAACTGATCTTTTTTTCCATCGTCATTGTGCTTTTGTCTGTTACAGGCTATATGTATTGGTATTATTACAATCCATACAGCGACGGGTACAGAGAGGGGATCTTGCAGAAATTTTCGAGAAAAGGGAATGTGCTTAAGACCTATGAAGGCGAAATGGTGATGCTGGGCTTTGGGGCAAGGAATGCGAGCATTGTTAATGCCAATTACTTTTATTTTTCTGTTGACGAAAATGTAACAGCAGATTCTTTACAAATGTGCCTTGGCAAAATAGTGAAGGTGCATTATGTGCAGTACAGGCGTGGCTTACCGTGGCGAGGAGAAAATTATGGCATGAGCAACGCCGACAAGGGGCAATATATAGTTGATAAAGTTGCAGAAGTAAGGGATGCGCCTTTGTATTAATGGTGCCGTCAGTACGCCGCTTCGGCGTCAGACGGCTGTGCTGCTTGTGTTGATGTTGGTCAGTACAAGCCTTTTAGGCGTCAGACGGGAATTGATGATGTTGATTGCAATGCCCTGTCCCAATCTTTCCACACAGGTTCGTAACCTTGCTGCCTTATGATCTCTGCAATTTGTTGAGGAGTGCGCTCATCATTGATCTCAAATTGCTCCAAAGATTCGGTTGCAACAGTATATCCGCCGGGGTTAGTTTTAGAGCCTGCGCTTATTGAAGTTATGCCTATTTTTATCAGGTTATTTCTCAGCGTTTCCGACTCCCTTGTCGATAATGACAATTCCACTTCTTCATTAAATATCCTGTAGGCACAAATTAATTGCACGAGTTCTGAGTCGCTCATTTCCATTTTAGGAACTATACCACCGGCATGTGGCCTTAAGCGCGGGAATGATAAAGAGTATTTGCTTTTCCAATAAGTTCTTTCAAGATAATTAAGATGCAGGGCTGTAAAAAAAGAGTCTGTGCGCCAGTCTTCCAATCCTATTAAAACACCCAAACCCATTTTATGTATGCCTGCCTCGCCAAGCCTGTTGGGTGTTTCAAGCCTGTAGTTAAAAATCGACTTCTTTCCTTTGGGATGATGTGTTTTGTATTCCTCTTTATGGTAGGTTTCCTGGTAAACTAAAACCGTGGTCAGTCCTGCTTGTGCCAGTTCAGCATATTCATCGCTGTCCAGCGGCTGCACTTCCATAGCTATATTCGAAAAGTGAGGGCGTATAAGGTCTATGGCATGTTTAAAATAATCTACGCCAACAGTTATATGCGCTTCTCCGCTCACCAACAAAATATTGTCATAGCCCATCTTTTTTATAACAGCCACTTCTGACAATATTTCTTTATCATTTAAGGTTTTGCGGGGTATTTTATTCGTCAGGCTGAAACCGCAATAGGTACAGATATTCTGGCACTCATTAGAGAGGTACATAGGTATATACATCTGTATGGTTTTGCCAAAACGTTTCTGTGTAATGCGATGGCTCAGCTGTGCCATTTGTTCCAGGTAGGGTAGTGCAGCGGGCGATATCAGAGCTTTAAAATCTTCCAGTGTTCGCTGTTGAGCATTCAAAGCATTCTCCACATCGCGGGCCTGCTTGCTGTAAATGCTATGCTTTACATCATCCCAATTATATCCCTCGAAAATATTTACAAAGCTCATAAAGAATTCAAAAATGATGTTAAAGGGCTGCTTGCTTCAGCATGAACAGCTTTTGCCAGTTTTGCTTCATAGGCCATACGTCCTGCTTCCACAGCCATTTTAAATGCCATTGCCATCCGCACGGGGTTTTCAGATACTGCTATCGCAGTGTTCACTAATACTGCATCAGCGCCAATTTCCATAGCCCATGCCGCATCACTCGGTGCGCCGATGCCGGCATCCACCACCACCGGCACTTTGCTTTGTTCTATAATGATCTGCAAAAAATCTATGGTCTTTAGCCCTTTATTACTGCCAATGGTTGAGCCTAAGGGCATCACAGCTGCTGTGCCGGCATCTTCCAGTCGTTTGCACAAAACTGGGTCTGCATGTATATAGGGCAACACTATAAAACCTTTCTTCGCCAGTTCTTCTGTTGCTTTCAATGTTTCAATAGGGTCGGGCATCAGGTATTTTGGGTCAGGGTGTATTTCCAGTTTCAGCCAGTTGGTTTCCAAAGCCTCCCTTGCAAGCTCTGCTGCAAACACAGCTTCTTTGGCATTTCTTGCACCGGAGGTATTGGGCAAAAGGTTGAACTGTGCGTGGTTGAGGTGCTGTAATATATCGTCTTCGGCATTGTGTATGTCTATGCGCTTCAATGCAACCGTCACGAGCTCGCTTCCGCTTGCCAGCAAGGCATCCCTCATCACTGCACTGCTACTGAACTTCCCGGTGCCCGTAAACAATCTTGAACTAAATATTTTATCTGCAATGCTTAACATACACTATTTCTTTTTTATTAAGTTGTTGATCTTTTTTACATCTCCACCCATATCTCCCGAATTGACGATCAATCCCGAAACGGCTATGCCATGTATTCCCGTTCCCATCAAGGCTGTAACATCAGATGTTTCAATTCCCCCAATGGCAATTATGGGTACATCAATTCCCAGTTTTCCACATTCGCTGAGTATGTTTTCATAACCCTCTAGGCCCAAAACAGGGCTCAGATTTTTCTTGGTGTTCGTATAGCGGAAAGGCCCAAGCCCTATATAATCAGCGCCATTTTCTGCATGTTTTATTATATCTTCCAATGTGTTGGCGGTAGCGCCGATTATCATTTCGTCTCCAACTATTTTTCGCGCCTTATCCACCGGCATATCTTCTTTGCCCAAATGCAGGCCATCAGCATTCACCCTTTTCGCGATCTCGGGGTAATCATTAATGATCAGTTTAGCGCCATATTCATCACATATTTCCCTCGCCAGTTGTGCCAGCTCTAATATCTCATCTTCGTCCTTATCTTTTATGCGTAGCTGCACCCATTTTATACCTGCTTCACAGGCGGCTGTTATACTGCGCAGATGCGTGTATATCTCGTTTTCCTGTGTTATAAAATGCAGCTTTTCTATCATGGTAATTTATTTTTAACCGTGTTGTCCCAATAATGTGGTGCTCGACGATAAGTAACGCTCTATGTACATTTTGCCCATTTCGCAGGCTATTTCAAGGTCTTCTCCCTTTGCGAGGTAAGCCGTTATAGCAGATGACAGTACACAGCCTGAGCCATGTTTTGGATATAGCACTTCGTCTCCAGAACTATACATGGTTTTCATTCCATTGCTGTATAAATAGTCAATGCCTATCTCTGTTTCATGATGCCCGCCTTTCAGATAAATATTGCTGGACATAGAGCAAGCCATAACTTCCTCCTCATTTACAAACATTTTTTCAAACTCCGGCATGTTGGGTGTTATCATGTAAACATGCCTTAATAATTCTTTTACAGGTAGCTCATTATTAAAAAATGTGAAACCCGAACTTGATCTCAATACCGGGTCCCAAATAATTTTAGCATCGGGCTTATGTTTAATAATGCGTTTTTTCAGTTCGGTAAAAACGCGGCTGTTTTCAATAATGCCGATTTTAAAATAATTAACCTCAAAAAATTCCAACAAAACGTCCAATTGGCCAAGGATATCTTCCAATGGCATCCACCTTACATCTCTTACTTCCCGGTCATTTTGTATGGTGTTTGCGCTTAATACACCAAAACCCTGCACGCCCAATTGTTCAAAGGTTTTTATATCCGCAAGTATCCCTGCCCCGCCACTTGGGTCAAAACCTGCTATACTCATCGCTATGGGCCTTTCTAACGTCATACTATCACACGCTCTTTACTTATCGATTCTAACAATGCTTTTACTTTTTCAGACTCATTTCCATTTTCATTCCATACATAACCCAATGCTACAAGCCCGTAATACCCATTTCTTAAAGCCAGAGGCGCATTCTCTGTATCAATACCCCCAAGAGCATATATTTTCTTGCCCCTCAGTTCCGCCGGCACCTGCATTAATTCATCATTTGCATGATAGCCGCGTTTAGATATACTATCAAACACCGGGCTTATAAAGCAATAGGCGCAGGTATCGATCATTTTTCGTGCCTCATCCCAATTATGCACCGAACATGAGACAGGTATCTTGAACCCTGAATACTTGTCAAAGTCCTTATAAGAAACATGCAAACCTCCCAAGTCAAATTCTTCTGCTAATTGGGGCTGGTAATGAATGACCAATTTTTTTCTCCACTCAACAGGCACTTCCTTTAGCAAGTTTCTCAATTCTTCTCTACTGGCTTTGGGCTTCCGTATATGCAGTTTGTGTGTCACCGCAGCCAATACCTCCATCCAGCGGGCCACTTCGTCCTGCCTTACTACATCATCCGTTATCACTATTAATTTACTCACTAAAATGTTCTTCTTTGCCGTTAAATAATTTAACCTCTCAACTTATTAACCTTTCAACCTATCAACTCAATTATATATCTGGTATCCCGCTTGTTTAAATACTTCAGACATCTCGCTCATACCTTCTTCCACTGCCTTTTCTTCATTCTCTATTCCTTTCTCCTCTGCATATTTCCTTATGTCCTGAGTGATCTTCATGCTGCAGAAATGTGGTCCGCACATGGAGCAGAAATGCGCGATTTTAGCGCCCTCGGCCGGTAAGGTCTCATCATGGTAGTCCTTGGCAGTTTCTGGGTCCAGTGCAAGATTGAACTGGTCTTCCCACCTGAACTCGAATCTTGCTTTGCTCAGCGCATTATCCCTGTGTTGTGCGCCGGGGTGCCCCTTGGCAAGGTCGGCGGCATGTGCTGCAATTTTATAAGCTATCACCCCATCGCGTACATCTTTTTTATCGGGCAGGCCTAAATGTTCTTTAGGTGTTACATAGCAAAGCATTGCAGTGCCGAACCATCCTATCATCGCAGCGCCAATGGCAGATGTGATATGGTCATAACCCGGTGCAATATCTGTCGTCAGCGGGCCTAAAGTATAAAAAGGCGCTTCGTGGCAAACCTGCAATTGCCTTTCCATGTTCTCCTTTATCATGTGCATAGGCACGTGTCCCGGCCCTTCTATCATCACCTGTACATCATGTTCCCATGCTATTTTGGTCAGTTCTCCAAGCGTCTCCAGTTCTGCGAATTGCGCGGCATCATTGGCATCTGCAATAGAGCCCGGCCTTAGTCCGTCACCCAATGAAAAAGAAACATCATAAGCTTTCATGATGGCGCATATCTCATCAAAATGGGTATAGAGGAAATTTTCTTTATGATGTGCCAAACACCATTTGGCCATTATAGACCCACCACGGGATACTATACCCGTTACTCTTTTTGCAGTAAGTGGCACATAGCGCAGCAGTACGCCTGCATGTATCGTAAAATAGTCAACGCCCTGTTCTGCCTGTTCTATAAGCGTATCCCTGAAAATTTCCCATGTCAGGTCTTCAGCTTTGCCATTCACTTTTTCGAGCGCCTGGTATATAGGTACAGTACCTATAGGCACCGGCGAATTGCGTATGATCCATTCTCTTGTCTCATGAATATTTTTCCCGGTTGAGAGATCCATCACGGTATCAGTTCCCCAGCGTATAGACCACACCATTTTTTCTACTTCTTCTTCAATAGATGATGCCACAGCAGAGTTGCCGATATTGGCATTTATCTTCACCAGGAAATTCCTTCCTATTATCATAGGCTCGGTCTCGGGGTGGTTGATATTAGCAGGAATGATGGCCCTGCCTGATGCCACTTCGTCTCTTACAAATTCCGGCGTGATGTACTTTTTAGGCGTATTGGCCCCAAAGCTGTGCCCCTTGTGTTGGTCCCAGGTATTGTTCTTGCTGTTGTATAATTCGTCTATGCGCTGGTTCTCCCTTATGGCTATATATTCCATTTCAGGCGTGATGATGCCTTTCTTTGCATAGTGCAACTGGCTCACGTTTTGGCCATTTTTTGCCCTTAAAGGTTTGCGTAGGTTTTTAAAATAAAACTGGTTTCCTTCATTGCTGATGCTTCTCGTGTATTCAGAACTGTTGCCGGGCAGTTCTTCCACATCGCCGCGTTCCAGTATCCAGGGCTGTCTTAGCCTGTCTATACCTTCATACAAATCTATTTTTATTTCCGGGTCGGTAAACGGCCCGCTGCTGTCATATACCGTAACGGCTGCATTTTTTTCTATAATGCCATTACCTTTATCCGTAGTGTTGCTCAGGCTTATCTCTCGCATCGCAACCTTTATAGGGTGCAATTTCCCATCCACATATATCTTCTTCGATCCCGGCAAAGGCTTCCTGCTTATATTCTCCGTAAGCGGCAGTTTTTCGTTTTTCATGTTCAGTATTTTTAAAAGAATTTTTGATTGTTTATAAACACCTCCTCTCCTTTGGAGAGGCCGGGAGAGGTTTCAGCCCCCCTGCGTTGCCCTTATTATAGTAATATTGTCGTTTGTTGCTATTACATAAGTAGCCCACTTATCTCTTGGCAGCACCGTATCATTTATGGCAAGTGCAATACCCTTATTGGCTGCCAAACCCTGTTGTTCCAACAAAGCCAGCAAGCTACAGTCATCAGCCACATTCAAAACACTATTATTGATTCGTATCTCCATACAGAAGTATTTACTTTAGAGATACACGGACACGGAAAGGACCTTACTTTTTCCTACGCCGGTATTAACCGTACAGGTTCTGAGGGTATTATCTCAGCCATTCCTGGCACCCCTAAAGTTTTATTAATACAAACCTACGCAGAAAACAGGAATGGAACGATATATTTTATTTAAGCATAAACAAGCCCCACCAAAGCAGGCACTTCCTGTCCTGCGCTGGTATCTTCCTTCAAGCACCCGCGCGTACCCGCAAAGGACGAACAAAGGGATTTATTTTAATGGATCAGCCTTTTCATTGGCTGTATTCTGAACATCTGTCTCAGGCAGCCTTGCGTTTTTATGCTTTGAAAGAAAATATTTTACGCCCAGGTTGAGGGTATAAGTGTAATTGCTAAAATAGCTTGCCTGATTGTCATAGCGGGTTGGGATCATATATTGAACATCAGGGGCTGCTATAAGGTAAAATTTGGGGCTCAGTTTATAATTTACTTCCATTTGCATAGAAGCAAACGAATTTGTGCCTGATTCAGGCCAAGACATTTTTTGAGTTGCGAAAACACTAGTACGATTTTTTTCAAACCCTAAAGTGTATCCAAGGTAAGGCGCAACTGAAAAACGTTTATTTATTTTTATATTATATCCTATAGTAACTGGTAAGGCAAGATAGGTTTCATATCTATAACCCGCATTCAATTGATATTCTGGTTGCATGAAAGGTAATGTCCTGGTATCAACGTAACCGCTATTAAAATAAGAAAAGCCCGCTTTAAAAATAATATTCCGGTATTTGTATCCAAATAACAATCGAAGATTAGATGCTGGTTTATAAGTACCATTTAAAAAGCTGGAATAAATCGTTGCATTTGTGTAACCGACTCCCGCGCTTGGCTGTATAAAAAAGCCGTTTTGAGCAAACACTTGGAAATGGCAAGCAAGCAAGAACAATAGTAAAAGCTTTTTCATAGTTTTTCACATTTATATACTTTAAGACATCTTATTTATTCATTTCGTTGGGAGTAATATTTTCATTTACTGTACGCGGAGCATCTGGCTCAACAACTGGCATTACACATTTATGCCGCTTTGAAACAAAATATTTTACACCAAGGTTGAGGGTATAAGTATAATTGCTGAAGTACTTTGTGTCATTGTCAAAGCGGGTAGGGAACATGTATTGCGCTTCAGGTGAAGCAGTAAGATAGAATTTCGAACTCAGTCTATAATTTACTTCCAATTGCACAGAAGCAAACGAGCTAGTACCTTTTTCAGGCCATGACATGCTTTTGTATTCGGAAGCAGTAAAAATAGTTGTACGATTTTGAGCAAATCCCAGAAAATATCCGAGATAAGGAGTAATGGAAAGGTTATTGGTTAATTTTATATCATAGCCAATGGAAACCGGTAATGCGAGGTAATTATCTGATCTGTAAGCGGGGCTTTTAAAACTTCCTGTTTCCGTGCCGGCAAGGATTGCAGTAAAAAGATAACCCGCATTAAAATAAGATAAGCCCGTTTTGAAAACGATGTTGTTTAGCTTGTATCCAAATAGAAATTGAGATTTGCAGGACGGTTTTGCCATATTGCCAAGTGGGGTGGAGGAACTTGTAGCCACCGTAGCATTTGTAAAACCCGCCCCAATAATAGGCTGCACAAAAAAGCCATCTCGGGCAAACAATTGAAAATGGCAAACAAGCAGGAAGAATAGTAAAAGCTTTTTCATAGAATATCGTTTAGGTATATAAAGATAACGGATAATTTATTTGTTTATTATAAATTTTAAACAAATAAGCGGCAGCATTATTTAATACGCATAGTCCAATAATGGCTTTCAGTGATTTTTTCACCTCTTACGCCATTTTTCTATATTTTTATCACCGATTTGTCCGGCCTTTTACTGGTATATCAAGAATTAATACTAAAATAATAAAAGATGAAACAATTTACACTCCTGTTTTCGATGCTTTTTTTGTGCTCCACAATGTCCTTTGCCAATCCCGGCGATACGACCATTGTTACAACCAGCCCTGTTTTAAATGCAGATAACAGCACCAGTTTCGATACTCTGATAGTGTTGCCCACTAACAAAACATACAGGAAGATATTTCTCGTTTATACTCTTAATTCGCATGCATGTTCACCTTCGTCCCAATATTGCCATCAATGGGATTATATAGGAAATGTTACCCTTAAATCTCCTCATGGTGATACAGCCGAGCTTGCCCGTATCATTACCCCTTTTGCTACAATTGGCTGGTCTCGTTTTCCGGCACCTCCCAACTGGTCAATGGACTATGTATTTGATGTTACCGATTTTGCGCCTTTTCTGCAGGATAGCATTACTATTAACAGCGCACTTGGGGTAGGCTCTCCGGGCTATGGCATATACACCAAGTTCATTTTTATAGAAGGCACGCCAGATAGAAATACGATTGCCATTAATCGCTTATACGCCCACGGCGGAACTTATGGTAGCGCAACTAACCCCATAGACAATAATTTCCCTGTCCTTAATGAAACAGCACCGATAGGAACCGTGAGTGCCGCTTTCCGCTTTATTGTAACAGGCCATGGCTCTGATGCAAACCAATGTTGCGAATTTGCAGAGCACTACTACAATCTTTATTTAAACAGCAACTCCATCTTGCAGCAGAATATATGGCGCACAGACTGCGGTTTTAATGAGTTATATCCGCAGGGTGGCACATGGCTTTATAACAGGTCGAACTGGTGCCCGGGCTCATCGGTTGCTCCATACTATACAACTTTGCCCGGTGTTACAGCAGGTACAAATTACAGCATCAATGTAGGTTTCGAGCCTTACACGGTTACAAGTCCCTCAGGCAACTACGATGCCAGCGCAACAGTAGTTTATTACGGAGGCATCAACAAAACGCTCGATGCATCTATAGAGGATATTATTGCGCCTTCTTCCAGCCAGCAGCATTTCAGGGAAAACCCTTCTAATAATCTGCCCATCGTGCATATACACAATTCAGGCAGCACAGCCATCACCAGTGTGGCATTTCAATATGGGGTGCTGGATTCTGCTATGCAGGCTTATACCTGGAACGGTTCTTTGGCATCCTTGTCCGATACCATTATCAGTTTGCCGGCCTCTAGCAGCCTTGCAAACATGTCTTCCTCTTCTCTGTCAGGCACATTCAACTTTATTGTGGACATAACAGGCGTAAATGGCGTAGCCGATGCAGACCAGACAAACGACACCATGAGGTCGCAATTTATTGTTGCGCCCCGCTGGCCCGACACCATTATGGTTAAAATGTTAACCAGCAACCTGGCTGCCGATGGAGTAAGTATGAATGCAAACCCCTCTGATGCCAACTGGTATATTACTAATGCAAACGGAGATACCGTATTCTCCCGCACCAATACCAACTACAGCACCCTCTATCTAGATACCCTCGTTATGCCTAACATAGGCTTCTATAAATTCACAATCAGCTCACCCGGCAATTGTTCCGGCCTGCATTGGTGGCCGCTCGACCAGGGCTTGACAGGCTATGCACCCGGCTACCTGTTTATTGAAAAAATTACCGGTTTGAAAATACCCATGCATGGTTATACCTACACAAGCAGCACTAGTTCCAGCGGACTGAAAAACGAAGGCGAGCATGATGATTATGGCTGCGGCTTCTCCCAGTATTTTTATGTTGGTGATGCCAGCACAGCTGTTCGTAACATTAAGATGCCTTCAACTATCGCAATATATCCCAACCCGGCGAACGACGAGATCAATATTATTCTTGATAATTACAGTAGCGGCAACACATCCATTTCTCTAATTAATATAATGGGGCAGACAGTATATGCCACAAATACCACCTCGAAAAATATCAGGATTAGCTGCGCTTCATTTGCCCCGGGTATTTATACGGTACATTGCAGCACAGCCGATGGGAATAATAGCATAGGCAAGGTGCTTGTGGCGCATTAGTCACGGTGTGTTTACGATTGAAAAATGCCTGGGAGGGTGCAGATGTATAATCCTTGAAATATTCAAATTATTTATTGCCCATAGTAGTCGACATTGTCTTCGAAATATTTTCTGAGAGTCTTTATATAGCTATTATCACTTCCCCATATATCGCTATTTTTCAATGCGATATAGATTTCTTTTAACTTCTCAGGCTTAGAATAATGAGCTGTAGTTGTTATAACTGTACCCCCATATTCATTATCCTTTTTAAATGCTAATATCAACCATTTCATACCTTCAGAATACATATTGTAATGGCTACAATAAAGATCGCCTAAACTTGACATTGCAAATAAGACTCCTTGTTCTGCTGCCATTTTTAGCCATTTATATGCTTCATCATAATTTTGTTGTACTCCATTTAAACCTGCATTATATAACCAACCAACTTCGTACATAGCTTCTGAATTGCCTAAATCGGCTGCCATCTGATATTTATTAAGTGCATTAACATAATCTCCTTGAATGATAAATTGTTGTCCGTCATTACAATACGTTTCAGATAGTTTCCTTTTTTGCCTATCTGACAATTCACCGACGTCTTTATTTGATGAACTGGATTTTGCTAAATCGGCTATAACTGCAACACCAAGCACACCCAAGCCAACACGCGAATCCTCAGTTTGTAGGATACCCGATTCTACAACAGCTTTTGTATAACTAACATTCCCACTGTTTTGCTGGTTCTCTATATTATTTCTTAGCTTATCGTTATTATTGTTTAAAGTTTGCTGTTGCTCATTTATTTTTTTTGCATTGTCAAGGGTTTGCTGTGTCTGTTGCCTTGCAGCTTCACGCTGGCGCTCTTCTCCCTGCTGTTGCGCCAATTGCTGCTCGTCCTCTTTTTGTTTTTGAGCCAGCCGTTGCTGTTCTTCTAGTGCATCTTGCGTTCTTTTTCCCTCTTCTTTTTTTCTTTCAGCACCTTCATCATGATATTTGATTAACCTGAAATGGGTACCCCATAGCTTGTTAGAAGAAAACCACATCCCTGGGTCTTGGTCAACCCCTGCTTTACTCAAAATCACATCTACAATTTCTTCCTGAATCTGGCTGGTACAGTCTAAGTAATAGAAACCGAATTCTAAAGAGCTACCTTCTTCAAGTACCCAGTTGTTATATATACGATAGTAGGAATAACCATCGCAATCTTTGCTCATTTTGTAGCTAATTTCAACCCGCACGCCGCTGTCATTTTTTACGGCTTGCCAAAGCCCCCAGTCTTTTGATATCTGGTAGTCTTCTTGCCCGTACATAGAATATGTACTTAGTAGCATAAAGACATTAAACAAAATACAGCGTATTTTCATTTGCTGAATTATTAATAAGATTTTCCTTAAATTGTATTTTTGTTAACGTTGTAAACATAAATAATATACTTTAGATATGCAACATCAGAAATTTTTGCAGAACTCCCCCAGTAGAACCTGGAGGGATAGAGCATCTATCGTTTACCTTCTTCTCCTAGTTTCCGCGGACTTACGACTCATTACTTATGACTAACGACTAAGATCCCACTTATCAACACAATAATCCCACAAAACGTTAATGGCGTCACAAGTAAAATTTCACCCATTTTGTAATCACAAATTCTACTTACCTTCGCGCCTTATTTTTAGCTTGGGCATAGTCTATGTCAGAAAAATACAGGGAATTTAAGCAATTAAATATGCCTTCTATAGAGCAGGAGTTCCTGCAGCTATGGAAGGACGGGAAAGCTTTTGAGAAGAGTGTAGAGATCAGGGAAGGAGCAGAACCATTTGTTTTTTACGAGGGTCCGCCTAGTGCCAATGGCATGCCCGGCATCCACCACGTTATCTCCCGCACCCTTAAAGACCTTGTTTGCCGCTATAAGACAATGCAGGGTTACCAGGTAAAGCGTAAAGCCGGCTGGGATACCCACGGTTTGCCCATAGAACTGTTTGTGGAAAAAGAACTGGGCATCACCAAAGAGGATATAGGCAAAAAGATAAGTGTAGAAGATTATAATAAGAAGTGCCGCGAGGTGGTGATGCGTTACAAAGACAAGTGGGAAGAGCTAACTGCCAAAATGGGCTATTGGGTGGATATGACCGATCCCTATATCACTTACGATAATAAGTATATAGAATCGCTTTGGTGGGCGCTAAAAACATTATTTGATAAAGGTTTATTATATAAGAGTGTCAGCATCCAACCGTATTCTCCGGCGGCAGGCACGGGGCTCAGCAGTCACGAGCTGAACCAACCCGGCACTTATAAGGACGTAAAGGATACCACTGTGGTTGCAATGTTCCACCTCTCCCCAGCCCTCTCCAAAGGAGAGGGAGATGCTGCGCAAAGCCCCTTTGCCAAAACCTTATTTGAGGGTGCCAAGGCTGTTTGGGAAAACACTTCCTCCTCCTTTGGAGGAGGTCAGGAGGAGGTCTTCTTTTTAGCCTGGACAACCACTCCCTGGACCCTGCCAAGCAATTGCGGCTTAACAGTTGGTGGAAATATTGATTATGTATTAGTTAAGACATTTAACCCCTATACACATAAGCCTGCCAATGTCATACTTGCTAAGGCCTTGATTGGAAAATACTTTAAACAGGAAGCGCAAGATACTGGTTTTTATGAATTTACATCAGAATCAAAATTGACTCCCTGGAAGATAATAGCTGAGTTCAAAGGCAAGGAATTAGAAGGCTGCCGTTATGAGCAATTGCTGTCTTACCCCGGCAATACCAAGGAAGAAAGTGGTGGAGACCCCTGGAGAGTGATATTAGGAGATTTTGTAACTACCGAGGATGGTACGGGCATCGTACATACTGCCCCGGCTTTTGGTGCGGATGATTACAGGGTAGGCAAAAAGAACGATATCGGTATCCTGACCATGGTGGACAGGGAAGGCAAGTTTACCGACTACATGGGTGAACTGAGCGGCCGATATGTAAAAAATTATAAAGACGACCCTGACTACAAGGATGTAGATGTGGACATTGCTGTGAAGCTGAAATTGGAAGGCAGGGCATTTAAAGTTGAGAAATACGAGCATACCTATCCCCACTGCTGGCGTACAGATAAACCGGTTATATACTATCCCCTTGATGCATGGTTCATAAAAACCACGGCGGTAAAGGACAAGATGGTGGAACTGAACAAAACCATTAACTGGAAACCTAAAGCAACAGGTGAGGGCAGGTTCGGTAACTGGCTGGAAAACATGGTGGATTGGAACCTGAGCCGCAGCCGTTTTTGGGGCACACCTTTGCCTGTTTGGGTAAGTGATGATGGATTGGAAACCAAGTGTATAGGAAGCATACAGGAACTGATAGATGAAGCACAGAAAGCCAACAAAAAACTGGGCTTGAACCAACTTCTGGAAGATGATGTATCTCCTTTGGAGTCTGAATATAATTTTGGCGAAATTGTAAACCAGCCTACTAAAAAGGATGAGTTAGACCTTCATAAACCATTTGTTGACAAGATCATATTAGTATCCAAACATGGCAGGCCCATGTATAGGGAGCCCGATCTGATAGATGTATGGTTCGACAGTGGTGCGATGCCTTTTGCGCAATTGCATTACCCCTTCGAAAACGAATTTGAATTCCCTAAATACTTCCCGGCCGATTTCATAGCTGAGGGAGTTGATCAGACAAGGGGATGGTTTTATACCCTTCATGCCCTGGGTGTAATGCTTTTTGGAGATGTGGCCTATAAGACCGTGGTTAGTAATGGTTTGGTGCTGGATAAGAACGGCAACAAGATGAGCAAGCGCCTCGGCAATGTGATAGATCCATTCGAGACGATTGAGAAATATAGTGCAGACGCCAGTCGCTGGTATCTAATAACCAATGCCTCTCCTTGGGATAGCTTACGTTTTGATATTGAAGGAATTAAAGAGGTTCAGCGGAAGTATTTTGGAACACTATACAACACTTACCAGTTCTTTGCGCTCTACGCCAACCTCGACAATTTTACATTTAAGGAAAAATATATACCTGTTCGCGAGCGTCCTGAAATAGACCGCTGGATATTATCCACTTTGCAGAGCCTGGTAACCGAGGTTACTGCCTATATGGACGATTACGAACCTACCCAGGCCGGCAGGGCTATGGAGTATTTCCTTGACGAGCAGCTGAGCAACTGGTATGTTCGCCTTTGCCGCCGCCGTTTCTGGAAAGGGGAATATGAGTTCGATAAGGTATGTGCTTACCAAACCTTATATGAGTGCCTCGAGACTTTGTCTTTATTAATGGCGCCGATTGCTCCTTTCTTCGCCGATTGGTTATTCAGGAACCTGGATGGGATCACCCACAGGCAAAAAGCAGAATCAGTGCACCTGGCGAATTATCCTAAAGCAAACATTCACGCTATAGATAAGGGACTGGAAGAACGCATGCGCCTTGCTCAGGATATATGTTCGCTGGTTTTGTCTATAAGAAAGAAAGTAAATATAAAAGTAAGGCAGCCTTTACAAAGGATATTGATCCCCATCACCGATCTGCATATTAAAGAACAAGTGCAAAAAGTGCAGGACCTGATACAAAATGAGGTGAATGTAAAATCAATAGAGTATTTAACTGATTCAGAAGGATTTATAAAAAAGAAACTAAAGCCAAACTTCAAGTCATTGGGTGCCCGTATGGGTGCTAAAATGAAGGCGGTAGCTGTAGGTATCAACCAAATGAGCCAGTTGGACATAGCCAGCCTGGAAAAAGATAAAAGATATTCACTAAACATAGAAAACGATATTATAGAAATAAACATAGAAGATGTGGACATCATAGCCGAGGACATACCCGGCTGGTCGGTGGCAAATAAGGATAGCCTGACGGTTGCTTTGGATATTACTATTAGCCCCGAATTGCAGGACGAAGGCAACGCAAGGGAATTGGTGAATCGTATACAGAAAATTCGTAAAGAGACGGGTTTTGAACTGACAGACAGAATTAATGTTGATATTCAGGAAATTGAATCATTAAAATCAGCGATAATAAATTTTAAAGACTATATTTGCGCGGAAATTTTGGCAGATAATATAAATATATTATCGTATGTGGAAAATGGCATTGAAATTGATGTTAATGATGCAATGCTTAAAGTGTTAATAACAAAAAACTCTTAAGGTTATGGCCACAAACAAAAAAGCGGCTGCCAAGCCGGTTAAAAATGCAAAACCCGTATCTGGTGCAAAAAAAGCGCCCGCAAAAAAAGTTGTGGCCTCTAAGCCTGCGAAAAAAGCAGCTCCTGCCAAAAAAGTAAGTAAACCTGTGCCTGCTAAAAAAGCTGCACCGGCAAAGAAAGTAAGTCCAGCAAAAAAAGTAACAATAAATAATAATTCAAAGAAAGTGAAAGATACGACCAAAAAGACTGTTCTAACCAAGAAAGCAGCGCCGGCGCCGGCAAAGAAATCGGCTCCCGCTAAGAAAGCAGCAGTAGCAACTAAAGCAACAATAGTTAAAAAGACTGCGAAGCCGGAACCAAAGAAAGCAAAGGTAGAGCCTAAAAAAGCGACACCGGCGCCCGTAAAAGCAGCGCCCAAAGCAGAACCGAAAAAAGCAGTAAAACCGGAACCAAAACAAGCCAGCAAACCGGAACCTAAGGCGGCTAAAGTTAAGGTGGTTGTTCCTGCAAAACCTAAAGCGGCAAATGCAAAGCAAATAGCGGCATTTACAGCTAAGGCGCTTGCCAAGAGCATGCCTGTAAGGCCAGTACCGCCTTCTGCACCAAGGGTAAAAGAAGAAAAAAAGCCCGGTATCATAGTTGCGCATCGCAAACTGGAGAATAAGGCCAAACAAAGCAATAACGACCAGAGCAAAACGATGATCAATTACCAGCCTGATTTTACACGTTCTATACTCGATGAGCCGGAACAGCAGCAAGGCCCTGTTTATCGTTACAGCGATGAAGAGCTGAATGAATTCAGGGAATTGATCACAGGCCGCCTCGAAGCTGCCCGTAAAGAACTCGTTTACCTGCAGGGATTAATTACCCGCAAAGACGAGGCCGGTACTGAAGACACAGAGAACCGCTATATGAATATGGAAGATGGTAGTGGTGCTATGGAGCGTGAGCAACTTGCCCAGCTTGCCAGCCGCCAGATACAATTCATCAACCACCTGGAGAAAGCCCTGGTGCGCATTGAGAATAAAACTTATGGTATTTGCCGCGTTACTGGTAAGCTTATTGATAAAAACCGTCTGCGTGCAGTGCCACATGCCACTTTAAGCATTGAGGCAAAGAAGTTTATGGCTAACAAGCAATAAATTTGTTTAATATATTGAAATAGTTTTGAAAAAGAATATAAATTTGAGCCGCCACTACATGTGGTGGCTTTTTTTTAATTCCTGCAATTATGAACGATAATTTTTCAGAAACACAAAAATTCAGGAAAGCATGGCTCTGGCTGATATTGCTGCTTGTGGCCTTATGCATCAGGAATGGGGTAGTACATGGTTGTCTCGATTATGATTCCCTCCAGCCTGAGATAGGTCTTGTTATTATCTCTGCGATCATCATATTAGGGGTCTTCCTCCTGGTCCTTTTGATGAAACTGGAAACCCGCATCGACAAAACAGGCATATACTACAAATATATTCCCTTGCACAGGGAGGAAGTAAGGATCGACTGGCAAAATATTGAAGACGCCTATGTAAGGAAGTACAATCCCATTTTCGAATACGGAGGTTGGGGTATGAAGATGGGCCTTTTTGGCAAAGGCCGGGCTTTTAACGTAAGGGGTAACATGGGTTTACAGATCGTTTTTAAGAATGGCAAACATTTACTACTTGGCACCCAAAAGGCCGGCGAAATGAAAGAGGTATTAAATAAACTGGCTGAGGAAGGGATTGGAATTAAGCATACTTATACAGACCGTTTTTGATACAGACAAACATGAACCCCGATTTTTTCGAAATACAAAAATTTACCCAGACCTGGGTATTGGCCGTACTTATACTTGTCGTGCTTTTGATGGTCCGGTTTGTTATCAGGTTGTTGAAAGATGAAAAGATAAAGAAGATCAATCCATTGTTTTTCCTCATTTTCCTCATACCACTTGCTGCCATTTTCCTCACATTTTCTTTGCGCCTGGAGACCAGGATAGGCCCGAGTGGCATTTCCTATCGCTTTTACCCGCTGCATATCAAACAAACACGGGTTGACTGGGGAAATGTTGACAGTGCTTACATAAGACAATACAACGCAACGAAGGAATACGGAGGCTGGGGTATTAGAGATGGTAAAAAGGGCAGGGCCTACAATGTATCGGGCGATACAGGTTTGCAGATCATTTTCAAAGACAAGGAGAGATTGCTTATAGGCACTAAAAAGCCGGAAGAGCTGAGAAAAGAACTAGAGGCTTTATCAGCATCCGGCCGGATAAAGTGCTATTATCGATAGAAAGAAGATGCGAATTCTACAATCTATAATTTTACTATTCCTGTCATGCAATACTTGCATGTCGCAGATTACAGATACATTTTTTCAACACTACCCATTTTTAGAAGTCCAACGGACATCAAATACGATAAGAGATACAACAGTTGCACTTTGGTATAACAATCAAAATTTCACCTTACAACTTAAAAATAATAACACGGACTATAAGGTTTACAATTCCAAAGGAAAATTAATTGAAGAAGGGAAGGCGGATTATGGTAGAAGATGTATCGATTGTATGGGTCGAACAGGGAAATGGATATTCTACTATGACAACGGAAATAAAAGTGCGGAAGGAAATTTTTACCGTCACAATCCAATTGGATTATGGAAGCAGTATTTTTCCAATGGGAATTTGATGAAAATGTTTTCTTACGTGCCTATTGGCAAGGATAGCGTAGATAAGAATATATGTTTGGCAGGCAGCTATGTTGAAAAATATGAAAATGGACAAACCAAAATAGAAGGGTTGTATCAGGCTATGGTAGATACAAGTTTAGTGGATACTATTCATTATGAGAACCCCACAGGTGAAAAAACTTTAGTAACACTTCATGTTTACGGAGCTCATCCTGTAAAATATGGTGAATGGTTGTTTTACAAAGAAAATGGAGGGTTGTTAAAAAAAGAGAACTATTGATTAATGGTCATTGTTCATGCCGCCACCATCCCTGTATCCACCACCACCGGGGTTGCCGCCACCCGGCCCTCCCCAATCATGGTGATGCTCACCATCCTGGTTGTCTTGCGGCAATGCGCCTTTAAAGTTTCTTAGCGTATAGGTAAGCTGCAACATCCCGTATTGCCTTAAAATATTGGTAACATCGTTTTCCACATAGTTAGCAGCTACAATACGCGATACACTCTTGTTTTGGTTAAGCATATCAAACACCGTGAACCTTGCTTCCAGTGAACGGTCTTTTAAAAATTTATACCCTATATAAGAGGTCCACAAGTAGTAATTGATATTGCCTGAAGAATTGCTCAAGGTGCTATAATAAGAATTGGAAATACTGGAATTGATAACAATTCCCTTCAGCAATATCCAATTTATCTTGAAGGATGCAGCATGGTTATAAAAATTGTTGTTCGCCATTCCCTGCAAGGAATTCTTTACAAAATTATAGTTGCCGGTATAGGAGAATGTAAAATCAAGTTCGGGGCTCACATTGCTGCTTATCACCACACCTGCCGTCGGCACCCAGTCGTTTGAGAAATCCTGGACATAATTTATTTCTCCCGGGGTATGTGTGTAATTGATACCTCCCGTAAGGTTCAGGTTGCTTTTGATAATATCGAACGGTAAGCCATAAGTAAGGTAAACTTTATTATTCGAATAGTAATTCAGGTTAATAGGAGCAGTTAATTGGGCGCCTTGTTTTAAAAATATATTACCGCCGGCAGGACCAATGGCAGAATCGGTTTTTAAAGTGGTATAAGTAGCATTGCCTATATAATTGTTTATATAATTAGCAGTGCCGTAAATGAAAAAATTATGCGCCGATTTTTTCCGGGTAAGCCCGTAGCGCAGAATAACAGTCTGCTCATAATCCTGCCTCAGGTTTGGATTTCCGGTGCTCAGCTGCAATGGGTTGTTCACATTCACCACATTCTGCAATTGGGTAATGCCCGGAGGGCTTATATTGGTACGGTAAAAGATGCGCAGGTTCTTCCCGTTTGCGAATTTGTAATTGAAAAGGGCAATGGGCAGCACATCAAAAAAATACCTGTCTATGTTTAAAGTAGCAGGGTAAGTTTGGTTTCCGTCAAGTGTGGCGTATTGCACATTGGCACCTATCATGAAATTCAATTTCTTGCTTGATACCCTGTAGCTAAGCCCGCCCTTCTGCGTGAAATAGGTGCTTAGGTATTTATTTGACAGTGCCGGGTCAAATTGCGCTTGTTCGGTGCTGCTGTTCGATGTATCTGTTTCCGTATTGGCCTTGCTATAGGTCACAGAAGGATTGTAGTTGAAGAGTAACTGGCTTATTTTACCAATGGGCTCTGTATATGCTATATTTGACGAAACTGTAAGGCCGTTATTATAAGAGTTATAGATTTGGTTCAGTTGTGTTGGGTAGGCAGGATATACAAGAGCAGAGTCCACATTCGCGCTGATGGTATTATAAGTGCCATCGCCCGATTTTTCATTTGAGGAAGTAGCGAGGTTTATAGAAATGGTTCTTCCTTTTTTCTGCAGCTTATGCCTGAAGACAATATTGTTGGAAAAAGTATAGCCCGAGTTATTTACAGTACTGCTGTTGTTGGCATTGCTGAGCAGGAGTTTATATAAATTAAAGCTGCTGTCAACCAGGCCGGTAGTTGCATAGTTTGTTTGCAGGCTTAAAGTGGGTGTAATAACTAATGAGTTGGACGAATCGATAGTATATTCAAAACGGGCATTGAAACGGTGGTTGTAATTTTTCGATTGTGAAAT
>JABDGU010000011.1:0-25000 GCA_013285905.1 Bacteroidota bacterium | reverse complement strand
CTGCGTGAATTTGCCGGCACCATCCGGTAAGGCTAAATACTCCTCAATGACCGATAGTGAACCAGTACCGTAAGGGAAAGGTGAAAAGTACTGCGAACAGCAGAGTGAAATAGTACCTGAAACCGTGCGCCTACAAGCGGTCGGAGCCTGTTAGAGGGTGACGGCGTGCCTTTTGCATAATGAACCTACGAGTTGCTCCTCACTGGCGAGGTTAAGTTCATAATTAACGGAGCCGTAGCGAAAGCGAGTCCAAATAGGGCGACTAGTCAGTGGGGGCAGACGCGAAACTTTGTGATCTATCCATGGGCAGGATGAAGTTGTGGTAACACACAATGGAGGTCCGAACTCATTAGCGTTGAAAAGCTATGGGATGACCTGTGGATAGGGGTGAAAGGCCAATCAAACTGAGAGATAGCTCGTTCTCCCCGAAATGTTTTTAGGAACAGCCTCGGATAATAGAAGTATGATAGAGGTAGAGCTACTGACTGGGCTAGGGGGCTTCACCGCCTACCAAACCCTGACAAACTCCGAATGCTATCATATATCTCCGGGAGTGAGGCTGCGGGCGCTAAGGTCCGTGGCCGAGAGGGAAATAACCCAGACTATCAACTAAGGTCCCTAAGTCTATGTTAAGTTGATCAAACGAAGTTCGAATCCTAAGACAGCCAGGATGTTGGCTTGGAAGCAGCCATTCATTTAAAGAGTGCGTAACAGCTCACTGGTCGAGGGTTCGGGCACGGAAAATAATCGGGCATCAAACATAGCACCGAAGTTATAGATTGCCGTAAGGCAGTGGTAGGGGAGCATTCCAAACTGCTGCGAAGGTGTACTGTGAGGTATGCTGGAGCGTTTGGAAAAGAAAATGTAGGTATGAGTAACGATAAATATTGTGAAAAACAATATCGCCGAAAGACTAAGGGTTCCTGATCAACGTTAATCGGATCAGGGTTAGTCGGGTCCTTAGGCAAACCCGAAAGGGGAAGTTGATGGAAAGCTGGTTAATATTCCAGCACTTGTTTTAGTTTCGATGGAGTGACGGAGAAGTGAAAGGTCTGCGGGGCAACGGATGTTCCCGTTAAAGCCAGTAGATATATTTGGGGTAGGCAAATCCGCCCCGGATGTCGAAGGTGATAGTACTTGAGGGTTTCGGCCTGAGAGATAATGACCCTAATCATGCTCACGAGAAAAACTTCTAAGGTTAGGCTAAAACAACCCGTACCGCAAACCGACACAGGTAGTCGAGAAGAGTATTCTAAGGCGCTCGGGTGAGCCGCGGAGAAGGAACTAGGCAAATTGTAGCTGTAACTTCGGGATAAAGCTATCCGCAGCGATGCGGATTCAATAAAATGGTTCAACCAACTGTTTAGCAAAAACACAGGGCCCTGCAAAATCGAAAGATGACGTATAGAGCCTGATACCTGCCCGGTGCCGGAAGGTTAAGGAAGCTTGTCAGCCGCAAGGCAAAGCTGGCGACCGAAGCCCCGGTAAACGGCGGCCGTAACTATAACGGTCCTAAGGTAGCGAAATTCCTTGTCGGGTAAGTTCCGACCTGCACGAATGGTCTAATGAGTTGAACACTGTCTCCTCCGCGAGCCCGGTGAAATTGTAGTATCGGTGAAGATGCCGGTTACCCGCCACGGGACGAAAAGACCCCGTGAACCTTCACTACAACTTTGCATTGATTTTGAGTAACAGATGTGTAGAATAGTTGGGAGACTATGAGACAGTGGCGCCAGCCATTGTGGAGTCAACGTTGAAATACCAACCTTCTGTTACTTAGAGTCTAATCCCTGTAAAGGGAGACATTGCATGGTGGGTAGTTTGACTGGGGTGGTCGCCTCCTAAAGTGTAACGGAGGCTTGCAAAGGTACCCTCAGTACGGTTGGTAATCGTACGCAGAGCGCATTAGTATAAGGGTGCTTGACTGTGAGGCTGACCAGCCGAGCAGGCGCGAAAGCGGGCTAAAGTGATCCGGTGGTTTCCGAATGGAAGGGCCATCGCTCAAAGGATAAAAGGTACTCCGGGGATAACAGGCTGATCTCCCCCAAGAGCTCATATCGACGGGGAGGTTTGGCACCTCGATGTCGGTTCGTCACATCCTGGGGCTGGAGAAGGTCCCAAGGGTTCGGCTGTTCGCCGATTAAAGTGGCACGTGAACTGGGTTCAGAACGTCGCAAGACAGTTCGGTCTCTATCTGTGGTGGGCGTTAGTAAATTGCGAGGACATGCTCTTAGTACGAGAGGACCGGAGCGTATGTACCGCTGGTGTACCGGTTGTGCCGCCAGGCGCAGCGCCGGGTAGCTATGTACAGCCAGGATAAGCGCTGAAAGCATCTAAGCGCGAAACCTTCCTCAAGATGAGTTTACTTTTAAGGGCCGTCAGAGACTATGACGTTGATAGGCTACAGGTGTAAAGGTGGTAACATCAAAGCCGAGTAGTACTAATTGCCCGTAAGCTTTAACTTTTTTTCTTTACTTACAAATCATTGTATAGAATTGCTTGATCCAATATGTCAACATTATTTATGATTGAAGATGTATGATTTAAGATTGCCCCGTAAAGAGCAATCATAGATCACAAATCATACATCAACAAATCGGCAAGATCTTATGGTGATATTGCCGGGCGTGTTCACCTCTTCCCATTCCGAACAGAGAAGTTAAGCCGCCCATGGCCGATGGTACTGCACAACAATGCGGGAGAGTAGGTAGTTGCCATATTTATTTTAAAAGTCCTGACCTTTATTGGTCAGGACTTTTTGCATTTAGGGACTCCCGCACTCTACACCCAAATTTCCTTACTCATCATCCCAATAAAAAAAGCCCCTGCAAAAACAGGAGCTCTATCAACTTTTTAACCAATTAACTTATTAACCTATTTGTCCATTAGCGATTCCCTGATCTTGCCTTCTATCTCATCCATCACGCCCTGGTTATCCTGCAGAAAGGTTTTTACAGCATCGCGGCCCTGGCCTATTTTGGTGTCGCCATAGCTGAACCATGAACCGCTTTTTTGCACAAAGCCCAGTTCCACACCCATATCTATTATCTCGCCCACTTTGCTAATACCCTCACCAAAGATGATATCAAACTCCACCTGGCGGAAGGGGGGAGCCACTTTGTTCTTCACCACTTTTACACGTGTGCGGTTGCCGCTGGCTGTGTCGCCGTCTTTTATCTGGCTGATGCGGCGAATATCAAGACGCACAGAGGCGTAGAACTTCAGTGCATTACCACCCGTAGTTGTCTCCGGGTTGCCGAACATCACACCTATTTTTTCGCGCAGCTGGTTGATGAATATGCAGCAACAACCTGTGCGGCTGATGGTGGCCGTGAGCTTGCGCAGGGCCTGGCTCATAAGCCTTGCCTGCAGGCCCATCTTGCTTTCGCCCATCTCACCTTCCAGTTCGCCTTTTGGCACCAGTGCGGCCACAGAGTCTATCACCACTACATCCACAGCGCCTGACGATATAAGACGGTCGGCAATTTCAAGTGCCTGCTCGCCATAGTCCGGTTGCGATATGATGAGATTGTCCACGTCCACACCCAGTTTGCGGGCATAGCTGGCATCAAAAGCATGTTCTGCATCTATTATGGCGCAGATGCCGCCTTTCTTCTGGCTCTCTGCTATAGTATGTATCGCAATAGTTGTTTTACCCGAAGATTCCGGCCCGTATATTTCCACAATACGCCCCTGCGGCAGCCCGCCCACGCCCAGCGCCACATCCAGCCCTATGGAGCCGGTGCTTATCACGTCCATCTTTTCTTTTTGCTTGTCCCCAAGCATCATGATGGAACCTTTGCCATAATCCTTCTCGATCTTGTCCAGAGCGAGCTTCAATACTTTTAACTTGTCATCTGCTGCCATTTTGCTATGTATTTAACGCTATAAATTAATGATCAAATATAGTCAAAACCCTATTGCGCAATATAGGCCCCGGCAACAAGATATCCACATTTTTTGACAATGCCCAAACACATACTGGCAGCGGTTTTGGGGTTGTTTTTGCCAATATTTTGTGGATAGTGAGAGGGTGGTGAGTCGTAAGTCGTAAGTCGAAAGTCATAAGTCCGGGAGTACGTGGTAGTGAAAAATGAACAGTTGAGCAGCTTCGCCCTTGTTCGGTATGTAGGCTTGTCATAGTGAGCTTTTGCCGAACTATTGTGTGCTTGCGATACCAACAAGTGTGGCGTTGTCATTAGTTCGTTCATAAGTTGCCATTTGCGAGTGTTCATTTTTCTTTAACTTTGCATAAATGAAGGTTTATACAGATACTTCAGTAATAGGAGGCTGCTTTGATGAAGAGTTCAAAGAGTGGTCAATTGCCTTAATTGAGGAGTTTAAAACCGGAACAAAAATAATGATGCTTTCGGACCTGACATTGCAGGAATTGGAACTTGCAAGGCAGGAAATAAGAGACAAAATAAATGAAATACCGGTTAGCAATATTGTACCTGTCGGCATTAATGATGAGGTAATAAAACTTGCTGAAACTTATATTACGGAAGGCGCGCTTACTAATAAGAGCTATAACGATGCATTGCATATTGCCCTTGCAACGATAAACCTTGCTGATGTGCTGGCAAGCTGGAATTTTAAGCATATTGTAAATTTAAACCGTATCAGGCTTTATAATTCAATCAACCTTAAACTTGGTTACAGGATGATTGAAATAAGAACTCCAAGAGAAATATTAAAACCTTACGATGATGGACAAGAATAAAAAATTTGATGCTGTAAAAATGATGAGGGATATCCGGGAAACACTGAGCGAAAAATACTGGAAACATCCCGATGTCCTGAAAAAGGAAATGGATGCGGTACGGAAAAAATATCAGTCAAAGCTGTTGCCACTAAAATAAGCAGGCATCAAATATTTTGCCTCCCTCAGATTTGTCAACTTTTTGAAAGTTGACAAATCCCTACTTCAACAAAATACTCTTCTCTCTTCCCCATTTTAGTTCGTTCCTGCAGCTTCGCCCTTGTTCGGTATGTAGTTTGTCATAGTGAGCTTTGCCGAACTATTGTGCGCTTGCGATATCAACAAGTGTAGCGTTCTTGTTTGTGGTTCCTCGCGTCATTGCGCGGAGTGATAGCGATGCATTGTGCAAAGCCACGACAAAGCAATCTGACCACAACATGGGATTTTTTTCCCGCGTTCGTCTTTTCTCCCTTGTTTGGTATGTAGGGTGGCTTTTTGGTCTTGCGATACCAACAAGTGTAGCGTTGCAATCTCACATCAACACTTATCCTGCGCGAGTTTTCATTTCTTTTGGGTGGCCAAAAGAAACGAAACAAAGAAAAGGCCACCTCCTGATAAATCGCTCCGCGTATCAGAAGGATAGCTTTGCGGCGTGTTACTTGGGGTACTCCGATTGTGGGGCACTGGCTTTTTTGAACTTCATTATTATTTTTTATCTGCGTTCAAGAGTGAGTTCGCTTGTATCGCTATTTACCATTTCAGCAGTCGATGGTTTCTGTTCGTTGGTTTAGCGTATTGCTCATCTCGGGCGCGAAAAAAGGTGCCTTTGCAAATTCTCGGCTGCATAGTTTCAATCTAAGAAGTGGGGGATCATTTTTATATTCTATTTTTATGATTATTACTCACCGATTGGCTTATTGCTTAAATATGTTCGTGAAAAAAGTTGCCGCTCGGTTGCCAGGGTGTTGCCGCTGATAGAGTTTTTGAAGGTGTTACATCTGATTGACTTTTAGACGTTTATGATGTTGTGAAATGAAATTTTGCCGCTTTTGCCGGTTCCTCCATTTTTGCCGCTTTTGTTAATGGAATAATATGTGTTACGGACATCTTAATGATTTTTTGTCGGTGTCCGTGAGCTCGCTTCGCTCGGTTGTGTTATGGACATCTTGATTATTTTTTTATTGGTGTACATGAGCTCGCTTCGCTTGGTTCCCATATTTTCCCATGATTTGCTTGTAATGTCCGATGTTAGCACCAGAAAAAGTCTAAATTATTAAGGAAGATTCCTGGAAAACTGTTGCGTATTAAGTGTGTCAAAGAACTTTATGGAAAAAGGATGGAACGCATAAAATGAAACGCAATGTGTGCATCCAATTTCATGTTAAAGATACGAAACGGCGATAGGCGTTTCCAAATTTTTCTTGGAAAGCGGCTGTGGGTAAGGGAAGAAAGTTACAAAGACCTCTCCCGGCCTCTCCAAAGGAGAGGAGAAGCTGAACTGCGTGTTGGTCCAATAGGGCAGGGGTTTGGCACGAGTTAAGCACCCCAGTTTTCAAAACACGCTGGTTTTGAACCCATAGAGCTGCGCTCGTTCACTTGCGGTCACCTAAAAACCCGCCTTCGTAAATACTGCGGACGGGCAGGCAGGAGGGGAGTTGGCCCCGCGCTATTTGGGCTGAAGGGCTTCTCTGAGGACTTGTTGCAGTAGTTTTTCGTTTTGGGCCTGGCTGTTTTGGATGCTCTTTTCCAGTTTATCACAGTTTAGCATGAGTTCTTCTAATTTTTGAACTATCAGTTGTTGTTCATTAATAGGGGGGAGGGGAATACAAACCTCTCTGATTGTACCCATTGATAAACTTGGCTGAGCTGTTGCTTTAGATATTTTCATAAACTCATCCATTCCGAAACCAGATAAGAGAAACCACATTATATATTCTATTGACAGACTTTGAAAATAGGGTTCTGCTTTTGCAACATTTGGAGCTAAATGCCACCGCTCTTTCTTATCAAAAATAGCTACTTCACCGATACCTGCACCAATAAATGTTATTAGCAATGATTTTTTTACTAGCGCACATCTATCTAATAAAAATGAAGTTTCCTTATCTATATACAGCAGGTTATCTTCTACTAATTTATTAGGTTTTACATTTTGAGCTCTAACAACCGGAATATCTCCTGAAGGCTTAAGCTTTATGTGTTCAGTATATTCAAAGCCTGCAAGTTTTGTAACCCAAAATAACTCACCTAATCTGCACCAAACCCAATTATCGGGTATTGCAAAAGGAATCTCTTCTTGTTTTATTACTTCAGGTATTACTTTATCTTTTTTGTACTTCTTAGCCTTTATGAGCTGCTCTTTTTCTTTTTTTATTTTTTTGAGAAGTTCGGTGGCGGGTTCATCATTGGGGTTTTGGGGTACTAATTTGCCTTGTACTGCATCTTGTAATAATTGCTGACGGAGTTTTTTTACTAAATCAAGTTGATGGGTAAGTTCGGTCGATAAACCATTGCTATGGTTTTCCAAGTATTTGTAACGCTCCACAAATTTTAATTGTTCTTGCAATGGAGGCAAAGGAATCTCAACTTGCGCTATTTCTTTTAAAGGAAGAGTGACATTTGCCATCCCTTTCATTCTAGCGACCAGTTCATATTCTTTATTTAAGTCGAGAAAATGATATAGAAATTCAGCATTTAGCTGCATGTTATTTTTGGGAACTACTGCACATAAAATTGACCCAAGAGCAAATTTCCCTTTTTGATAATGAATCCTTTTTATGCTTGCGTGGCCGTGCCCTGTTCCGGACACTAAGGGAATAATTACAGCCTCTTCGTCAAATTGGAATTCATTGTGAGATTTTCTATCCTCACCTGTGACGACCAAGGGATATTGGCCTGGTATTGCCTTTAAAATACCGGTAATGCCTTTCTCAATCCTGCAAACATCACCCAACTTCACTTTCTTGAAATTCATCAGACAGATTCGATTATTTGATTCAGGAGTAGTTTACTTTTTTCAAAGCTACTGTTCAACAACTGGATTAGTTCTGAGCTGTCATACTCATGGCCTTCTTCTGTTTTTGTGGGGTTTTTAATATCCAAATCATAAGCACGGTCAATAATTGTATCAATATTTACCTTCCACGATATGTCGGACTCTTTCCGTTTCTTCCACCATTTTTTAATCGGGTCGAATTCCTCAACACGAATTGGCTTAGTCTTATTGTATGCTTTTACACCTTCCGGCATTTTATGCTGGAAATACCAAACTTCTTTGGTGGGTTTACCTTTATCGAAAAACAACAGATTGGTAGCAACTGTCGCATAGGGTTGGAAGACTGAGTTTGGTAGACGGATAATGGTATGCAGATTGCATTCTTCCAACAGTTTTTGTCTTACTCTTTGTTTTATGCCATCGCCAGTGAGGCTACCGTCTGGTAATACAATGCCTGCACGGCCACCTTTTTTAAGGAGGTGAACCATTAAAATGAGAAAGAGGTCGGCGCTTTCTTTGGTGCGAAAGGTGGTGGGGAAATTGGTTTCGTTATTGTTGGCAACTATGCCGCCGAAAGGAGGGTTGGCAATAATTACATCTACACGGTGTTTATCGGTATAGTTGCTGAGGGGTTGGTCGAGGGCATCACCGAAACGGATATTGGGTACTTCAATATCGTGCAGAATAAGATTAGTAGTTGCCAGGAGATAAGGAAGGGGTTTGTATTCCCATCCTTCAATATTCTCTTCTATGCTTTTGCGGTCGTCCACACTATTGGCCTGGGACAATAAATTTTCGATAGCACATGTAAGGAAACCACCTGTACCGCAAGCGGGGTCGAGAATTTTTTCGCCAAGCTGAGGATTGATAGTGTCGGTAATGAATTGGGTGATGGCACGGGGTGTATAGAACTCGCCACTCTTGCCTGCACTTTGCAGTTCTTTGAGCATAGTCTCATACAGTTCTCCAAAAGCGTGGCGGTCTTTGGCTATGTTGAAATCAATCTCATTGAGCTTGTTCAATACTTTGCGGATATTGATACCGCTTTTCATGTAATTGTTATTGCCATCAAAAACCTCGCGCACAATTAATGCCCTTCGATTGCCCGTGCTAACATCAATATCACGCATGGCAGGAAATAGCTGACGGTCAACAAATTCCAGCAGGGCGTCACCTGTCATGCCTTCATCATCGCCAGCCCAATTGCCTTTTTCTTTTACCCAATGGAATTTATCGGGGATTGGGGATTTGTAAGTATCGTCCAGTAATTCCAGTTCCTTGTCTTTGTCTGAAAATATTTTGAGGAAGAGCATCCAGCCCAGTTGCTCGATGCGCTGCGCATCGCCATTGAGGCCAGTATCCTGCCACATGATGTCTCTTATACTTTTTAATATGCCGCCTATGTTAGCCATTTATTTCTTTAAAATTTGATCAATACGCCTGTTTCTCACTTCACTCAATGGAAGGACAATTGGAGACCAAAATATGTTCATATGTGTCAACAAGATTGTTTGCATTCTCTTAATTCTGCTTAGTCTTTGATTTGCATCGTCTGGCAAGATTTTATTGTCTTTTAAGTCTTCTTCAGGTGGCCTTAAAGTACCATCCTTGCTGTCTGTCCATATTTCTCTTTCTTTAAGGTCTCCTTCAAGTTCATTAAGTGTGTCTTCTAATGTTTTGAAATGAGACAATTCAAGCTCTGGATTATTTAATTTTGCCAAAAAATCGTTGCTAGTTACTTTACGGATCTTTTCAGGCTCTGATAAGAAATAGCCATCATTCGCACCATGTTTATAACAAATCACATGATCATCCGTTTTGGTTAAATTTGGGTACATAGTATCTTTAATAGTAACGAAACTACAGAACTTGTCGAGGTCGGTTCCTGAAGAAGTGTAAAAAGCCTTATACCAAAAGTTCTTATTTCCAATATCTTTGGAATATGTTTTGTGGTCGAAAGAAGCACTAACATAAAATACATTTTTATTGGGGTCTTTAGAATGGCTTATCAGGTAATCTAACTGGCCAAATAGACCGCTACTTGTTGGAGCAGGGAGGTTTTTCACATCAAAACGGAAATATGGAGGTGTAGGGTTTTTATGATTTTTAAACTCAAGTGCATTCGTTCTCATCAGCAACTCTGCCATCTTAAATTGGATAAAGAAATTATCAAGTACCAAATCAGCACCGTTATATGTATAGCTATCAGTTCCTTCCATAATTGTTGATGGAACAACAATATTGCTAAATGCAAAATTGTAGCGTTGGTTGAATTTTGCAAAAAAAGTAAAAGCGAATTGAAGTTCGCTACAGTTCAAACTGGCCATGGTTAAGCTGATTTATACAATTCTGTTTCCAATTCTTTTAGAGCCGCAAGGTATTTATTTTTGCCACCAAAGATGGTATTTACTATTTCGAAGGCAGAGCCAAATTTATCAAAAGGATTAACCCGTAGTACGTCCATATTTTCTATATCTGTAATGCCTTCGTCTGCGTATTTATCGAGTAGTGCCTCTAAAACCTTTCTTGCCTGCTCTCCATACTTGGTGAAGTAGTTGCGCTTTTTAACATTATCTGCCCTTTCTCTGCGTGTCAAAGGTGGCTTGTCGTAGGCGATATGACAAATCATATCAAAAAGGTCAACAGGTTTATCAACGGCCTCAACCAATGCTTCAACTAAGACACCTTGATCATGGAGCTCCTTAATCAAAACCTCCTTGCGCTCTGTGTTGTTCCATTTATTGAGGAAATCATCGAGAGAGGCGAAATTTTCTTTTATTTGTTCTTTAGTATAGTCTTTCAGGCTTTTTGTGATCTTATTGCCGTTCATATCAAAATAGATTTCACGAACAAGAAGAACAGATACATCCACACCGTTCACAATAACTTTATCTGATGAATCATTAACTATGCCAATAGGATTGGTAAGAACGTAAGGAATTGATTTAATATTTATCTCTGCACCTGTTTCTTCATCTATTATAAGTGTGTCATCAGCTTCCTCTTCGGTTACAATATTGCTTAAATCGGCATCCTGAGATACAGGTTTGACCCGGATGGGATCGCCGTCGAAATCTTTGTCCTCGAAGAGGGCAGTGGCATTGCGAAAATCGAGAATATTGAAATAATATTTATTAAAGTCTTCATTTATTCTTGTGCCACGTCCAATGATCTGTTTGAACTTGGTCATGGAATTAATAATTGTATCCAGCACAATGACTTTGCAGGTCTGGGCATCTACACCTGTAGTCATAAGCTCGGATGTGGTGGCAATGACAGGATATTTTTCTTCGGGACTAATGAAATTGTCCAGTTCGCGCTTCCCTTCTTCATTATCACCGGTTATCTGCATAATGTATTTAGGATTGGCAGCAACGAGATCGCCATTCAGATTTATCATTGCCTTCCTCATGCGCTCGGCATGGTCTATGTCCACACAGAAAATAATAGTTTTTGCAAAGCGGTCGTAGCCTTTTAAGAACTCTGTTATTTTTTTAGCTACCAGTTCTGTACGCTCTTCGATAATAATATTCCTATCAAAATCTTTACGGTTGTATTGGCGTTGTTCAATCTCTTTGTCGTTTTTATCCAGCTGACCCGGTGCCGGATGCCAACCGTCTATATCTATATTCAGGTCAATTCTTATTACTCTATATGGGGCAAGGAAACCATCATCTATTCCTTTTTTAAGTGAATAAGTATAAATAGGTTCGCCGAAATATTCGGAGTTGCTTATTTCTTTGGTTTCTTTTGGTGTGGCGGTGAGTCCTATATGTGTAGCGGATTTGAAGTAGTCTAAAATCTGCCGCCAGGTGCTATCTTCTTTCGCGGAGCCTCGATGGCACTCATCAATAACAATGAGGTCGAAAAAATCGGGTGAGAAATCTTTGTAGGCATCTTCGATACCTATATCGTTATTAGTTAAACCCTGATAAATACCGAGGTAAATTTCGAAAGCTTTGTCTGTACTGTCAATGCCGCGTTTTTTGTTGGACACCAATTCTTCTTTGCCATCGGAGGTAATGACGGTTTTTTTGATAACGGTCATTTTGTCTTTGAAGTGCTTAAAATCGCCACGGCGGGTTTGGTCGATAAGCGAAACGCGATCTGCAAGAAAAAGGATGCGTTTTTTAGTTTGGCTTTTCCAAAGCCTATGAATGATCTGGAAGGCAGTATATGTTTTACCTGTGCCGGTAGCCATGATGAGCAAAATCCTATCCTGTCCCTTGGCAATAGCCTCGACTGTACGATTGATGGCTATTTGCTGATAGTAACGTGGTTTGCGGCCAGAGCCGTCAAAGTAATAGTCCTGCGAGATGGTTTTATCGGCTTCGGGAGTATTGATACCTTTCAGCTTTTTGTATTTCCCCCAAAGTGCGGCAGGCGATGGGAATTCGTTGATGCCTAATTCTGTTTCGATATTTTCGGTAAGGGATTTATCATGAAAAATAAATCCATCACCGTTGCTGCTGAAAACGAAAGGAACATCAAGAATTGCCGCGTATTCCAAAGCCTGTTGTATGCCTGCTCTTACAGAATGGTTATTGTCTTTGGCTTCTATAATAGCAATAGGGATATTGGGTTTGTAGTAAAGGATGTAGTCGGCACGTTTTCGTTTTCCCCTAGCGGAGAGTTTGCCCCTAACATATATCTTGCCATCTGTAAAGAATACTTCTTCAAGAAACTGCTTTTGTTTATCCCATCCAGCCAGTTCAAGGGCGGGGGTGATGAACTTGGTGCAGATGTCTCTTTCTGAGAGCGTTTTTTTGTTGATGCCTGGGTGCATGGGATGGATAAAGATATGTAAATCATTTAATTGATTCTATTAAGATGAGAAGAGGTGGATAGGTTGCGCACAGGTGTCTGACCTTTGAGAGTTGCTGACACAGGCAAACGCGCTATTGGTTGCTTCGTTCCTCGCAATGACGGCCCAATAGAACCCGGAACCATGCAGGGTGCCAACGCCGAGGTGCCCATACGGAGCGGGTAAGTTGGAGCCAAAAAAAAGTTTTCCCTTATATCTCGAGATTGCTTCGTTCCTCGCAATGACGGGAGGGGAGTTGCTACGCTGCGCCCTTCGGCAAGCTCAGGGTGACATGCCCTTCGGCGGGCGCAACATTTGCGTTCGCAACCGATGAGATCCCGGGTCGGCGCCCGGGGTGACAGGCGGGGCTCATGGTTCGGCGGGGCTCACCATGACAAACAAAAAAAGTCCCCGCGATGAGCGGGGACCTAAATATTATCATCAGCCAATTATCATATCAGCTAATCATCAAAATTGTTGTTACACTTTAAAGTGGCTGAAAGCTTTGTTGGCTTCTGCCATGCGGTGGGTGTCTTCTTTCTTTTTGAAAGCGGCACCTTCGCCTTTTGCTGCTGCTATGATCTCGTTAGAGAGCTTGTCGGCCATAGTTTTGCCATTCCTGTCGCGGCTGAAACGGATAAGCCATTTCATGCTAAGGGATATTTTACGGTCTGGGCGAACTTCGCTTGGTATCTGGAAGGTAGCACCACCTATACGGCGGCTACGAACTTCAACGCTTGGGGTAACGTTTGCGAGGGCGCGTTTCCACACTTCATAACCGTTATCGCTGGTTGCAGCGCTTACTTTATCCAGTGCATCGTAAAACATGCCGAGGACAGTGGTTTTATTACCACCCCACATGAGGCAGTTAACGAAGCGCGTTACCTGTTTGTCGTTGAACTTAGGATCTGGCGCTAATGGAAGTTTTTTTGCTTGTGCCTTTCTCATTTTTTAAGCTGAATGGCTTTATTTATTTTTATGAATAATTATTATTTTTTACCTGCCGGGGCAGCACCTTTTTTAACTCTTTTGGTACCGTATTTGCTGCGGCTCTTTTTGCGGTCTTTTACACCGGCAGTATCTAAAGCGCCACGAACAATGTGGTAACGCACACCGGGAAGATCTTTAACACGACCACCGCGGATGAGAACGATACTGTGCTCCTGCAGGTTATGGCCTTCGCCTGGAATGTATGCTATCACCTCAATCTTATTGGTAAGGCGCACTTTTGCAACTTTGCGGAGGGCAGAGTTTGGCTTTTTGGGCGTAGTGGTGTAAACGCGGGTGCAAACACCACGGCGTTGAGGACAAGAATCTAAAGCGCGGGACTTAGACTTGGCACGGATTTGCTGACGACCATTACGTACTAATTGTTGTATTGTAGGCATTTGTTACCGTTAATAAATTTTTTTAAGGACTGCAAAGGTAATATAAGTTCGGAAAAAGAACAAAAAATAAATCATTTTTTAATTGAATGTTCGGAAATTCAGGGGAGGAGGGGGAGCGGAGCTGCCTTTTGGCAGGGAGGGGGCAGCGGTTTTCCCGCAGATACCCGCTGAAACGCGCAGAATTACGGATAAGCCAGAGTTATGAATAAATTCCACAGACACTCGCAGATTCGTATAATGAAATATTATATAAATTATATGGCATGTGTGTTAATGTTTCCAGTCGAGGCCAGCGACGTCGAAAATGATTTTTTGGTGGGCTTCGTTGTCAATATCGGCATCTATTATCACTCTTTTTGATGTTTTGAGCTTTGCTATGAGCTGGTCGGGGTTTTTGATAAGGATGCAATTGGCCATATAGGGTGAGACTTCGGCGGGGTATTTTTCGGTGCTTACCGAATCGAAAAGAACCCGGAGGCTGGTATTGGCGGCTTTTTTGCTGAAACTGCCTTTGTCGAGCCTGAGGACGGCTTCGTTCTTGTCGTTTTTGTATTTGAGCATGAGCTGGGCGTCTACCACGCCGCTGCCTAAGTGCAGGCCTTCTGTGGCGGATAGGGTGGCGAAATACATTTTTTTATGGGTCATTTTGTCGTCCTGGTCGTTTTGCAGCCAGCGGGAGGTGGAGTTGGCAGGTATGCGGGCGTCTTTTGCGGGGGCATTGGCAGGCAAGGGTCTTGCAGACGTAATAGTGTCTGGAGCAGGGGCGGGTGCCATAGTAGTGGGGGGGGGGGCGTATTGGTCGGGGTATTGGTGTTTGAGTTGCTGCTATCGGATGAGCTTGCGTTGTTACAGGCTGTAAAGAGGAGGCCGGTGGCTAATAGTGTAAGTAAATGCCGCTTCATAAAATGGATAGATAATTTAATGGCAAGATAAATAATGATGGGGATTTGAACTAAAAATCAGGCAGAATATCCATTATTGCAAAGTTGGGAATCAGCCTTTTATTATTGCTCCATCGCTCATTTCGATGATGCGGTCGGACTTGTGGGCGAAATCTTCGTCGTGGGTAACGGTGATAATGGTTTGGCCAAAATTGTGAGCGAGTTCCTGGAACATGTCGAAGACGATCTTTGAGTTTTTGGAATCGAGGTTGCCGGTTGGTTCATCACCCATGATGATTGCAGGATCATTGATGAGGGCACGGGCTATAGCTATGCGCTGCTGCTGTCCACCCGATAGTTTGTCGGCACGTTTCAGGGCCTGGTCTTCCACGCCCAGCATTTTTAGTTTCTCGTAGGCTTTATCTTCTACTTCTTTGTAAGATAGCTTACCGAGGCGCAGGGCGGGTATCATCACGTTTTTGAGGCAAGTGAAATCGGGCAGGAGGTAGTGGAACTGGAACACAAAACCAATGGATGCATTGCGTATGGCTGCAAGTTCATTTAATGAGAGGCCGGTTGCTTTTTTCTCGTTAATAAAAAGCTCACCCTGGTAGTCGGTATCCATTGTTGACAAGATATAGAGCAGGGTGGACTTGCCACAGCCTGATTTGCCGACTATGGAAATGAACTCGCCCTTCTTTACTTCGAAAGAAATGTTTTTGAGGACCGGGAAGGTAACGGGGTCGTGAAAGTCTTTATTGATGCCGGAGGCTTTTAGTGCAAGTATATTATCCATTAGCCGCGAATGATTTTTACAGGGTCAACACGTGATGCTTTTTTTGCCGGGAAATAGCCCGCGGCAAGGGTAGTGAGTACCCCGAAACAGACAGCCTCGATATAATGAGGCACATAAAAGGACATAGGCAGATATTTCAGGGTGCCTGCGCCAATGTATATCCTGGAGACCATATAGGTAATTGAAAAGCCGATAACAATGCCCACGAAGCCACCCATAAGGCCAATGTAAACAGCCTGTTGCAGGAAAATGCTGATAACGGAACGCCCCGAAAAACCGATGGCTTTAAGAATGGCTATCTCTTTTATCTTTTCATAGATTGTCATGTTGAGGATGTTATAGATGCCAAAGCCGGCAACAAGGAGGATGACACCGATAACAGAATTCAATATCACGGCCCTTATCTTGAATGCGGCTTTTAACTGCTCGTTGGCCTGCACCCAGTCTTCGGCTTTGTAGCCCGTAAGGGTTTCTATTTCGCGGGCCACCTGTGGGGCATTGTTATAGTCTCTGAGGTTTATTTTGATGTCGGTTACATAACTGCGGTCTTTGCCCAGCAGGTTTTGCACTTGTATGATGTTGGCGTAAGACTTGGTTTCGTCTATTTGTTTTACAGTGGTGGCGTAAATGCCTATCACCTTCATGATGGTGGGGCTGCCGGTGCCTGAGGTGACGGTGATATTATCGCCGGTGTGGAGGCTTAGTTTGTCTGCTATGCCTTTGCCTATGAGAATGCCGTTGTTCACGCGGTCAAGGTCGTGGAAATCGCCGTTTAGCATATTGCTCTGCATATCAAACATCCGGTCTTCTTCAATAATACTTACACCTGCAATATTGCCTGTTAGCTGCACACTACCACTGGTGTAAATAACATTGGCTGTAACCTGGGGGGTAACAGCATATACCTGCGGGTTTTTAACTATCTCGTGAATAACGCCATAGGGATTAATAATGCCCTGGGTCTGGATAAGCTGTTTAGGATTGGTGAGTAATTTATAAGAAGGGTCTTTAAGAAAAGTGACCATTATGTGGTTGTCGGCAACTTTGTTTTCGCTGTAAAGGCGGATATGTGGCGTGGTGTTGAAAGACTGTTTCTCGAAATAATCGTTAGTGCCCTTCATCAGGGACTGCATGAAGATGAACATGGAAATACCAAACATTACCCCCATGGCAGCAATAATGGTTTGCTTCTTGCGGGCAGAAAGGTAGGTAAGCGCTATCTCGGTATTTACACTGATCTTCATTTTTATTATTTTGTAATGCTGTGTTTTCTATTTAGGTAGGGATGGTGTATTGCCGCTGGTGCCGGCATTTTTTTCCTTCACTATTACATCCCCTGTTTTTAAGCCGCCCAGCACTTCTATCCATTCCTGCGAAATAATGCCAGTGGTGATGCTGACAGAATCTATTTTTTTACCATTCTGCATTAATACTTTATTGCCACTGAAAACATATATATGCGGGATAAGCATTGCCTGGTCTTTTTTTGCAGTGATGATATTAGCTTGCAATTGCGTGCCCGATATAAGCCCGGGCATTTCCTGAAGGAAACGCGCCTCTACTTTATACGATTGGGAGGTCTCGTTAAAATGAGGGTATATTTTGCTGACACGGGCTTCGTAGGTCTTGTTTTTTTCGGTATTCAGTTCCACCAATACTTGTTGCCCTAATTGTATCTTGCTGATAGAGCCCTCATCGATATCGAGATTTATAACGATAGAATCAGGGTTGCCGAGCTGTGCCACCTGGTCGCCTTTACGCACAAGGTCACCCTGTTTTTTGAATATCTGGTAAACCTTGCTTTCGCCAATGGCAAGGAGGTTATAGTATTGGTTGCCTGCAACGGCGTTTTGCAATTGAGATTGTGTATTGGCGAGGTCTTGCTTTACTTTGTCGGCAGCTACTTTATAGCTTTCAACAGTTTCTTTATAAGCGCTGACTGAGGATTCATAAGCGAGCCTGGCATTATCGAGGTCTGCTCTTGAAACGGAATTTGTTGTTGACAGATGCTGGTAACGAACATAATTTATTGAGTCTGTCTGCAACTTTATTTTGGCGGCATCTATCTGTGCTTTGGCCTGCGAAAGAGTAGGGGAGTTGTTGGACGCACTTATCTTAGCATACTGGACATTTGTCTCGGCTATTTTAACCTGTGTATTTTGCTGCCTGTTATCTAACTGGAAAAGCAATTGTTTATCATGCACGAGGTCGTTTTCCGTAACATAGCTTTTTACAATAAAGCCATCTGACAATGAGGTAAGCGTATAGGCGTCCTTAGGCTCTATACTGCCGGAAGCAAATACGGCCTCGGTAACAGGAGCTATCACCGGGGATGTCTGATCGTATTTAGGTTTGCAACTTGTAAATACGAGGCCTATAATGATATACGTGAGCAATCTTCTTTTCATCGTTCGTGTATTAAAATGATTGTTGGCGGATCTTAAGCTGGTATAATTGCAGCAGCATATCCGATAACGTATTTAGGTATTGGTTTTGATAATTAATATAATCCGAAAAAGCATTCAGCCTGTCATCCAGAGATTGGATGCCGGCCTGGTAACGGTAAGAAATGTGAGAATAATTATCGTACGATAGTTTCATCACATCTTCTGTTTTTTGCAACAAGAGCAGCGACCTTTGGTAGGAGAGGCGGAGGTTCTCATCATTTATTACAGATTGTGTCTTTGCGTTCTCATATTGCAAGTGTGTTTCATCATAGCCTATCTTATTTCGTTTGGACTGGAATAATTTCCCGCCGCTATTAAAAATATTCCATGTTGCTTTAAGGTTCCAATAGGTAGCCGGAAACCAGGCCGGGCCACCCTGGAAAGGTTCATATTTATTGTCGTATTGCTGGGTGGAATTGTAATAGGCAAGGGTGAGGGTGGGGAGGAAACTGCTGTTAGCTGCCTTATATTGTCCGAGGCTGATCTGCGATTGGTAAAAAGCCTGCCTGATGGATGGGTCCTCCTGCATAGGCGCATCTGCGGCTACACTCAGGCTGTTTTCTAAAGTGGATTCAAAAACAAGGGAATCGTGCAATGAAAGGCCCAGTAGTGCTTTCAGGTTGTTTTTGCTGCTCTGCATCTGGTATTGCGCGGTGATGGTTGTTTGCTGCGCACGTTCCAGGTTCATTTTCGAGAGGTCCACATTGGCCTCATTTACGTTGCCTTCCTTAAACTTGTTGCTTACAGACTGGAAAACAGAATCGGCGATGGACTCACTGAGGCCGGCCAGCCTTGCGGCTTCCTGCATCAGGAGGTAGTTGTAGTATTGCGTTGCAACCTGTTGATAAATGGTTTTGCGGGTATTGCCGAGCGATGCCTTGTTATAATCTTCGGTCTTTTTTGCTATCTGAACATTGAACCAGTTTTGCAGATTAAGTATGTCAACCTGGGCGGTAATGGCCCCTGTGTAAATATATTTCTGTCCGAAAGCAACTGCCCTGTAAGAGCCAGCCGGGCCGCCAAAAAGCTCATCGGGTATAAGGGTGGTTTGTAATGCTGTATTATCTGTAAAAGAACCTGTGAGCGTGGCCTGTGGCAGCACATTGCTGTATGACTGCAATTTAGAATAGAGGGCCTTATTCGTTTCATACTTCGCAGTGAGTATGGTAATATTATGCACATCAGCATATTTCCAGATATCCTCCACGGACCTGAATATATATTGGGCTTGTGCTATAGCTGCCTGCGTGAGTGTTAATAAAAAAATATAAAAACTTTTCCTGAGCATTCTTTTTTAATTATTGTTTGCAAACATAGTATTTCATTGTGTCCTTAATTATGATATAAATCATTTAATGTTCAACATAGCCGCTATCCAAACGGGTATTAATTTTTTTCGTTCCAGCATCAGTTTATTAAACTCCGTGATGTTCATACCTGTCCTGTTTCTCAATAGTGGGCTGGCTATAAAAGGAAATATCATCATGGAGAGGGTATTTACGAAAATATGTATGGGGTTTATTGCAGGCCCCTTGCCCTTTGCCACAAATTCCTGCCACTGCTTTACCATATAAGTGCCTTCGTGGCTCACATTATTGGCCCATACCTTATTAATTAATTTCACCGGGTCCTTATGTATCTCGCTTAAAACAAAGAGGGGCAATTCCGGATTTTTGATAAGCATATCTATATAATTACTTACGAGGATCTCTATTTTTTCCTGCAGGGTAGTGGACTCGTCATTTATGATGCCGATTACACTTGGCAGAAAGAGTTGTATGTTTTCGAGGCAGATGATGTCGAAGAGTTTTTCCTTGCTCCTGAAATAGTAATTCAAGAGGGCCAGGTTGTAGCCTGCTTCTTCCGCTATGTCGCGGGTGCGGGTGGCTGCATAGCCTTTTTGAGTGAAGACCTTGCGGGCAGCTTCCTTTATCTTCTCTTCGGTAGAGCTGTTTTTTTCTATGTTGCTCTTTTTGGCCATTTCATGCGCTAATGCAGCACAAAAAAAGACTATTATTTTGATTTAATCAAATAATTTAATCGTTTGATTAAATATTTATTGTTGGCTTATGCTTATAGGAATGACTTTAAAGAGCTATGTAATAATTTTCTTGTAACAGACTATTTTCAATATAGTTGCGTTTATATATTAAACTCAATTTTTATGATGAGCAAACTGTATGTTCTAATAATTGTTTTATCAGTCCCTGTCTTATTATCTGCACAGCCAAGTATCAACAGTGCGCAGGATTACACAATTGGCTCGGTTTTTAAATATTATTCCTGCAATCCAACTGCCACGGGTTCTTCCGGCGCTAATCAAACCTGGAATTTTTCCTTTCTTAGCGTTATAGACTCATCGACCTCAAGCATAATTCAACAAACAGCACCTTTCACATTTTTCACAGCTAATATTGTTAAAAAAAATTCAGATAGCACTTTTCAATATTTTTACCAAACTGCTACGGATAATTTTTACCTCGGTTATATCGATTCATCTTCCTCAAGTAATGGAGGAGTTTTTACTTTTAATAATATTTATTTATATGCAGAGAGACCATTGACGATGAGTACTTTCATTATATCCTCTAATGAGGATACCGGCACAAGCATGGGTTATCTAAATATATATAATGGAGGAAATGATACTACTGTTGCAGATGCTTATGGAACACTTATTCTTCCTAACGGCACCTACACGAATACAATTCGTATAAAATCTATAGAAAGTGGTGGAACAACACAGAGCATTGGTGGACAACTTGTAGGCCACGAACAATACGTAGAAGTAACATATAGCTGGTATGATAATAATCATGAATCGCCATTGTTAGTAATAGATTCCACCGTGGTTGGCCATTCTGGTACAAACCCGCAGGTAAGTTTAAAATATCTCGCCTCAGAACAGAGCCCCACATCAGTAACGAATATTGCCAATCAACAAACCGGTGCTCTTTCCGCTTTTTTAAATAATGATGGCTTGACTATAAAAGGCCTGGAAGATAAAGCCTACCATCTATCTATGTTTGATGTTATTGGGCAGCATGTTTATCAAACGGATATTGTTGCAGACAACACAACAATGCATGTTGCGTTTAATAATAACCTTGCTGCGGGAATCTATTTATTGTCCCTGGCCGAAAAAGGGAAAGCAGGTATAAATACAATTAAAATAGTAAAACAATAAAAGAGAATATTCCTGTTTGATTATTGTTTATGTACCCCCGTTCGGCGTAGTCTCCGACTACGTCAGTGGCAGCCAATCTCCCTTTTGCTATGCTATAAAAATTATTGTTGGTCAGGCGACCAACGAATGGCTTGAAATAATTTCGTAGGAATATTCTTTTTATAGCATAAGATAAATCAACTTATTAGCTCCTTAGGAGCAACCTATATTTTATAATGTAGTTCCAAAGGTTATGTTATAATTGGTATTGCCGACGCAGATGCCTGCCTGATAACGGCAAAAGTTGATATTCAGATATAAAATACAATTGCTCATAAAATTATTAGTAATTTACAAAACTTAAAATATGTTACTAAGATGGTATTTTATATTTGTATTGCTGTTCTTGCTGGTGGAATAATTGGTTTCTTCCCCTTTAATTTATTTTTCAAAAAAAATCATGTTCTAAAAAGTGAATTTGATAAAATTCAATTAGAATTATCTTCTCTTAAAGTGCAAAATGCTTCATTACTGACAAAAGAAGATGTCGCAAAAAGCTATGTTGTAAAAGAGTTATTTGATTCGTTAAGTGGACAATTACAAAAAAAGGAAAAAGAATTTGGAGAAATACAGCTTTCTTTAAGCAATGCATTACGAGAGAAAGATGGCATCAACGCTACTCATGAAGCAACAAAACAAAGGCTGGAAGAACAACAAAAATTCGTTGAAGAAGCCCAAAAAAACTTGAAAGACGCTTTTAGCGCACTATCTGCTAATGCACTTCAAAATAATAATACATCTTTTGTACAATTGGCAGAAGCTAAATTGAAAGAAAAAGTGACAGAGGCAAAGGGAGAGTTTGAAAAAAAGGAAGAGGCTATTGGAAAACTGGTAGGGCCATTAAGTGAATCTCTTGGGAAAATGAATGTAAAAATTGAGGAGCTTGAGGGTAGAAGAATTAGTGCCTATGCTAAAATTTGGGAGAATTTAGAACAAGCAAAAGAAACTACTGAAATTTTGAGAAAAGAGACTACAAATCTTGTAGGGGCGTTAAAAACTAGTCATTCAAGAGGCCGTTACGGTGAAATAGCATTACGTAGATTGGTTGAACATGCTGGAATGTTTGAGCATTGTGATTTCAAAGAGCAGGTCAGTGTGGAAGATGAAAGTGGTAAATTAAGACCAGATATGATTATTACACTTCCAGGTAATAAAATTCTGGTTGTAGATAGTAAAGCTCCTCTTTCTGCTTACATGAAAATGTTTGAAACTGATGATACGGAACAACAAAGAATTTTAGTAGGACAACATGTAGCCGCTGTAAAAGACCATTTGAAAAAACTTAGTGCAAAAGCTTATTGGAGCCAGTTTAGCAATGCCCCTGATTTTGTAATAATGTATATCCATATTGAATCATCTTATGGTGTGGCATTACAAGCATGGCCAGAAATGATTGAAGAAGCAATGAAGAATAGAATAATTATTGCTACCCCAACTGTTTTGTTATCTATTTTGTTAGGTGTTGGTTATAGTTGGAATCAACTTAAAACAACGGAAAATATTGAATCAATTAGAGATGCTGCTGTTGAGCTTCATGACCGTAGTGCGGTATTATTGGAACATATAGGTAGTATTGGTAAAAGCTTGTCGAGTACAATTACACACTATAATAAAACTGTTGGTTCAATAGAAAGTAGCTTTTTGCCCCAAGCACGAAGAATAAATACTTTAAGTCAAGCCTATATTAAGAAACAACTACCAGAAATTACCCCAATAGAAATATCTGAAAGGACTTTAACTACGGGTGTTTAAAACAGCCCCATGAAAAAAATACCCCGTTCGGCGTAGTCTCCGACTACGTCGCAGTGGCAGCCAATCTCTGATTGGCGAAAAGAGTTGTGAAAACATTAATCATCCCAATATGATAGGGGTAGCAAGCCTGGTATATTTTCATACAATGCTTTTGCGCTGCTATAAATATAATCTTCTTCACGTTCCACCCAGCCTGCCCTTACAGGGTTTTGATGTATATAATTGAGTTTTTGTGTGAAGAATTCGCGGGAAGTAATTTCGATAGGATGGTTTTCGTGGGTCCAGACTTGATTATCGCTGTTTCGTTTGTGTTGCCCTGCATTCCATTCAAAGCGATGCAATATCCATTCGCGCCTGCTTTCGGGTTCATGCTTTATAGCTTCGATAATTGCATGTGCCGTGAATTTTTTAAAATCCCGGATAGTGTTTGATAATGTTCCGTTGCTGCTGGCTACTATAAGATGAATATGGTTGGTCATGATAACATAGCCATATACTTTCAGGCTTTTCTCAGTAATGCAATGATTCAAGCTTTCAATAACAATATCGCGATAGCTTTTGCGGCTGAAAACATCTACCCAATCCACTATAGTAGGTGTCAGGTAATGCATTTTATACTGGTCGTATATCTGGTATCCTGTACTCATACATAAAAATAACAGGAAGCCTTTATTTTACCAAGTTTGTTCTGTTTTTATTCGTCAATCAGAGATTGCGCTCCGCTACGACGTAGTCGGAGACTACGCCGAACGTTGGAATTTGTTCTGGTTTTATTCGTCAATCAGAGATTGAGCTCCACTGCGACGTAGTCAGAGACTACGCCAAACTGAGCCTGGTTGATGTGCTGGGGCAGACAGTGCCGGTAAAAGAAGATAATAATGGTTCTTCCAGGGTTTTACATCTCGGCGGCCTTGCACCCGGCGAATATATGCTCCAGATCATTAACGGGCGGGAGTGCGTGAGTAGAAAGATAGTGCATTATTAATGTTTCAAATGGTAGTTCCCCGGAATATTCCTGTTTGACTATTGTTTGTGTACCCCACTAAAAAACGAGAGCATTGTTTGGAGTGCATCTGCACTGTGCATCTTATCTCCATTTTCTAAAGATTCCTGTGCGGCCGCGGTCGCTCTTGTTCGCATTTGGTTTTCGTAAAAAGCAATGGCAGTTTGGGTGTCACTAAAATTTTCATCGTACAAACATTCGCTTAGTTCCAAAGCATCCAGCATTGCCATATTAACGCCTTCGCCTGCAAATGGCGGCATCAGGTGTGCAGCATCGCCAAGCATTGTGAGGTTTGGCAATGCTGCCCAGGTTTGGCTTAAAGGCATACTATAAATGGGGATAGGCATAAAAGGTGTTTCGGCATTTTCAAGCAAGTCATGCCATATATTGCTCCATTCAGCAAAATCATTTTTGAACCAGGAAAGCACCTGTACTTTATCGGCAAAATCTATAGTCTTTACGCGAGCCTCATCTACTTTACAAGAGAGGTAAAATGCCACACTGCCATCGCCTTTGGAAGCTACCGTAAAACATTTTCCGCCGCCAAAGGCCATTATTTTCCCGCCTCCCAACAGTTTGTGAATATTGGGAACTGTTGTTTCGGGATGATACACGCTGCCCAATACGCCCGATATGCCCGAATAGAAAGGCTTTATATCCGTAATGTAGGGGCGAACTTTAGAATTAGCGCCGTCTGCACCAATTACAATATCGGCATAAGCAGACGCGTTGTTTTTAAAATGCAGTTGCCAACCATCTCCCGGTTTTTCCATAGAAACAAATTGGCTGTCCCATACCACTGTATCGGGCTGCAAGGACTCTAATAACAGGGTTCTTAGCGGCCCCCTGTCAATTTCAGGACGGAAATGTTCGCTATCAAAATCTTCTTCAGGTTTGCCGTCATGGTCGGAAAAAAATGTTTCTGCGTTTTCATTTACAATGATCATTTTATCCGCGCCCGGGCGATAATTCTTTTTAAAGGCATCTAATAACTGAGCCTGGTCTA
>JABDGU010000010.1 GCA_013285905.1 Bacteroidota bacterium | reverse complement strand
CCTTTGCCGGGGAGGCTGTCCACTTTCACTTTTCCCTCATGCGCTTCTACCAGTGCTTTTACATAAGTAAGGCCTAAGCCAAAACCTTTTACGTTGTGAATATTTCCCGTGTGCGCCCGGTAGAATTTTTCGAAGATACGGGCCTGTGTTTCTTTACTCATGCCTATGCCATTATCACTTATTTTTATGGCAAGCATATTATTGCTGGTAGCTTCTGTCTCAACTGTGATGCGCAGCGCTTCGTCTTTAGAATATTTTATGGCATTGTCCAGCAGGTTGAAGATAATGTTTGAGAAATGCACTTCATCAGCTTCTATCTCATGTTTGGGTGCATATAGTTTCAGATCAATAGTGCCGCGTTTTTCCTGCACCTGCAATATCAGGTTGTCGGTCACTTTACGGATCACTTCGTGGGCATCTAATTTTTGCAGGGTGAGTTTAATATCCTGTTTTTCGAGGCGTGCTGCCTGCAGAATTTTTTCCACCTGCTTATTCATGCGCTTGTTCTCTTCCTTTATCATGGCACTGTAATAGCGTATCTTGTCCTGATCGCTGATTACTTTGTTGTTGGTAAGAGCATCAATAGCCAGGGATATAGTGGCGAGCGGGGTTTTGAGCTCATGGGTCATATTATTAATAAAATCCGACTTGATCTCTGAGATCTTTTTCTGATTAAATATGGTGCGTACGGTAAGTGCAAACGCTAGTATGATGATTGTGGTGAAGATGATGGAAGCAAGGATAAGCGGACTCATTTGCTTTATAATATAGCTTTTATCTTCTTTTACCAGGAGATATAATACTTCCTGTTGCGAAGAATTGTCCGGTGTGAGGCGCAGGAAATAGGCATTTGCCATATCCTCCTCGCGGAAACCATCTGACTTAGAGACTGGGTTTTTGAAAATATTGATGATGGAATAGTCGAAGTGCTGGTGGATATTATTTTTGTTGAGGGTTTTTTCTATGATCTCGTGTATTTCCGAATCAGAAAACAGTTGAGAAGTAAAATCGCGCAGGAAAAATTCTTTTGAGGCCTCGTTTGGTATATAATTGTGGCCGTGCTTGATAAGGAACTGATCGTGCAGGAGGTCGCGGGTTTGTATAAGGGCAGTATTGATCTCTTTTTCGAATTGCTCACGTTTCATGAAGATGGCATTACGTATCCATGACATTTGTATGAACATAATACCCAACACAGAAAGGCTTATTAATACAACAATAAGAGGAAAAACTTTCTTCATGCCACGCAAAGATACAAGACTATTGATTTATGGTTTATGATTTTGCGATTTATGATTTGTTAATTGAGTAAAGTATCTTAGCTGCATGGTAAGATATTGTTTTCTTTTTACTGTATTGTGTATCGCTAATGGAATATCATATGCACATGATAATTCATTCCAAACGCCGTTTGAAAAATCGAATGGGACGGAAAGCGCCACTTATTTCCAGGCAATGGATTTTTATAAGGCATTGGACGAAAAGTATGACCGTATAAAAATGCTGGACATTGGCCTCACCGACACAAAATATAATCTGAATGTTGTTTTTTATAGTAAAGACATGGGTTATGATATCAAACAGTGGCGAAAAGAAGGCAAAGTAATAATAATGATAAATAACGGCATTCATGCAGGAGAGCCTGATGGGATAGATGCCTGCATGATGCTGATGCGTGATGCTGCCTCGGGGAAAATAAATATACCAGACAACGTAGTGCTGGCGGTAATACCCATATACAATATTGGTGGCGCCCTTAACCGAAACAGCAGCAGCCGCACTAACCAGGATGGACCTAAAGAATATGGTTTCAGGGGTAACGCGCAAAACCTGGATCTGAACCGCGATTTTATCAAGATGGACGCAAAGGAGTCCCGGTCGTTCAATATATTTTATTACCAGTTGGACCCGGATATTTTTATTGATAACCATGTAAGTGATGGAGCGGATTATCAACACGTCATGACCTTGCTTGTAACACAGCATGATAAACTTGGCGGGGCAGTAGGGGATTATATGTACCATACATTAGTCCCGGGCATTTATAAGGATATGAAAAGCCGCCATTATGACCTTGTGCCGTATGTAAATGATTTCAAAAACAGCCCGGATGAAGGCTGGACCGAATTTTACGATCCACCACGCTTTTCCAGCGGCTATGCAGCCCTATATCATACTTTTGCTTTTGTGCCCGAAACGCATATGCTGAAACCCTTTGCGCAACGTGTGCAAGCGACTTATACTTTAATGCAAAGTTTTATAGAATTAGCATCTAAGAACGCAGACGCAATACATAAGGCAAGAGAAGAAGATAAAGTGCCCCTAAAAGAAAATACCGATGTAACTATTGACTGGAAAGCTGATACAACGCAGTTTGACAGGATAATTTTTAAAGGCTACGAGGCAGGACATAAGCCAAGCCTGGTATCCGGACAGGAGCGTCTTTACTACGATCATAACAAGCCTTATGAAAGAAAAGTTCCATTCTACGATCATTTCAATCCGTCACTGCAGGTTTCGTTGTCTAAGGCGTATGTTGTAAAACAGGGATTTACTGATGTTCTTGACAGGTTGAGATGGAATAATGTAGTGATGCAAAAACTAAAGAATGATACTGTGCTGGACCTGACTGTTTACCATATTGAGAAATATGAAACGGCATCACACCCATACGAAAAGCACTATCCGCATAAAAATGTAATAGTGAGCCAGGAAAAACAAACTATAAAGCTATTGGCGGACGATGTTATAATAAATACAGAGCAGCCCAATCAGCGCCTCATTGTAGAAACCCTTGAACCCGAAGCTCCGGATGGTTTTTTTGCCTGGGGATTTTTTGATGGCATCCTGCAGCAAAAAGAGTATTACAGCGACTATGTTTTTGAAGACGAGGCCGCTAAGATATTAGAGAATGATAAGGCACTTACTAAACTTTTGCAGGACAAAAAGAAAAGCGACCCTGCATTTGCAAAAGATAAAACCGCTCAACTGGATTTTGTTTACAGGCATTCATCGCATTTCGAACCGGGGTATAATTTGTATCCAGTGTATAAGTTGTATTAAATACCCCAAGCCCTGAAGCGGCTTTGTACGTGAAACACCTCTTTAAGAAATGGGGGTAAACCATAGTGGCTTAGTGTCATGCCAGTCACCATTGTAATTAATGCTAAGTTCTTCACCTGCCTGTATGTCTCTTACGGTTTTTATACATATTGTCCGGTCCTCATAACTCATAAAATATTCGCAGTTGGAAGTATAAGAATGGTTATACATTGGTACCCAGCCAAGGGCCATACAACACATACTGGCGCCCCCGGGTTGCCACTCAAAAATGTAATCGTGTAGCAAAGTTTGGTCTAATAGTTTGCGTTCATCTGCGCTCATTACCAAGACCGGAGCTTCTTCAATGATGGTATCTACCGGAATAGTTTCTGCGGTAAAGACTGCCCTTCCTTTATTGTCCGTTTCGGTAATATAAAGGCTATGATATAACATGCCGCAAATTTAAACATCATTGCTTGCCAGAATAGATATTTTATTGTTTTAAATGTTCAGATATTTGCATATAACATATGCCTGTATAGATTGTTTTGAGTAATTCATGCATAGTATTATTAGCACAATGTGTTGTTTTTAATATGTTGTTATAAAAAATACATATTGATAATAAAGGCTTCTGCAAATAAAAGACCTTTCCATAGGGAAGTGAACTTAACTTAACATTATATAAATGTATTGTATTTATGAAATTATTCACTCACTCTTCCAACGGAAACCATTGTGTTACAGGCAGACTCTTTTTTTTACTATTTGTGCTTTTAAATATAAGTATAAAAGAAGCCAAGGCACAATCTGCAGCACAATACTCATTTACTGCATTTAGCAGTCCGTTCAATCAAATATACGGTTCAAGCGGTATTACGAATGTATCTTCAATTCAGACAGATGACGCTTCAAGCGGATTGGTCCCGATAGGATTCAGCTTTGTGTTCTGTGGTGTAGCATATACCCAGGTGGCTGTCAACTCAAATGGATTTATGACATTTGGTTTTGTGGCTGCAAGCGGTTGTTGTTCAAGTAATATTACAACAAGTGGTTTTCAACCAGGTGTTTTTCCATTAAGTATAGACTTGCATGGTGGATACCCTTTAGCCAGCCCGGCCAGCAGTGCTAATTATATAACCACAGGCAGTCCTGGTAGTCGTGTTTTTACTTTTGAGTGGTATGGATGGAGTGCTTATTCATCCTCAACAACCGGGCAAATTGCGAACGAAATGTCTTTCCAGGTAATTCTTTATGAAGGCAGCAACAAAATACAGTTTGCATACCGCAGGGATGCTGCTTTCGCCACGTATGCAAACACAAGTGGTCCGGGCATAGGTATTGCGAAGACAACCGCTGATTTCCAGGCTTTGCCTAATGCGAGTGCATCTCCGACACCATCTACGTCAACGAGTGTCACCATCGCGACCAGTACATTCCCTGCTACCAACCAGGTTTACGAATGGGATCCGCCATTATGCAATGCTACTCCGTCGGCTGCGACAGCTGCTCCCGCAACTACTGTTTTATGTGCCGGTGGCAGCGTTACTTTCACCGCAACTACGGCACTTAACGGGGTAGGAGGGATCAGCTATCAATGGCAGACCGCATCTGCAGCAACCGGGCCATGGACAAATATACCGGGCGCAACCTCGTTAAGCTATACAACGCCTGTGTTGCTGGCCAGCGCCTACTACAGGATAACAGACACCTGCAATAATACGATTCCACATACAGGGGCTGCAAGTAATGTATGTACAGTATCTGTTAGTGGTACTGCTATCCCATATATACAGAATTTTGATTTTCCATCAAATGTAGGTCTTTCGAATTATGGCATCCCGGCTTGTATGCAGCGCAATGTGAATGGTGGAAATGTCAATCTTATCAATGAAAGTTTTGAAAATAGTTTTCCTCCCACGGGTTGGAATACCACCAATACAGTGAGTACAGCCTGGAGCACAAGTACAGGTGTGGGGTCTGCCAACCCGGTTTTTAGTCCGCACACGGGTTCTAAAGTTGCTTTTTATAATTCTTTTAGTATAGGTAGTGGTTACTCAGAATTAGAAACTCCGGCCCTTAATATGAGCGCCCCGGGTACCTATACTGTATCATTATGGGTATACAGAGATCCATCCGGTAATCCGTATACAAGCACCACATTTTCAACAGAAGGTATTTCAACATATGCCACCACTACAACATCTGCTGCCGGCACCCTCTTAGGTTACGTGCCAAGGAGCTATAATTTTGCACCTGCGGCACCTGCCGCAGGTGGATGGATACAATACACTTATACCGTACCTGTAGCTCTTCAAACAGCAGCAACTTATATTATATTCCGGGCATTTTCTGATGATGGCGACAACCAGGAAATGGATGATGTTACGGTTACCTATAATGCACCTGTAAGCGAATGGGGACAGTTAGGACCCAATATGTATCATGCTGCAGACGGGACAATATTGCCGTGGTGCGTGTATGCGTCAGATACATCGGGTAATACAAATGGCAAGCTGGACTATATCACCACCCCGGCTTTACCGCTGGTACAAGGCGTAACATACCGTGCATGGTTTGGATATGCAAGGGGAGCTTCCAACTGGACAAATAATACGGGCACTGCTCCTAATAATGAAAATCTGTATCTTTTAGTGGGGCAAACAAATCCAGGGGCAAACTCTATTACTAACCCAATAGCTGGATTTCCCGGAACTCTGATATTCAGTACATTACCTGCCGGTATCACAAGTAACGCGCCGGTGCCAACAACTGCAAATAATGTAACCTATACAGCACCATCTACAGGCGCTTACTTTTTCAGCTGGGTAGATAATACTCCACATGGCGGCCTAACAACGACTGCGAATGGGACAGTTGCGCTTGATAGTATTAAAATAGATAGCGTTGGTTGTTCCCTTGCCACAATACTAAGTCAACCTGCTGCGACAACAACAGTGTGTGCCGGTTTCCCTGTAACCTTTTCTGTAGCCGGAGCAGGCTACGGAATAAGCTACCAATGGTATAAGAACGGAAGTATTATAAACGGGGCTACTGCAACATCCTATACTATTGCAAGCGCATCTGCAACAGATGCGGCTAACTATACGGTTAGTGTATCAGGTACTTGCGGAGGTGCGAATAGCGTATTATCAAATATTGCAGCGCTTGTTGTCAATACTTCTCCAACGGCTATAGTCACGCCGGCGGCTTCAACCATTATTTGCCCCGGTACTACGGTTCAGCTAAATGCTAACACCGGTATAGGATACAGCTACCAATGGTATAACGGGACTGGTCCTATTGCGGGTGCTACCTCCGCAAGCTACACAGCAGGCCTTGCAGATAATTACCATGTGGTGGTGACAAGCTCTAATAGTTGTTATACTGCATCATCAAATACTCCTGTAACAGTGCTTTCAGCACCACCTGCCGTGGCACTTCCTGCAGGCAATACTACTATATGCGCAGGTACCTGTGTGACCATCAATGCCAATACAGGAAGCTATGCTTATCAATGGTATAATAACGGATCAAGCTTACCCGGTGCAACATCTGCATCTTACCTAGCCTGTTCTACAGGTGTATATACAGTTAAAGTAACCAATACGTCTAACGGATGCTTTGCCGTGTCTTCGCTAAGTGTACCTGTAACAGTCAATCCTTTGCCTTCAGCTGTTGTAAGTGCCAGCGGTGCAGATACATTCTGCCAGAATGGGAGTGTTACACTCATTATCCCTTTTTCGGGCAGCGTAAGCTACCAATGGTATAATGGAAGTTCGCCTCTTATCGGTCAGAACACAAATACATATATCGCCACGCAAACGGGGGCCTATACCTTAAAAGTAACCAACCCTTTAACAGGCTGTTCGTCGCTTTCTAATGTAAACAATGTACTTCTTAATATTCCTCCGGCAACAGTGAGCAGTCCTAATACCAGTTTATGTGCGGGCAATATTGTTACTCTTAGTGCCAATACAGGCAGTAATTTAAGCTATCAATGGTATCAGAACGGATATGCAATTAACGGGGCAACTGCTGCAACATACAGTACATCTGTTTCGGGCAATTATACAGTAATGGTGACAAGTGTTGCAGGTAGTTATTCATGCTCCAATGTGTCATCTCCACCTGTTGTTTTACAGTCTTATTCACCACCTCCAGCTTACATTACCACGGCAAATGCAACTACATTCTGTGCCGGTAATTCCATCGTCCTTAATGCCGATACGGGTACCGGTTATATTTACCAGTGGATGCTGAACGGGGTAAATATTTTCCAGGGGACTACCGCAAATTTATTGGTTGTTTCAAGCGGTAATTACACTGTAAAAGTAACCAACGCACAAGGCTGTTTTGGCAGTTCTCCGGCTACCACTGTTACGGTTATACCTTTGCCGACACCGCTGGCAACTGCATCCGGAAATACACAATTATGCCCTGGCGGCAATGTGTCACTCAGCACGAGCACTGCACCGGGTTTAACATATCAATGGTATAATGGCACTACCGCTATTCCGGGTGCAACTTTCCCAATATACGTAACTGCCAGTACCGCCAATTATTCTGTAGTGGTAACAAATAATACAGGTTGCCAGGGCACATCCAATACATTGCCTGTAGTTATGAATACTATTCCATCATCTGTTATAACGGCAGGCGGACCGACAAGTATCTGTAGTGGCGCAAGTGTATCACTCAGTGCACCGTCTGTGAGCGGTTATAATTACCAGTGGGCATATAATGGTACTGCAATTACCGGGGCTAACAGCACCACTTACCAGGCGTCTACGGCCGGGAGCTATACAGTAACTGTTACCAATGTGGCAGCCGGTTGCAGCTCAAGCACTGCTACTGCAACAAATCTGGTGGTTTTCCCTCTACCGGGCGCTACAAGTTCTTCAATTGGCCCTACATCTGTTTGTGATGGCAGCAGCGTTATACTTGTTGCCAATTCGGGCAGCGGTTTAACATACCAATGGAATAATTCCGGCACACCCATGAGTTCTGCAACCCATATTACAGACACTGTTGCAGTTAGCGGCAGCTATACCGTAACAGTTACAGACAACAATGGTTGCATGGCTACTTCTTTACCGAGTCTTGTAAGCGTATTTTCAATACCCGCCGCTGGTTTCGTGCCGGGTGGTGATACAGGCTTCTGCCAGGGTAATAGTGTGACTTTATTAGCAACAAGCGGGAATAATTACAGCTACCAATGGAAAAAGAATGGAGTGAATATAGCCGGCGCCAACGGGCAAAGCTACCAGGCAAACCAAGTAGGGGCCTACAGTGTGGTAGTAACAAACAATATCTGCAGCGCAGAGTCGTCAATAAAAAATGTAACTATATATCCGCAGCCTTCCAATACTGCATCTCTATTGGGTGCAGATACGATCTGCTTCAACGATTCTGTGCAGATACAAGCGGTAATAGCTAATGGATACTTATACCAGTGGTCTGATAATGGATCGCCCATTGCAGGGGCTACTCATTCATCAGTTTGGGCCCGGGCCGCCGGCACTTATACAGCTGCTGTTACCAGCAATTACGGTTGCACTGCTACAACACAGTCCATCAATATTTATAATTTTCCACCTCCCAACCCCGGTATTATTGCAAACGGGCTTATACTTTCGACCGGGACCTTTGTCAGTTACCAATGGTATCGTGGCGGCACGGCCGCATCGGACATGATACTTGGCGCGGTAGGTAATAGTTATGCTGCCAACCAGTCGGGGGATTATTATGCATTCGTAACAGATGCGCATGGTTGCAGCCAGTTTTCGCCGGTGCATACTGTAGGGACAACAGGTGTGGTGCAAATGGGCAATGGCAATACAGATATTAAAATATATCCGAATCCAGCAACAAGTGTAGTATATATAGAGTCTGCAGTGAAGGTGAAGGTAAGGATATCAGGTATTGAAGGCAAATTGCTGATAGAAGAAAACGCAGTAAACCATGTAGATATAAGCAAATTGGCGAACGGTGTGTATATGATAAGTATATATGACGAGCAGGGCGGTTTACTGAAAGTAGACCGTTTGCTGAAGAATGGCCAATAAATAAAGAAGAAGATCGAACGCGATAACAAAGGCCCCGGTTTCGGGGCCTTTGCATTATATAGTTGCTTATATAGAATTACCCTATTCTTCTGCTATAAAACATCTTCCCGAATAAACACAAAATTAATTAACTACGTAATACTATTTTTACTATTTTGGTTTAAAATGCACCTATAATGACTACAAAAAATTACCTGGCTTTGATAAGTATTGTATTTATCCTATGCCCATTCGTTTCATCCGCACAGTTTAATAACAACTTTGGTTTCCAGGGCAGCTATCATTACCATCCCAGCATTACTTATGCTCAGGCTAAGGAAAGGGGAATGAACCTGAAGCCATGGTGGCGCTCAGACATCGGTATTTATATGCCATTTGCAAGCGCAACCTATACACATATTTACAGGACATTTGATAATGCCGGAAATATAAGCACTATCAATTCCAGTACCAGTTCGGTTGCTTTTAAGCCAACATTTGGCATGTGTGAAGGGCTGTTTTGTCCTATTGCCACTTTGAAAGATAAAAGCATGATCGCTTTTGCTTACCAGGGAAATTTTGCCCTTGGTAAATTTCAGATACAGCCTGACCAATATGGGAACCCAGGAGGCTCATGCAGTGTGTATGAAGCGGGGGTAGCCTTAAGCCTTGATTATAAGCTTGGAGTTGACGCGCAACTGGATAGTAAGCAGCGGACGGGTATAACCTTTGGGGCGGGATTTTATCCTAATATGCTTTTAAGTGTTTACCAAAATAATGGCGGTGGCTCGGTTAGTTTTGACCCATTTGTAAAAGTAGATTTCAGCTTTTTCCTGGGTGTATGTTTTAAACTGAAAACAATGGTCATTTTCAGGAACGGCGCCTACCTGCAGACAGATGCCAATAGCGACAACAACTCCTACACGTCTACCAATCCCAATTCTACATCCATTATCGGCAGCCCAAGCTTTGCGGTTGCCCTTGTGGTATTGCCCTATTCATGGGATTGGGGCAATGACTAATGCCAGTGGGATGCCGACATTGTATAAATTAAAAGGTCCCGGAACACCGGGACCTTTTTTTATCTTTATGTAAACGCTTAATTACAACTCATTCTTAATGATCTTGCGTATCTGGCTTTCGGCAAGTATGCCCATTTTGCCTTCGGCTTCGGTAACGATCTCAACCTTTACTTTAGCAAGGCCATTATCTATATAGTCCAGCAGATCAGCGGCAATACTTGCAAGGTCTATCAACCTGTGGTTGGTTGGTGCCATGCGGTCGTTTACACGTACGTAAGCTATGTTGCCATTGCCCAGGTTTGTAACCTTCACATAAGTACCTAATTTAAGTTTGTTACTGGCCGCTGTAAAGCGCTCATTATCAAATATTTCACCCGTGGCAGTTTTGCGGCCTTCAAACTTTTCGTGGTAGTAGCTTGCTACACCTTTCTTGTCTGTAGGTTTTGTCGCCTTGATGTCCTGAGCCTTTAGCCCGAAACTTGTAAACAGTAAAACAATAAATAGTAATTGCAGCCTCATACTCAAATTTTTGTTGATGCAAAGGTAAGCCTAAGTATCCTGTAAAGCAAGTATTTATATTAATTTATATTAATATATCTTGTTAAACTTCTGTGAACCGCCCCGGCTTTCGCCGCGCCTGCCCTCGCCTTTATCAAGGTTTTCGCCCTTTCCCCGTGATGGTCTTTCGCTGTCGGAACGCCTTGATCCTGAGGAACTTCCGCGACCTGAACTAAAGCGTTCTCTACCTCCGCCTCCGCCGCTTCTGCCACCTGTGCTCTGCTCGGCTTCTTCCACACGTACTTTCCTTCCTTTTAACTTTTTAGATGAAAGTGCTGACTGGATAAACTCAGCTGCAGTGGATGCAACATTAAAGAAACTACTCATTTCACGAACGGTAACGCGGTCTATAAGACCGGCTTCAACATCGGTGCCTTCTATAATGAATTTCAATAACTGCTCAGGGCTGTTGATACCGTCTTTCTGGCCGATGTTGATGAACATGCGCACGCTGCGGTTGCCGAAGCCCCTGCCGCGTTCTTTGTTTTCATATCCTGCATTCAGATCCTCAGAATTCTGGTAATTGTCTATCGTGTCTTTCAGCTGTAACCAAACAAGGCGGCGGATGAGTTCATCCTTCTCCATGCCTTCAAATTGCTCATGAATGCTATCCTGGTATAATTTGGCAAAATCTTCCTGCGGTTGTGCATTGGCGATCTGTTCCAGGTAAAAGAACAAGCGCTTGCGTACTACTTCAGCACCATCCGGAATATCGCTGCGATTGAAACGCTGTTTTACAAGGCGTTCTATCTGGCGGATATTGGAAATTTCCTTAGGTGACACGATGGACATACAGATACCTGATTTACCTGCGCGGGCCGTACGGCCGCTGCGGTGGGTATAAACTTCGGGATCATCGGGCAATTCGTAATTGATAACGTGTGTTATATCATTTACGTCTATACCACGGGCAGCCACATCGGTAGCTACTATGGCCTGTAATTGTTTGTTTTTAAAGCGCTCCATCACCTTGCTGCGCATTTTCTGGTCCATATCGCCATGTAAGGGGCTGACATGATAACCCTGCTTCATCAGCTTTTCGCTCACGTCCTGGCAATCCTGCTTGGTGCGTGTGAAAATGATGCCGTAGATGCCGGGTGCGAAATCGAGCAAACGCTGCAGGGTCTCGAAACGGTTGTGGTGGTTGGTAACAAAATACTGGTGGTCAATATTCTCGTTGGTGGTGTTTGCCTGGGCCACGGAGAATTCCTCCCATTGTTTCATAAAGCGCTTGGCTATGCCACGCACCTCATTGCTCATAGTTGCAGAGAAGAGCCATGTATGCTCGCGGGCAGGGGTGTTTTTGAGGATAAAATCTATATCCTCGCGAAAGCCCATGTTGAGCATTTCGTCGGCCTCGTCAAGGATCACGGTTTTTACCAGGTCCAGGCTCAGCGCTTTACGCTCCAGCAAGTCGATAAGACGGCCGGGGGTGGCAACAATAACCTGGGGGTGGGCTTTCACCTCGCGGATCTGGCCCATAATAGGCACACCTCCGTAAACGGCAGTAATACGCAAGCCCTTCATGTGTGCGCCATAACGGTGCAGCTCCTCCTGTATCTGCATACAAAGTTCGCGTGTGGGGCTAAGTACAAGTGTCTGTACATGTTTCTGCGCCAGGTCGGTATGGTGCAGTAGTGGCAACCCGAAGGCTGCGGTTTTACCAGTACCGGTCTGTGCAAGCCCTATTATGTCACTTGGTTGAGATAAAAGCGAGGGGATTACTTTTTGCTGGATCGGCGTCGGCGTTTCAAAGCCCATGTCGGATATCGCACGAGCCAGTTCTTCCCGCATCGGGAAGGATGAAAAAGATGTCATTAAATAAAGAACTGTTTAAATATTAGCGGCAAAGGTAGGCTTTTATAATGTGCCAATGTGTTAAATGTGTTGTTAATTTGAAGATTTGAGAAATTGAGAATATGAAAATGAATTGAAATGCTCACGTCCTTTAGGTAGGGTAGGCGATGTTTAATAGCCAGAGTTAAGTTTCAAGTGCACTTCAATCAGCACCTTGCCAAAAATCTATACCCAGATTAATATAAGTGGTATAGGGGTCTTGCTCGTCTCCTGCTCTTGTTGTTCCTTGATTCGCATCCAGATTTCTTTTTGTAATAAAATCATTTATATTTATGCGGTTTGAATAGTCATGTTGTATTGTCACGTCATCTGCTAATTCATTAGGGTAACGATCGGCAAAACGTTTTGATATGGAAGATTTTAGATTTTTGAAATTTTGGATAAATAAAGCTCCATTCATTTTCATGACTGTAGTTACGTAAGCCTTATTATTCTCTGTAAAAATAGTGCTGTAATAGAAGATTTCAAGATTTGCAGTGTTAACCGACGGATGAGAGATAGGGACAGATGAAATTAATACCGTATTAGAAGGTGGATTATCCTTTTGTCTTTGAATATCCTTTTGTCTTTGAACTTCCTGTTCTATTTTTTCTTCCTGTGCATATTTTAGTTTCGCAGCAAGATCAGCCTTTGCCCGCTCTTCATCTTTTTTAGCTTGAAAAGCATTTTGGGCGGCAGTGCCATCATTAGGAAGCATTTCCGCTACTTTTGACTGTGCGAAAATACTCCCGTTAGAAATAAGCATAGCACAAGTAATGGAAGCGAGTAAAATTGTCTGTTTCATAAATTTCTGTTTAACGAATTAAAACCAATACAAATTTACATAAATAGTATATTATTTTAATTAAGGTCCAATTGCGCGGTCACGTCTGTAAAATAGGGTGTGTCCTTCTTCTCCTTTGCCCCGATAATATATGTATTTGTGGGTAGGGAAATTGTATTTTTATCCATAATAAACTTCCCATGTGGAAGGATAACTGTAATGTACTCCATTGCCCATGGGTATGCTCCTCCGCTCACAAATTTGGTTTTAAAAACTAATTTATAAAGAATATTCTTTGCAGTATTGTTAACAGGCGTGCTATATTTACCATGTATAAATCCTTTATTTTGCTGAGAATAAATATTATTTATTAAGGCAGGTATTTGGTCATCTATAGGTATATTGTTTGTATTTAGTTCCTGATTCGTCTTATTGGAAGTACTTAAAAAGACAATACTTTCACTAAGTGTTCCGAAATTAATTGTTATTTGTACTGATTTATGAGGAGGTACAACAATAGATGCTATATTGTAATTACTTTTCTTATCTTCAATCGTCACTTGTGCCCCGCTGCGACATACACAAAATAACAAACAAAATAGGTGTAATATTGAAAGTCTCATAATTGCGTACTTAAGGGGATAGTTACAAATATAATTTATTATTCCTCTTATTCCCTGGTATTGATTTTAAATACCCGATGTCTTGTTTGATTAAATATCGGACCGCGCCTATCGGCCGGGCTGGCATTTTTTGAGGGTGTGGTGTGTTGAGTGCATTGTGAATATTGGGTTATGATTGTTTTTTTGAATGTCCGAGCATGCCCGATTTTGTCCTTTGAGGCTTATACAGTTTCTAAAATATAGTTGCCATCTATACCCAGTTTTTCATGAATGCTTTTTAAGAAAGGGACATCGGGTTCCCGTTTTCTATTTAATATTTGGGATATTTTGCTTGCAGGCATGTTGAGTATTTCAGCCAGTGCATTTTGATTCAGTTTTTGCTGGTACATTTTAAACTCTACCAGTTCAATGAGGTCGGGTTCAAATCCCAGCGCTTCAGAAATTTTGTTTTTATCGGTTTCAAGCGACAGGGACTTATTTATGGGTATGGGTGACAGCCTTTTTTTATTTTCGTATTCTTCAATCAATACGCTTGTTTGACGAATGATTTGTGTATCCTTGGCTGTCCAGTTTTTTTCGCCTTTTTTCAATAAAGGTTCTATTGAGTTTTTTGCTTTCTCATAATCGCCGGAATTTACAATAGAATGCATTTTTTGTATTATTTGTTATTGGGGTTTAGCTAAGATACAAAGAATTTATTCACAATATTTTTATCCTTTCTTTATCCTTTTTTATCCCTTCTTTCCAGAAAAGGATTTTTGAAATGCAACTCCAGAAAGGGTTTTGCCCGTTCTTTATCCTTTTTGCAGAAAAAATGTTTTTAAAAAATGTGGATAGGGTGTTTTTCCGAATACGAGTTTGGCATGAGAATTACTTAACATTATTTCAAAGAACTTCTTAACGCATTTTCTGACAAAATGATAGTAGTAGAAAATACAATGAGGTAGCGCAATTTTTATGCCAATGAGTTGGAATGTGGATATGTTTTCGAGGTCCGTGGGGCTAGCAAGTGGACGCGTGTAGAGTATTGCGATGATGTAAGATATGTCATGCCTTTGGCTGATTTTTTTCTGAAATTTCGTAAAAACACCCTTGTAGTATGTAATAGGAATATGATATTTGCATGTTGAAATTTCTTGGAAATTAGAGTAATTAAGCAAACCGAAATCAATTTTCATATATGAAAGAGTTAATCTACTATCCAAACTTCGAATCAACTAACGCAAATTGGCTAAAATTTGCATTGCTTTATGTTGATAAATTAAATCCAATAATTCCTCCTACCGGAGATAATGTTAGGTCTTATCTATACGATAAACTAATTAATGAAACAGACTTAATTGCCATACACAGACCAGGGTATGACGAAGGATATAGATCATCGTTAGATGCAATAGATATAGCAACTAAAGTGTTAGAAGACCCTCATAAATTCGATACAATATTTAATCGATTCAATGCACCTAAAGGATGGGGAAATAGCAACACTCTAAATGCAAAATTATTTGAGGAAAAGTATAGTCATGAATGGAAATATTTTTGCTTACGTCATGGTTTTGCTGTCGAAGTTCCAGGGGGGTTATTGATGTCTAATCAGCTTGCGTCTTTATACATGGTTGTTTTAGCAAATACTATTGCCGATAGTACGGGGAAATCCGTAATTACGGATCAAAATAAAATTGATAAAATGTCTTTTTTTTTAAGAAATAAAGCACCTAATCCTTCAAAAGATTTAAGTAATGCAAATGCTGTTTTATCATTAAAACTACCATCCAAAATCTCAAATATTACATTTGATGAGATAATAAAATTGCGTAATTCAAGAAATTTTAAAAAATATAGGAGGGCGTTTCATTCAGAACTAGACAATTTTTATAAAAATATTGAAGAAGGTAAAACGGAGCAAGATTTCGTTGAAAAATATAAAAATTCAATTTCTGATTTTTCGGAGGGGTTGCTAACATTGTCAATTGATACTATAGCTTTTGGCCTCGGTACAAGTTTGTTATTAACGAAGCCTGAATATACTCATACTGAATTTTATCGATCAGTTGTCTTAGCTGGAGCAGGCCTTGTAGTGAAAACTGGTTATACAGTTAAAAAAACTTGGAGAAATACCGAAGCAAAAAGACACTGCAGGAGATATTTAACCAAATTATCTCGTCTAAAATATTCCTAATTGGTTTGTAAAGAATGTTAATTTTGAAAATAATAGCTATAATTTTTTTGGGGGATAAAGGGTAATCGATTTTTCATTTTTAACAATACAATGAGCCTTGCTTTCTTATTTTTATCCGATACTTTAGGAACTGTTTCCGATTGGCTAATGGTTGTAGTTACTGCTATAACTGCTTTCTTTTTATATAAGACGTTGAAGTCTCAAAAGGAAGTCCAGCATACACAAAATGAATTATTTAAAATTGAAAGTATCCGATTTAGAGAAAGCATAAAACCATTACTGAAATATTCTGCATCAGTAGACAAATTGAAACCAGGTGATGAAAGCAAGAAAATTCTAACAGTAGAGGTAATAAATGAAACTGATAGCATGGCATTGGATATTTCAAGATTTGTTTCTGAAAATGAGCAAACGCAACAAATAGTAGTCCCAACGGGCTTTTCTGACATACGTAATCATTTAATTAAAGGGGATAGTCCTATGTTGTTCCATTTCTTAATTGACTCTAATGCATACGCGTCTAAGTATATCAATTTTGCTTTAAAATATCAAGATGTAGCTGGTACAAAATATAAGCAGGGTGTTTTTTGTATTTGCGATAACTATGGCATAGAAATCAATCCGTTTTTGCCAGAAGTTATAAATTAAGACAAGAATGTCGTATCAGTATGTTATAGGCATTAATTAAAAATAATCCTATTTTTGGACAAGAAACACTGCATAAATGGTAAAAGATTTAAGCATTAGTAATTACAAATCAATCCGTCATTTGGATTTGTCCTGCAAAAAACTAAATGTTTTTATAGGCGAACCCAATAGCGGCAAAAGCAATATTATAGAAGCTTTAAGCCTTTTAGCACAGGATGTGCTGACTAAGGAGAATTTTAAAGATATTATCCGTTTTGAAACAATAGGGGATTTGTTTTATGATTCTAATATTAATGAACCTATAGGTATTAGAACAGGCGTATTAGATGGAACTTTAACTTACTCTAAAACAGATAACGGGATTTTACAAAATCAATTTAAGTTTACTTTTTCTGATTCTGTTAATAAAATATCAGAAAATGATGCAAATATCTATGTATCACATGATGGAGCTGTGAACAGTCAGGTATTTGGGATAAAAACTAACTTCCTTTATTATTCTTACAAACGTCTGAATAATTTTCAGCAGCATTATTCACCTCGTTTGACTACTCCATTTGGAGATAATTTACCAAGCATTTTATTAGGCAATCCTGCATTGAAAAAATGGGTGTCTGATTTTTTCAGAAGCAAGGGTTATAAAATGCAATTAAGGCCGGTGGAACGTGATATTTATATAAGTAAAGAAATTGATGAAGTGGAATATAGCTATCCATACCTTACAATTTCAGAAACATTTCAAAGAGTTGTATTTTATATGATGGCCATGGAAAGCAATAAGGATAAAATTCTCTTGTTTGACGAGCCTGATTGCAATACATTTCCATTATACACTAAATTCTTAGGGGAGCGCATGGCATTGGACGAAACTAACCAGTTTTTTGTGACCACGCATAATCCTTTTCTCTTGCTCAATCTGATAGGGAAATCTAGCTTAGATAATATTAATGTTTGTGTGGTGCAAATGAAAAATTATGAGACAGTGCTAACTGTTTTGAATGAAAAGCAAATATCACAAGTGCTTGATTTCAATTCAGATGTATTTCTAAATCTTGACAAATTAACAGAGGCATAAGCAGCATACATGTAGAGTGTAAACCTGATGAAACGCTGCTTAAGAAGATTGATGTAAAGGCAAAAAAAATAACCCATCATTCAGGTAAAAGCAGGGTCTTTAGTAATATCAGCGGAAAACGAGACCAGGTAGCAGTTGTTGATGAAGACCCGGGACATGCGATACATCCTTACGAAAAAGACTTGGTTTTGCAGGAGGAAAAAAACGGCGTATTTAAACGCTATGACAAGAAGCGCAACAATACCGTATTTGTTTTGAAAGTAAAATTGGAAGATTGGATAATTGAATGCTGTAAGAAAAGCAAAATTGACATTACTAAATATGGCAGTTTACCATCTAAACCCAATGAACTGCATAAAGTAATAAATGACAGGTTGAATTCTTACCAGGATTTAATCGATGTACTCTTGAAAGAAAAAGACAATGGGGTAATAACTTTGAAAAACTGGCTGAAAGAAGCTAAAAATTTATAGCATTTTACTATGGTAAAAGAGCCTAAAAATATTGATTTCTATACCTCCGGCAAAAAACCTTCGGACGAAGATTTTGCAAGGATCAGCACATGGATAAAAAACAGGACGCTTAAAGCCACAAGAGTCAAAAAAGCAGATCTCAGGAAGAAACCAAAACAGCATGTAATATAGCTACTCCTGTTTTTGGTGAGTTTTGTATCTTCCTTAATAATTTAGACTTTCAATCCGCTTGAAGATACTGTCTCGACTAAGTAGGATTTAATTTACCGATGCTATTGCCTGCAGGCTGTAGTATTCCTTCTTTTTTAAGAATGTGAAGCTTATAAGAAGCAAGAGGGTGGTGATCTCGGCGAATGACCTGGAGAGCCATATACCATTGAGTCCCATTTTAAAGTAGCCGGGGAGGATGGCAGCGAAAAGCCAGATAAATACGGAGCTTTTAAGTACATTGATAAGAATGGAAATGCCTGTTTTTTTAATGCTTTGGAAATAGGCAGATAATATAAAATTGGGGCCTGCCGCTAAAAAGAGAAGGAAGTAGAGGCTCATAGAATTAATTGCGATTTGGCGAAACTCGGCGGTGTCGCTTTGTGAAAAGAGCCTGATGAGCAAGCCGGGTACGAGATAGCCAACACAAGAGATAGTGATGCCAAGGATCAAAGTGAAACTTATAGAAAACCTGACGACAGCCAAAACCCTTTCGGGCAATTTAGCCCCGATATTGTAGGACATAATGGGCAAACATGCCAGCATAGCAGCTGTGATCATGCGCAAAAAAATAAAGCTTACAAAATTGACCATGCCAAATGCAGCTACTACCGCGGCGCCATAAGGCAGAATGTTTTGGTTAATGATGACGAGGCCCAGTGCAAAAGATATCTCGGACACAAAAGTAGGAAGGCCGAAATTTATGAACTCTTTCCACTCTTTGATCCTTGCGGTGAACCTGAAGTTTTGAAAGCCAATATGGCCTTTATGTTTCTGCACGTAGAGATACAAGTAAGTGCATGCGGCAAAAATGGCGATAGCAGTTGCAATAGAGGCGCCTTTAACACCCATGCCCAAGCCGGCAACAAGAACCAGGTCGAGCAGGATATTTATGCCAACAGCTATCAGGTTGCCATTCCTGCTGGCTTTTGGGGCTCCGTCGTTACTAAGAAAGTTGCCCCAGAACATCCTGAGTATGAAGAAGGGCATATTAATAAACTGCCAGAAAATGTAGTCATATAGATTGTGGGACAGCTCGATATTTTGTTTGCCTGCCAGGAAATCAGCAATTGGCTTAGTGATAAAGGGCGTGGAGAGGGCAATTACCCCGCCGAAAATTAAAGCCAATGTAGTTGCAAACTGAAATATATACTGGGCTTTGGCGTAAGTACCTGCGCCGATATACTTACCAATCAGTATGCCGCCACCTATCATGACGGGCAGGGTAAGTGCGATCAATACTATGACAACAGGTGCGTAGAGGCCCACAGCGCCAATGCCAGCCTTACCTACTTTTTGCCCAAGTATGATGCCGTTAATGACCTGGTGCAACATTATTGACAGCAGGCTGATAAGCGTTGGTTTATAGTACTTGAAAAAAAGCCGGCTGATAGGTGCAGTTCCTAAAATATTGGGTGAATCGATTGGCTGTTCCATAACAGGGCAGGGTGAAAATTATTTTAAAAGGGCATCAAAAGTAAGGTTTTTTGCTGACTAGCAAGGAACAAACAGATGGCTGGGGCGAGCCCGGCGTTCTAAGAGAAAAAAGGTAGAACTTTATTTAAATGCATTCACTTGGTCGGGGCTGCCCATTTTGCCGCTTTGGTAATCGTTGATGCATTTTTTTATTTCGTCCTCAGTGTTCATCACAAAGGGGCCGTAGGCATATACTGGCTCGTCATGAGGTTTACCACCGAGCAATAGTATCTCGGCATCGTCTTCGCAGAAGATATTTATATCAGTTTCGCCACGTTCGTAAAGCACTACATTGTTTTGCAATATCTCTTTTCTGCCTTCTGTTTCTATTTTCCCTTTTATTACATAGGCGAATGCATTGTGTTGCGGGTTGGTGGGGATGCTGAGTTTGGCGCCGGCTTTGATCTGCAGATGAAAATAGAAGACGGGGAATAAAGTCTCTATTTTAGACATGGCACCAAACAATTCTCCCAATACTACTTTGGCTGAGTAATTCTTTTCATTGATCTCTGCGATTTTTTCGGGCCTGAATACTGCGGTGGAGGGTTCTATGAACTTATATTTTGATGGCATGTTGAGCCATATCTGGAAGCCATGATACAAGCCGCCATCATCATACAGGCGCTGCCCTGTTTCTTCCATGTGTATGGCACCCCTGCCGGAACTGAACATCATGAAATCGCCTTTGCCAATCTGCAGGTCGTAATTCAGGCTGTCGCGGTGATGGCCGTTGCCTGACAAAAAATAGGTGGTAGGAATGATGCCTGCATGAGGATGCGCGTCCACACGCAAAGGCTTTTGCCTGGGATCCATCATCACCGGGCCAAACTCATCAAGAAAGACATAAGGAGAAACATAGTCATTATGATCGCCTGCAAAAGCACGCAAAACAGGCAAAGTGCCCACCATGTTCCTGTTTGCAGTAATGACCTGGTATACCTTCCTGCCATGACCACCACCTGGGAAACCGGAAGCCCTTAAAAGCTGAGGGACTGTGATGGCTGCACCGATTATGGCAGAAGTCCGTATGAATTGCCTGCGTTTCATCTGCTGACGTTTATTACATTAAAGGTAAAACATTATCGTTTAAAGCAGGGGAAAATCCCTGGTTTCTTCTTAAGGGAGCGGTGGGGGTAGTTTTGCAAAAGCGATAAACAAACACTTATTGAAAATAGTTATCCCCCCTCTTTCCCCATCACATTTGCGCAATAGTGAAACAAAGCGAAAACATTGGCCTCTTTAGTTACATTGTGCTGCATTTGTTTTGCCCATGAAGAAGGCTGCCCTTAAACCAAATATTATTTTCCGTGCGGTACAGCCTGCTATACTTATTTTTTTACTTTCTTTTTTTCCTATAAGCTGTTTTGCAACGCATTATATTGATAGCCTTATATCAATTGTAAACTCTTATGGAAAAAGTGATACGACGGAGGTGAAGCTGTTTATAAGAATCGCGAGCTGTTATAGAAACCGCGACCTTGACTCGACAGTATATTATGCGAATAAGGGCCTTCAATTGGCAGAGCAACTGAATTTTGATAAAGGGAAGGCTAACTGTAAACATGACCTGGGTCTTGTTTATTTGCGCAGAAATAAAGATGACAGTGCCCTGGAATATTATCGGGAAGCATTGCGTATTTACGAGAAAATAAACGACAAAACGTCCGAGTGCCAGGTATTACGTGCCATAGGTGATATTTATTGCCGCCAGTCTAAAACAGACTCAGCTATTAAGTATAATAATAAAAGTGCCGAGATCAGTAAAGAGACAAATAATTATATGTCCCTTGGGCTGTCTTACATTGACATAGCGGGTATTTACAGTGACCAAAATAATTATATTGAAGCCATTAATTATTTCCTTGAGGGATTGAAAGCTTTCGAAGCTGCAAAATCGAACGAAGATATTTCCAATACATTGGTAAACATAGGCACTTTATACTCTGCGATGGGCAACTATAAAAAGGCCACGGAATACATAAATAAAGGGCTTGCCATACATGTAACAGACAGGGAGATAATTTTTACAAACTGTGTTAACTCGGGTTCTGTTTATAGCCAAATGAAAGATTATACAACAGCCCTCACCTTATTTAAAAGAGCTCTTACGCTTGCTGCAGATTCGATCGGGGATATTGCCTGGACGAATATTTGCCTGGAAAATATAGCAGACGTATATTATAGTACGGGCCGCTATGATACCGCATATACCTTATACAGAGAGGTGTTGAAGCATAACAATGAGATAAAAGACACTATAGTCCTGGCCACTGCAAAAACTGCTGTGGGTTCCATATTAATAAAAAGTGGGAAGTTGGAAGAAGGAATAAAAGAGCTAAGGGAAGCACTACAGATAGCCCAAAACAAAAGCCAGAAACAAACTGTTTTAGATGCATCCCGTGAACTTGCCGGTGCTTATGAAAACCTGCATGATTATAAGCAGGCTCTTTACTACCACAAAATATACTACAATTATTCTGATACCCTGTATAATGAAAAGACCAACAAGCGTGTATTGCAACTGCAATTTGATTACGATCTTGGGAAAAAAGAAGGCCAGATAGCATTACTGAGCAAGGACAAGGAAATACAGGAAGGTAAAAATGCCCGGCAAAAAATTGCAGTGTTGGCTTTGGCATCGGGTGTTTTACTGCTGTGCATTATTAGTGTGCTTCTGTATCGTTATAGTATGGCCGAGAAGCGCAACAAAGAAAGGATAATGGTGCAGAAAGAAGAGATACAGGAACAGGCATTAAGGCTGGAAGAGCTGAACCGATTTAAGGACAAAACGTTTTCGGTGCTGTCGCACGATCTGAGAGGGCCGCTTGGCTCGGTGACAGCAACCATTAAGATGCTGGATCAGGATCTGCTTACGACTGATGAGTTCACAGAAATGAAGCCTGAAGTAAACCGGCAACTGCGATCGCTGAACATACTGCTTGACAATTTGCTGCAATGGGCCAAAAATTATATACATGGGCATACATCTGCAAATCCGGGCAAAGTGAACCTGCAAAAAGCAACTATGTTTTCGATAGAATTGCTGGGTGATACCGCAACATTGAAGGAGATAAATATTGTTAATAACATTTCTGCCGATATTGATATATTCTTTGACCCCGACCAATTCCAAATTATCTGTAGAAATATAATAATGAATGCGTTGAAATTTACGCCACATGGAGGTAACATAAAACTTAATGCTGTAGCTGCAGGCGATATGGTGAATTTTAGCATAGCAGACAATGGGGTAGGTATGACACAGGAGCAGGCCGAAAAGTTATTTACAACCAGTACTGAAAATCCTACTTATGGAACTGATGGGGAGAAGGGAACAGGCCTTGGTTTGCTATTGTGTTACGAATTTATTAAAGCTAATAATAGCTTTATTAGTGTAAAGAGTGAGCCAGGCAAGGGTACCATGTTCAACCTGGAATTGCCTTTAAAGACTGCTTAATAATAAAGGTAAAAAATAGTATTAATTTTAACCTGTCTCTACTTTTCCGCGCACTACCTTTGTAATGAATTACAGATATGGCAGATTTCATAGATTATTATAAAGTACTTGGGGTAGCGAAGAATGCAACTGCAGAGGATATAAAAAAAGCCTACCGTAAACTGGCGCGTAAACACCATCCTGACCTGGACCCTAATAATACGGAAGCCAAAAAGAAATTCCAGGAGATCAATGAGGCAAATGAAGTATTGAGCGACCCGGAAAAGCGCAAAAAATACGACCAGTATGGCGAGCATTGGAAACATGCCGACCAGTATGAGCAAGCACAACAACAAAGAGGCAGCAGTAGAGGGCCGGGGCAGCAACAAGCTTACGAAGGATTTAATGATTTTGGTGGAGAGGGTAATTTCTCTGATTTTTTTGAGCAGGTATTCGGGAGAAGCGCAGGAGGTGGTGGGAGGCAGGTGAAATATAAAGGGGAAGATTATAATGCCGAATTGCAAATGAGCCTGAACGATGCCTACACCACCCGGCAGCAGATACTTACCATCAATGGCAAGCAGGTGCGCATCACGATCGCTGCGGGTGCAGCCGACGGACAGGTGATAAAGCTGAAAGGGTATGGGAGCCCGGGTATGAATGGTGGCCCCAACGGAGACCTGTATATTAAGTTCATTATAAGCAATGATACCAGCTTTAAAAGAATGGGAGATGATCTATATGCTACGGTGGACCTGCCGCTTTATACAGCCATGCTTGGCTCTGAACTTATTATAGATACGATGGCGGGCAAACTGAAGCTGAAGGTGCCTGCTGAAACACAGAACGGAACAAAGACAAGAATAAAGGGCAAAGGCTTCCCGGTGTATAAGAAAGAAGGCCAATTTGGCGACCTGTATGTTACTTATAATATCAAATTACCCACAGGGCTGAGCGAAAAAGAAAAAGAATTGTTCAAAGAATTAGCTGACTTGCGAAAATAAACTGTATGGAAAGAGAAGCACTTATCCCGGCAAACGACCTCTGTACCTATTACGAGGTGTCCTATACTTTCATCAGCGGGCTGCATGAAGCGGGGTTGATAGAACTTGATATTATTGACGAGCTTAGTTATGTGCACAGGGAGCAATTAACAGAACTGGAAAGATTGATACGCCTGCATAAAGACCTAGAAATAAATACCGGCGGCATTGAAACAGTTGCCCACCTGCTGGAAAGAATAAAACTCCTGGAGCAAAGGCTGCATGCTTTGGAGCAGAAACTGTCTTTGTACGAGTAAATATCATAACTTATTATAGGACAGGCTGTTTTATGCAGAGACATTAATGTGCAAAAAAAATTGAAAAAAATTTGCGCAACCGAATGATTGCGTATATATTTGCAATCATTCGGTTGCGAATTAGTAAAAATCAATAAAATGAGAAGAGATGTATTCCAGGCCATTGCAGACCCAACGAGGCGGGAGATCATTAATATGATAGGGAAGCAGACATTAACACCTAATGCTGTGGCAGACAGGTTTGGCCAAAGCAGGCAGGCGATTTCCAAACACATTAAGATACTGAGCGAGTGTGGTATCATTTTTATTAGACAAGAAGGAAGGGAACGCTACTGTTCTATACAGGCAGACAAATTGAACGAAGTGAGCGACTGGCTTGACAATTTCAGGAAGATATGGGAACAGCGGTTTGACAAACTGGATGATCTGCTGAACAAAATGAAACAACAAAAATAAAACCAAATAAAAAATGAAAAATACAATTAAAGTACTGGCAGAGCCAGGGAAACAGGAGTTGTTTATAACGAGAGAGTTTGATGCCGAGAGAGAACTGGTGTTCAGGGCATTTACTGAACCTGAATTGCTATCAATATGGTTTCTCCCCAAAGAGCAAAAAATGAGGATTGGCTACATGGATTGTAAAGCAGGAGGCGCTTATCGTTTCATTATGCCCGGGCAGGACGGCAATGAAGTTGGTATCTCCGGTGTGATGCATGAGGTGTTGGCGCCGGAGCGGATCATCCGCACTTTTGAATATGAAGGCCTGCCGGAACGAGGTCATGTAGCGCTGCAAAAGATCTTGTTTGCAGCTTTGCCGGGGGAAAAGACGATGGTAACGATCCATTATATCTGTGAGTCCGTAGGGTACCGGGATGGCCTTGTGAACTCAGGTATGGAAGCACACTCTGTTGTGGTTTACAACAATCTGGATGAATTATTGCTAAAAGGCCTCTGATAATAATAATTAAAACCAAAATAAAAACATGAGAAAGCTGGGAGTGTTTAATTTCATGAGCCTTAATGGCTGTTATAAAGGGGCCAATGAAGATATAGGCTGGCACACACATGGTGGTGCGGAGGAAAATGAATTTTCGGGAAACTCGGCACAGGGAGGAGGTATACTTCTTTTTGGCAGGGTAACATACCAGATGATGGCAAATTTCTGGCCCACAGATGCTGCAAAGCAAAGCATGCCCGTAGTGGCTGATGGGATGAACAAAGCGGAGAAGATCGTTTTTTCAAGAACTTTGAAAAAAGCAGAATGGAACAACAGCAGGGTGATGAATGGTGATATAGTTGAAGAGATGAGGAAGATGAAACAAACACCCGGCAAAGATATGACCATATTGGGCAGCGGGAGTATCGTAACACAGTTTGCGGAAGCCGGATTAATTGATCTGTATCAATTAATGCTGGACCCGGTTGTGATACCAGGCGGTGTACCCATATTTAATGGCATCCAAAGCAAACTAAACCTGAAACTTACAAACACAAGGGTCTTTAAGAGTGGTAATATGCTGCTTTGTTATGAACCAATGAGATAAAAATGCAAAAGGTTTTATTATGGAAACAATTGAAATTAGCAAAGACATCAAGGTGTTTTACATAACATCAACGTCATTTCCTGATGGAGTGATGGAGGCGCATAAAAAGCTGCATGCTTTAGTGCCAGCGTCTGAAGAGAGGAAATACTTCGGGATATCCCGTCCTGAGAGCGGAACAATAGTTTACAAGGCCGCGACAGAGGAATTGGAGGCGGGAGAGGCGGAAAGATTGCATTGCAATACCCTTGTTTTGAAAAAGGGAAAGTATATCTCCATAACGATAAAAGACTTCATGAAAGATATCCAAAGCATCGGGAAGGCATTTCAGCAGTTGTTATCTCATCCCGACATTGACCCACAAGGCTATTGCGTGGAATTATATCTTAACGATAAGGACGTAAGGTGTATGGTGAGGCTAAAAGAATAAGTACACTCTTAACTTGTCCATGGAATTGTCAGGGTAGTGCCTTTAACAATAACACCACCGCGATTGCCAATTTCTATAGAGCCATATCGTGATGCAAATACTTCCGGTAAGGGCCTATCGCCGGGAATAGAGAGCCAAAGACGTAGCAGATGGCGTTTTTCTTTAGGTTCGTCCCAGTCCTGGAAACCTGTCCTGTCATGAAGGAGGCCGTGGTTATAAACAAACTGCATATCCCCCGGTTCCAGTTCCATAGACAAATTTAGCTTGGGATCATTAGCCAGTTGGTCAAACATATCAAGCGCTTCAACGTGCTTTGGCGTGAGGCGGGGAGCATCTTCAAAACGCTGTGCTGAATCGATATATTGGCGCTGATAGAAAATAGTAAGAAAACCTTTGTAGAAACTAAAAACCGGTATGAGCAGGTAGGGCAGCATGCCCTCAGGCACTTCGCCCCTGCGGTCGGTAGCGATGGGTTGCAGTAATAATTCAAGCAGGTCGGGCCTTTGTTTGTGCATCTCATTGAAAATAGTTGATGCGCTTACCAATAAGGAAGCTCCGCCTGTTTTTGCTTTTTTGAGGCATAAGAGGCCTACTACGTCACAAGAGTCTGTATGAAAAGTCTGGCGTTCATTTGTCTGGTAGATACGCACATTGGGGTCGCCGCTTTTCATGCCCAGATCGCGTACATGACCAAGGGTATGGCCCATTGCATTTTGTGATCTTGGCAGGCCGAGATGAAGGCCAAGCCCATAAAAAATGGTTCCTGCCTTGCGTTCGTCATATTTGGCCACAGGCAATCCACGGAGCAATGCAAAGCCACGGCCCTGTATGAGTTCTTTGCGTAGCAGGTTGAGCTTTGGTCCCAGTTGGGGTAAAGGGAAACTTTCAACAGTCAGAGAAGCAATATTATGCCCTGAAGCAAGGATGGATTCTGCAGCGGCTTCCAATTCCGCTATCTCTTGTGCACCGAGTTGCATTATCCATTCATCCTGCCTGCTTGCCATGTCAGGCCCATACCAGGTGGAAGCGATGTGTTGTTCGGGTGGCAATGGCCCTTGTGTTTGTTTTTCCATAGCTGTCTTATAATATGCTGTACAAAGTATAAAAATATAGTTTTTAGCATGAATGCCCTAATCATAAAACAGTTGTTCGGTTAAAATATGCCTACCTTGGCAGCGCCACATTAGCTTGTAAGATGATTTATATCTTCTGAGGTATAAATAGGATGAACGCGAAATTTGATGAGTTGATCGGGAGTTTTGTTGATAATGAGATAGGTTTATGTGAGCATTTTCTTACAAAAACACTTGCAAAATTATTACAGCAGCACTTACAGGAACTGGATAATGAAAACAGGATGCTGCCCGCCGGCATCGGTAATGATATTATAAAAGACCCCTTACAAAAGAAAAGGGGAGACCGCATATTCTGGCTTGATAAGAAGACCAAAAATATTAATGAGCTAGCTTTCCTTGACCAAATAGAAAACTTTATTGAGTACCTGAATAAAACCTGCTATACAGGCATCAATGCATACGAATTTCATTATGCCTTGTATGATGCAGGCACATTCTACAAAAGGCATAGAGACCAGTTTAAAAACAACCAGGACAGAAAATATACCCTGATTAGCTACCTGAACGACGACTGGAAAGACACAGACGGCGGGGAACTGATCATATACCAGGCGGGGAAAGCAGGAAAAATATTACCTACGATGCAAAAGGCTGTATTCTTTAGAAGCAGTGAGTTGGAACATGAAGTGTCGGTGTCGCCGAGGCCAAGGATGAGCATTAGTGGGTGGTTGAAAAGTAATTAGTTACGCGTCAAGAATATTTGGGTTCACACTCAATTGTTTAGTTTGGCTAAAGCCTTTTTTACCGTTTATTCTAACCCCGGCCTGAAGGATGGGGCTAATGTTGAGATATTTGTTGTTGGTCAGGCGACCAACAACGGCGCCAGAAAAAGCGATAAGGGGCAATAAATATGACACATGCGAATATTTATAGTGTGCATCTTGAAATTATGTAAAAGCAAGCCCATTTAATATATTTGATGCTGTTATGGCCAAGGACAATAAGAACAAACAAAAAACAGGCATTCCTAAAAATGAAGTTGTTGTAAAGGACAGTAAACCTGCGTTTGCTTTCCTTGCCAATTTTAAGGTGCAGGCCGCTCTACTGGCAGTGATAGGCTTTGTTTTTTATTTCAACACATTCCATAACGATTACGCAGTGGATGATTTCCTGATCATCGCGAAAAGCCCTGCTGTAAACAGCGGGATTGCGGGCATACCCGAGATAATGAGTTCGGATATATTTGAGAGCTACTATAGGGAATACAATGCCGATAACCGTTTGTCGGGAGGCCGCTACAGGCCATTGTCGCTTGTTACTTACGCCATTGAGCAGCAAATTTTCGGAGAGACCATCGATGCGTCGGATAAAAACCCAAGTATATCGGAAGATGCCTACAAGAAAATAATTACGGTAAGGCATGTTGACAATGTGCTCTTGTATATTTTATCTGTTGTCGTATTGCTATATTTTTTAAGAAAAATTGTTTTCCCCGAACAGCCGCTTATTGCGTTTTTGAGTGCGTTGCTTTTTACCATTCACCCCATACATACCGAAGTAGTAGCCAATATTAAAAGCCGGGACGAGATACTTTCGCTGCTTTTTATATCTCTCACTTTTATATACACCTTTAAATACAAGGAGCATAAGAAGATATCGGCGCTAATCATATCCCTTGTTTGTTTTTTCCTTGCCTTGCTGTCAAAAGAATATGCGGTAACACTTATCGTGTTAATACCTATGATGCTGTATTTATTAAAAGACTATTCCCCGGGAAAGAGCCTGAAAGCAGCTTTGCCATACCTTGGTGCATTGGCCTTATATCTTGTTTTGCGTTTTTCTATGGTGTCCTTCAAGGGTTCGGGAGAAGACAATGAATTGCTGAATAATCCTTACCTGCTTGCCAGCCCAATGCAGAAGATTGCAACGGAGATAGCGACTTTACTTAATTACCTGAAATTGCTTGTGTTCCCACACCCTTTAAGCGTTGACTACTCTTACAACCAGATACCCTATAAGAGTTTTGCCAGCCCTTTGTTCTGGCTGTCGCTGCTTGTGCATGGCGCATTGTTTGTAATGATGTTAAGGCTCTTAAAAAAGAAGCATATACTTAGTTTCGCAATTGCCTTTTACTTGTTTCATCTTTTCCTTGTTTCTAATTTGCCTTTTAGTATTGGCGCCACAATGGGTGAACGCCTGATCTATCATTCTTCATTGGGTTTTTGTATGGCCCTGGCCTATTTTTTAAACATGGCTTATGAAAAGATAAAACCCCAATCCAGTGCCAATGCAGCGCTTGCGGGTGCTATGTTGCTAGTGGTGTTATTATGCGGGGTCAAGACCATTGCGAGGAACGCAGATTGGAAAAATAACAGCACGCTTTACCTGAAAGACGCAGAAACTGCCACCAACAGCGCCCTTGCCAATGGCAACGGGGGTGCCAGTTATAATGAATTGGCAAACCTGCCTGAAAATGCCGCCCGGAAGACAGAAATGCTGAACAAGGCCATTGTTTACCTTAACAAAGCAATAGCGATACATCCTAAATATACGATGGCCTATATGAACCGGGGGACCTCTTATTTTGAACTTGGAGACGTGGAGCGCGCCAAGCAAGACTGGGATTCCGTAAAGAAATTTTATCCCACTTATCCCGCTTTGCCGGACTTGTATGCATCTTATTATATTAACAGCGCCATAAGCAAGTATGGAAATAAAGGCCAGTATAATGACGCCATTGCAGAATTAAGGAAAGGTGCTGAACTGGCCCCTAAAAACGCTGTGTTGTGGTATAATATGGGTTACTATTACAGCGTCATCGGTAAAAATGATTCGGCCATTCTTAGCTGGCAAAGAATAATAAGTGAAACACCCAATGATACACTGGCTGCAAAAGCGGCAGCTAGTATCAAGGTGCTGAGTGGGAGGAAATAGTGGATTGAAGCGGGATGCTTCATTTGGTTTGGGACGAAGCGAGACGCTTCGACCGGTTGGAAATAGGATGCTTTATGTTTTTCTGAAGCGGGACGCTTCAATTCGTTTAAGTCAAAGCGGACGCTTCGACCAGTGGATAGGGTGCTTGTCACTATGCACTTAGTTTCTTCAGGCATTTCTCTATATCTATTCCCTTTTTTAAAACACCGGCGAACAGGTCACCCTTTTTCTCAAGGCGTTTTGTTGTATTCTTAATATTGAATTGTTCCGGCTTTAGCCTTTTTTTAAGTTCCGACCATTCCAAAGGGGTAGATACAGGTGCGCCGGGCCGGGGCCTTAAACTATATGCACAAGCAATAGTGGATCCGATCTTATTTTGCAGGAAGTCGATGTAAATATGATCTTTGCCACGTTTACTTAAGGAGCGTTCCAGGGTTGTGAAAGTGGCTAATTCATGCTGCACCATAGTTGCAATTATCTCTGCAAAAGTGCGTGCATGCTCGTAATTATATTTTGCTGCCAATGGTATAAATACATGCATACCTGTGGCACCCGATGTTTTACAGTAGCATGTGGCGGCGCCCTTGTCCAATATTTTTTTTACGATAAGAGCTGTTTCTATTACCTGGTCGTAAGTGTTGTTTTCTGAAGGGTCGATATCTATGATGATATAGTCAGGATTATCAGGATGTGCAACTGTTGAATTCCAGGGGTTGAGTTCGATACATCCCAGGTTAGCGAGGTATAATAATGATGGTTTATTGTTGCAAAGCAGATAATTTACTTTTTTAGCTGCACTGTCTGACCACGACGGATACTTGTCAACCCAATCAGGAGCTTGTTCGCCGGCATCTTTCTGAAAAAAACCTTTATCCTTAATTCCGTTGGGTGTTCTGAACAATGATTGCGGCCGCCCCTTCAGATATTTAATGATGTATTTATACATGCTGTTGTAATAATTGATCACATCGCCCTTTGTGTAGCCTTCGGCTGGCCAGAATATTTTATCAAGGTTAGTAAATTTATTTTTGCTCGTTTCCATGCCGGATATATTTATAAATCACTTTGCTTCTACAGGGAAGTCAATTTTTACTTCCTTTTTGGTTTTGTCTTCGCGGAGGCCCATAAATACCGGATGCCGTCTCATGCCATCGCTTGTTATTTCTGTATATTTTACATTGCAAACCAGTGTGGGCTTAAGCCAGGTTACGGGAGCATTCACTTTAATGTCTTCGCTAAAAGGAGATTTTTTAAGGACCAATGGCTGCATTTTAGAATACAGGTCCTTAAGTGAAGCCTCATTAAAGCCGGTGCCTGTATGTCCAATGTATTGCAGTTTGCCCTTATTATAGGCGCCTAATATTAATGCACCGAAATGTTTGCGACTGCCACGCGGACTGGTGTAGCCTGCAATAAGCGCTTCCTGGGTTTGGATATGCTTTATTTTCAGCCAGTCTGAAGACCTTGTAGCTTCTTTGTAGATACTATTCTTTCTCTTTGCTATGATGCCTTCGATGTTCTGACGTTTGATTAAATTAAAAAATTTTTTCCCTTGCTCCTCCACATGATCGCAGTATTGTATGATTTCGCTTTTGGGTAAATTATTTTTTAATATTTTCTTCCTGTTTAATAAGGGTTCCTTTTCTATGGAGTGGCTGTTAAAGGAAAGGCAGTCAAATACATAATACACAAGAACCGTGTTTACCTGGTCATATTGCTGCAAAAGTTGAAAGGATGGTTTGCCGTCTTTATCGAGCGCAACAATTTCTCCATCTAAAATTATTTTTTTCTTTATTTTTTTCAATGCATCAAAGACAATGGGGTATTTATTCGCGAATGACAGGCCGTTACGGGAGTAGAGTTTGATGTCATTATTATTGACTTCAGCTATTGCTCTGTAGCCATCCCATTTTATCTCGTATATCCAATCGGCATCATCAAATGGTTCATCAACAGGTTTTGCCAACATGGGTTTTATGTATTTGGCAAATTTCTTTTCGTTTGATAATGAATTGATCTCGCGAATATAACTTGGTGGCTTAGGGCTTATTTTTTTTTTGTTTCTCGCCTCGGTATAGGCAAGTGAACTTTTTTTGGCGAAGTCTTCACTATTATAGTCATCATCGGTGGCATATGTGTCACGATGTTTTATAAGTAGCCAACTTTTGTCGTCCGTTTTCAATTTAACAAGGGCAAACTCTCCTTTAAGTTTTTTGCCCTTCATGCTGAATTTTATGCTTCCTGCTTTTAGTGCTTTTGTAAAAGCCGCGGTTGTCATGGGTTCGCTGTGTTCGTTTATCGGTTCGTATGTACCCTTATCCCAAATATCTACGTGTCCTGCGCCATAATTGCCAGCGGGTATATCGCCTTCAAATCCGGCGTAATCAATCGGGTGGTCTTCAACCATCATTGCCAGCCGTTTGTCTTTGGGGTTCATAGATGGCCCTTTAGGCACTGCCCAACTCTTAAGTGTTCCGTTTAATTCCAACCTGAAGTCGTAATGCAGATGAGATGCATGATGGCGCTGCACTACAAAAATTAATTTGTTGTCCTTCGCCGCTATTTGTGCAACCGGCTCAGGAGTCTCATTAAAATTTCTCTTTTTTTTGTAGGTACTTAAACTCATATCAGGAGGCTTTTCTCTTTTTTTCTTCTAGACTGGCTTTTAACTGGGACATCAGGTCTTTGGTTTTATTATGAACTATTTTAAAACGCGGTTGTGGTATTTTAGAACCCTTCGCCTTCAGTTTTATCAGCTTCATCAATTCTGCATCATAGGTGTCTTTATATTTTCCAAAATTGAATTTTTTAGGGGTCAGTTGGTTGATAAGGCTTAGCGCCATTTTTAATTCTGCCGGTTTTATGTTTCCCTGCCCGGGGATGTTTAAATCTGAATAGTCTTTTATTTCTTCAGCAAAACGCATTTTGAGTAAAAGCAGCATATTATCATAAGGCCTGAGCGCACAAATATTTTCTTTATTGCGCATTACATAGGTCCCTATCGCAATTTTCCCGCTTTGTTTTAGAGCGTGGAGTAGTAAGGCATAAGATCTTTCGCCGCCTTTGGCGGCTTCGAGATAGTAGGGGGTGTCATAGTAGATGCTATCTATTTCCTCTGCTTTTACGAATTCATCTATTTCAATCAGTTTGGTTTTCTCCGGGCTCGCTTTTTCGAAATCCTCATCTGTTAGTACAACATATTCATCATTGTATTTATAGCCTTTCACTATATTGGCCCATGGAACTACTTTGCCCGTGTTGGAATTGATACGAGCGTAATTTATTGTGGAGTGGTCCCGTTTATCGAGCATATCAAGGTCAAGCGTGCTGTCGTGAATGGCACTGAAAATTTTAACCGGGATATTAACCAAACCAAATCCGATTGAGCCTGACCATATTGAACGCATGACATTGGAGATTGATCACTGAAATTACAGAAAAAATAATGCCAAGGGGTATTTAAAAATGTGAAGGTGGGTGTTTGAGCCGGAAAAGTTGCTGCAAGTGTAATGATGTTAGGTTGGAGGGAAATAGACACAGTGCTTTTCTGAAGCGGGACGCTTCATTTGGTTTGGGACGAAGCGGACGCTTCGTCCAGTAAGCAGAAAATATTTATGTAAAAAAGATTGAAATGCGTACATTTGCTGCCCGAAAGGAGAGATGCTCGAGTGGTTGAAGAGGCACGCCTGGAAAGTGTGTATACCTGTCAAAGGGTATCTAGGGTTCGAATCCCTATCCCTCCGCATAAAAGAAAATGCCTGCAATATTGCAGGCATTTTCTTTTATATTTTTAGAACATCCCCCTTGATCCGCTTTCGCCTCACACTGTGCCAGCCCGCAAGGGGGGAATGCTGAAGAAAGGTAATGAGGGTCAATCCTTACCGAAAATCTTTTCCGCGTTATGTGTTGTAATACTTGCTACCTCATCAATAGGGATATTCTTTACTTCTGCTATTTTGGTAGCTATAACAGGAATATAAGAGCTTTCGTTTCTTTTGCCACGGTAGGGTGCAGGGGCAAGGTAGGGTGCATCGGTCTCTAAAACTATATGCGACAATGGGATGTCTTTAAGGACATCAGGCAGGGTGCTTTTTTTATAGGTTACCACGCCGCCAATGCCCAGGTAAAGCCCTGTTTCAATAATTGAGCTTGCTTGTGCTGCATTGCCACTAAAGCAATGAAAAATGCCTTTTAGCCTACCATTTTGTTTTTCTTTTACGATGGCGATACAATCATCTATAGACTCACGGCTATGGATGACTATAGGCAGATCATATTGCAAGGCAAGATCAATTTGGGTTTTAAAGACTTCGATCTGTTGTTCTTTGAAAGTAAGGTCCCAATAATAGTCCAACCCGATCTCGCCAATTGCGTAAAATTTTCTGTTTGTAAGCCATTGAGTTACCGTATTTAATTCTTGAAGATAATTTTCTTTTGCATAGCAGGGGTGTAGGCCCATCATAGCAAAGCAATTTGATGGCCATTTGTCTGCGATCTTCAGCATCGGATCAATGGTGCTGCTGTCACAGTTGGGCATGTACATTTTATTTACACCAGCATCGATAGCACGTTGTATCATTTCGGTTTCGTCAGCCTGAAATTGTTCGTCGTAAAGGTGCGTATGAGAGTCTGTGAACATGAGTTTAATTATTTTTTTAAAAGTTGTCCTTCATTTCGTGAGATTGCTTCGTTCCTCGCAATGACGGGAGTTTCAGTTTTTTGGTAGGGCTTTTATTTCCCAATTCTGTTGTTTGCAAAAGGCAAGTACCCGGGGCAATGCAAAGCTCATGCGTTCCCATGCCTTCTCGCTGTCGTGAAAAACCACAATAGAGCCTGGTTCGATATTGGATAAGACATTATCAAGACATTGCTCGGGCGTAAGGCTTGTATCGAAATCACCGCTTAAAACATCCCACATATATATTGTCCACGCGGGGTTTGCCTTAGAGAGCCTTTTTGCCTGCGATATTTTAATGCGGCCGTAGGGCGGACGGAATGCGGTGCTGTTAATAAATTGCTTTGCAGCCTGTATGTTTTTTGAATAAACATCGTTATTGGTTTTCCACCCGTTCAGGTGATTGTGGGTGTGGTTGCCTGTGGTATGGCCCCTTTTTAGCAGAGTCTTATAAATATCGGGGTAGGCCGCTACATTTTTGCCGATACAGAAGAATGTGGCGGTAGCATTATATTTCTCCAATTGTTGTATGGCATAAGGCGTGGCGGTGGGATGCGGCCCATCGTCAAAGGTAATATAGACTGCAGGCGTATTATTGGGGGGCATGTCCCACACCATCTGCCGCGGGAAGACCCTTTTTAACCATTTTGGAGTTTTTACCCAATATGCCATGCCGCAAAGAACAAAAAAAATTGTAAAAGGAAGAATTATATACGCGTAAATAAACTCTGCTGGATCCAGCCCCTTCTGCCATCCGCCAGCCTGACTTCTGCCCAGCCGGTCTTTTCGTTTACCAGTTCCACTTTGGTGCCTTCAGGCAAAAGACTTTGGGGTTTGCCCTTTTGGTCGTTGTTCATGAGTGGAGCATTGTCCTGCATTATCACAGCATCGATGCTTGTTGTTGCATTTTGCGAAGACACGAAAGCAAGGAGCAAAAAGATGACCCATACAAAACTAAGGATGCCAATTAACTGGGGTGGAAGAGGTTTGGACTTATTAAACCTTTTAAATGCAAGGCTGCCGATCACAAGCAAAAAAACAATAAGGCTCAATACTGCCCATGTAGTAGCTTTCCTACTATTAGTAATGGATTGCCACCATGTAATAAAAAATATGTCCTGGCCCTTTGCAATGTGATTGCTGATGCGGCTTTGCGTAAGCGCCAGGTTTTCTGACGCTTCTTTATAATCCGGATTAAGGCGCAAAGCACGCTCGAAGTTGAGCACAGCGGGCCCTATTTTATTGAGGCGGTAGTAAGTAGTTCCCAGGTTATAATATACTTCGGCGTTTTGAGGTTTCAGCGCTGCTATCTGCTCATAAAAATAAGCCGCGCTGTCATATTGTTTTTGCTGATAAAAGCGGTTGCCTTTCTCCCACCACATATTGTAGGGTGTAGACGCAGCAAACATCGTGATAGCACAAAGTAAGAAGGGTAGCGTTATGGCAAACTGTTTCTTCATGGTGTTTATACGATATCCTCCAGTTTACTGATCACATCAACGGCTTCTTTGTAGGTATTTGCCATCTGTTTAGAACCGCCGGTTTGCGCATATAATGCAGTCTCGCATTCACTTATTACATTGTCCAACTGGTTTAATACCGGCTGTGGCACTTTGCGGCCTGCAAGGACCGTTTGGGCACTTTCTTTGGATAGAGATGAAAGCGGGATATTTAATTTGTCGCTTAAATAGAGCCAGGTTGCTTTTGATATCTCATCGTAAAAAAGTTTGGCGTTATTCTGGGCGAGTAAGTTTTTTGCAGTTGTAAGGCGTTTGAGCGCAATTTTATTGGCCCTTTTACTACGTAACAAAACAGTATCTTTTGATAACTCTTCATCACGGCGTTTCCACACAATAAGCCCGACAAATAAAAGCAGGGGCGCGGCATACATAGACCAATAAACAGGTTTCAACAGCAAAGGACCATCATTGATGGCTAATTTTTTAATGGACTGGGTATCTATATTGTGAATGTCTTTAAGAGAGATATTGGTATTGTTGGTTACTATATTGGGGTTATAATGTTTGCCCGCTGTTACATGTATCTTTATGGGCTGGGTTGATGAAGAAACATATTCTCCTTTTTCGGGGTTATAGTAAGAGAAAGGTATGGCCGGGATTTCATAGTCGCCGGGGGTATGCGGAGTAATAGTATAGTTAATGATCTTGGAGCCGCTAATGGTGGTGCTGCGGCCGGTAATAGTATCGATGACCTGTGGGTCGTAAGTATCGAGGCCGTTGGGAAGATTTAATTTAGGTACTTCAATGAGTTTCAGGTTGCCACTGCCGGTGATGTTGAGCGTTAAATTGGCGGCATCATCTGTGCTCAATTCGGTTTTATTTATTTTGGCAGAGATGGAGAAATTACCCACTGCACCGCTGTAATCTGCAGGTTTACCTTTATCAGGCAATGGTGTAACATTTATTTTTACAGGGGCGCTTTTCAGATGTACCGGTATGTCCCTATAGGCAAGCGTATTAAAAAAACCATTGTTGAACATAGGGTCACTCATCAGGAGGCTGCCCATGCGCCTGAATGCCGGGTCGTCCATCATATCGGCAAGGGGGTTCCGTTGGCGTACCTGCTGCACAATACGTGCGTTGCCTTGTGCTTCTGCTGGGTCCAGTTCCAATGTGCCGGTTTCCTGGGGGAATAAAGCTGATTTTTTAAGGAGGAAAACCTGGTATTTCTTTCCATCTACAATTTCTTCCTGTGGTTTTGGCATTTTGGGGATCTCGAAATCCTGTGTCCAGAAACCATTTAAAGAAGGCAATTTTGAAATAGATACCTGCATTGGTATGCGTGAGTATAACTTGTAACTAGTAGTTATCTGTTCGCCTACATGCACCTTGCTTTTGTCAACTGTAACCTTGATGAAAATATCTTTATTCAGCGCTTTTTCATCAATAGGTGGTTCTGCCTGTGCCTGTTGTTGCCCTTGCTGTTGCTTATTATACTGCTGCGCACGCTGTTTCAGGTTTTGTGCATAAGGATCGGGCGCAAAAGGGTCTGCGCCGCCAAAAGGGTCGAAAGGATTAACCTGCCTACGTGGTTGTTGCGGTGGGGCGAGGCTGCCGGGCACTACCTGTACAATAAACGGATTTGACTGGAAAGAATGTCCTGAGGCATCCCTGGCAACACCAGGCTGAATAGTAATATTACCCTCGTGTTTGGCCTGCAGAACATAGCTGATAGATATGCTGCTGCTTTGCACCATACGGCCACCTATATTGCTGAAATTGGAACTTTGTGATTGGAAGGGCCCACCGAGGATATTAAAATCATTGTTAAGCCCGGTAGGAGTAAAATCGTTTACGTTAGGAATGTCCTTAATAGTAAAGGTAATTTGTAATTGGTCTTTAATGCCGATCTTATTGGCGTTGGCGCCCAATGAAAAAACACCGCTCTGTGCGAACGCATAGCAACTGCAAACCAATAGTGGCAGGCACATAAAGCTATAACGCCAGAAGTGTTTTTCTTGTGTCATACTAGTATGCACAAAATTAAATCTCTCAATGGCACTATACTATTATAGGGTGGTTAAAGCTACGTTAAAAAGAAGCTAAATATCTCCCTTGATGGGGCGCAGGATAATGGTCTCCACATCGGCTTGTTTTGAGAGGGAATATGAAGCCCAGAGCATGTTTGCAACGTCTGAGCTTTCCATCATCCTGTTTTTTTCTACACCGCTGCCCTCCCAGGAAGGCGTGTCCGTAACGCCGGGGTATATAGCAGTGACTTTTATGTTAAAGGATTTTAACTCTTCGCGCAGGTTTTCGGAAAAACCCATCAATGCATATTTTGTTATTCCATAAGAGCCACCCCGAGGGTAAGCTTTAAGGCTGCCGACCGAACACATATTAAAGATGTGTCCCTCGCCATTTTTTTTCATGGATGGCAAAAAGCTGCGGGTGATGTGATAAGCACTGTAAAGATTTACAGACATTAGCATTTCCAGGTGTCCGTCAGGTTCTTCTGCCAGGTTGCCGGGCAAAAATATGCCGGCATTATTAACTAGAATATCAACTTGCGGGAATTGGCTAAGGACGGTTTCTGCAAAAGCGAGTGTTTCATTTTTATTACCGAGGTCGGCCTGCAGGCAAAGAATGGATGAAGCGGGATATTGTTTTTTCCATGTTTCTTCGAGGGCCTGCAGCTTGTCGAGGCTTCTTGCACATATAGCCACCGAAAAACCTTCGGATAAAAATTTTTCGGCAATGGCTTTGCCTAAACCTTGTGTTGCACCGGTAACTACTGCGTATTGCATGAGAAATTGTTTTATAGAATGGAGCAAATTACATTCTTTTGTATTGAAATGCCATCGCAATTATACAATAATCAAACCAAAATAGTCCTAAACTGGAGCTCGGGTAAAGACGCAGCGCTTGCCTATCATTTGCTTTTGCAGAATAAGGACTATAAAGTAGCAAAACTCCTTACCACCCTAAGTGCCGAGTATGACAGGGTATTTATGCACGGCGTAAGGGAAGAATTATTGGATATGCAGGTTGCCAGAATGGGTTTGCCCCTGACGAAAGTAAAATTGCCTGCCAGCCCAGATGATGAGGTGTATAAAAACGCTATGCAAAATGTTCTTTTAAAATTTAGAGAAGAAGGAATTGATACGGCTGCCTACGGGGATATTTTTCTTGAAGACCTAAAAACATACCGGGAGCAACAACTGGCGCAGGTGGGTTTCAGCGCTTTATTTCCTCTATGGAAAAAAGATACTGGAGAATTAGTGCAGATGGTGGAAGACGCTGGCATAGAAGCAATGATCGTTTGTGTAAATGATAAATATCTTGATAAAGAATTTCTGGGTAGAAAAATAGACAGAGATCTTTTGAATGATCTGCCTGCCAATGTTGATGCCTGTGGTGAGAATGGTGAGTATCATAGTTTTGTTTATAACGCATCTTTTTTTTCGTCACCGATACCGATCAACAAAGGAGAAATTGTTTATAAAAAATATACACCGACTACCAATAGTGACGTGAATTGGGATACCGGGTTTTATTTTTTGGATGTAGTTGCATTCTGATTTTTATTACGCCCTTTTAGGGCTGGTTTTCTGTTCCATATATTCGATGGGCAACGCCCATCATTGACATATTTTGCCCTTCAGGGCTGCTATTGTGGTTTTTTTTGGATGTAGTGCCAATTTGAGAATTAGATAATTTTTATAGCTATTGCCCTGAAAGGGCATAATGTAATAACACAGGGCGTCGCCCTGTGTTATTACTCACTATTCAGATGGTAGCCCTGCAAGGGCGATATGTTTTAGTCCCATACGTAGCGGTCATCATACTCCACTTTATATTTTTTCAAAAATGTTCTATATTCTTGCTGGAATGTTTTCTTGCTATGATGTGCATGTTGGTTTGCTATGTATGCTATAACTATGTCTATTTGCGATGGATTCACTGAAAATGCTCCATACCCATCCTGCCAGTAGAAATTTCTAAGTGATTCATCCTTTGTTTTCATCCATTTTGATGAATGCGATTTCATTTCTTCCAGTAATTTCATCAAAGCTATTTTCTTTGACAGCATACAAAGTATATGGACGTGATCCGTATAGCCTCCAATTTTTATGGGATGACATTCAAGATTTTTGCAGATACCGCCAATATAACCATGCAATTCATCTTCATAAGGAGGGTGAATGAGCGGCTCCCTATGTTTGGTGCTGAATATAATGTGAACATAGTTTTTTACGAGTGATTGCCCCATATTTTATGTATTGTTTATTCGATGGGCGCTGCCCATCGTTGATATATTACGCCCTTTCAGGGCTGTTATTGTTAACAAAGGTGTAATATTCTTTATTCTTCTTATGCAATTTTATGCAAAAAAACGGATATACAGATAGTCGCTAATTGTCAAAATGTCAAATTATCTTTGCCCCGTCAATCATATATCATACTTAAAAAATCATAAATACAAATGGAATACCGCATTGAGAAAGACACTATGGGCGAGGTAAAAGTGCCTAATGATGCTTATTATGGCGCACAGACCCAGCGTTCTATCGAGAATTTTAAAATAGCCCAGGATATAAACAGGATGCCCAAAGAAATTATTAAGGCATTTGCTTACCTGAAAAAAGCTGCAGCGCTTACAAATACAGAACTAGGCGTATTGCCAAAAGAAAAGTGCAAGCTGATAGGGAAAGTATGTGACGAAATATTAGAAGGCAAGTTAGATAAAGAATTCCCGCTTGTTGTATGGCAGACAGGCTCGGGCACGCAATCGAATATGAACGTGAATGAGGTGGTGGCTTATCGTGCGCATGTGCTGAATGGCGGGCAATTGAGCGATAAAGACAAATTCATACATCCCAATGACGATGTAAATAAGTCCCAGTCATCCAATGATACTTTCCCCACTGCAATGCATATTGCTGCATACAAGATGCTGGTGGATATAACTATACCGGGCATTAAAAAATTGCGCGATACGCTGGCAAAGAAGTCGAAAGACTATATGCATGTTGTGAAGATAGGGCGCACCCATTTTATGGATGCGACACCACTTACTTTGGGACAAGAAATAAGTGGTTATGTTTCTCAATTGGACCATGGTTTACGGACAATCAATAATAGCCTGGCACACCTTAGTGAGCTGGCATTGGGTGGTACTGCAGTAGGTACAGGCATCAATACTCCCAAAGGTTATTCGGAAAAAGTAGCAAAGCAGATAGCTGATCTTACAGGCTTGCCCTTTATTACTGCAGAAAATAAATTTGAAAGCCTGGCCGCGCATGATGCTATTGTAGAAGCGCACGGGGCCTTAAAAACAGTTGCTGTGAGCCTGATGAAGATAGCAAATGATATAAGGATGCTGAGCTCAGGTCCCCGCAGCGGGATAGGGGAATTGCATATTCCGGATAATGAGCCAGGTTCTTCTATTATGCCGGGTAAAGTAAACCCAACGCAATGCGAAGCGCTTACCATGATAGCTGCACAGGTGATGGGCAATGACGTGTCTATTAATATTGGAGGCGCTACGGGACATTTTGAACTGAATGTGTTTAAGCCCGTGATGATCTATAATTTTCTGCATAGTGCCCGCCTGATAGGGGATGGTTGTGTGTCGTTCAATGATAAATGTGCAGAAGGTTTAGAGCCCATTGAAGCAAACATTGCCAAGCACGTAAATAATTCGCTGATGCTGGTGACGGCGCTAAATACCAAGATAGGATATTATAAAGCAGCAGAAATAGCACAGACTGCACATAAACAAGGCAAGACCTTAAAACAAACCGCTATTGACCTGGGCTACGTTACTGCCGGGCAATTTGATGAATGGGTGAAGCCGGTGGATATGGTGGGGGATTTGGGTTGATTGGTTGAAAAGTTGATAGGTTGACTGGTTTCGTGAGATTTCGTAACTTTATAAAAATATTTCAGGTATGACGATAAGGCAAATTTGCGATGTAAAAGACCACCAGCTTACTATCCATCTTCCGGATAGTTTTAAAAACAAAGTATTGGTAATAGTGGACGATGCTGTTGATGCGAGGGCTGAAAAACTTTCTTTATTGAAACAAGCTGCTAATGACCCAATGTTTTTAGCGGATATGAAAGAGGTAAATGAAGATTTTGGGTAATTTTTTCAAACAATAACAATAAAGCACCTGCAAAAAAAGGTACTTTTCAATTACCATTTAATCCACTTGATAAATTGGTCAAACTTTTCAATTCCGTTATCTCTATTATATATTCTTTTAAATTCAGGCTGTTTACCATTCAGGGTGTTTGAGTCATAAGTGTTTCCGCCATAATAATTAAATTTCCACACGTTTAAACTTTTATCAAACTCAACATGAAGGCATTCTGTACTTCTATCAATATCTTCATAAATAGTTATAACAAGAGTATTAAGGCTCGTATATGCATAGAGTTTTTTTGAAAGTTCAGAATTCATTATGTGTCTTACTAAATCCAATATTGGTTGTTGATCCCAGCCGCTTTCAATCAAATTTTTATAACAACTCTCAATAGAGCTCCAGGAATGTGCTTTATATGTTTGATTGTGCATAAGGAATAGTTACAAATAAAGGTATTAAATAATAAAGCACCCGCAAAAACAGGTGCTTTATTATTTGTAGCATGGTAATCCTTTAATCCCATAATCGTGGTTCTAAGCCCACACATATTGCTTCTTGTTCAGCAGCATGGCTTCGCCGGCAATGGTTTGTTCGCCGCTTTTTACATCATACACTGCACATTCGTAGAGAATGCGGTTCTTTTCAGGGAAAATTTCTTTCACTTTTACAACAGCTTCATATTCGGTTTCAACGAACATGGGCTTCAACCATTTAATGTTCTGGCTCATATATACATGACCATCGGCATACCATAAAGCACCGAATATTTTGGTGAATACACTGGCGCCTAAAAAGCCATGAATAATATTGCGCCCGAACATGCTGGCTTTGCCGGCTGCTGCGTCAATATGCAAAGGGTTAACATCGCCGCTTACGCGCGCATAAGTGTCAACATCATCCTGTGTGTAAGAAAACTTATGACGAAACTCGTCTCCGATCTTTAGCATAGAAATATTTTTTAAAACGCCGCAAAATAAGAGATTTTATCAGTGGAATTGAAAAATATGCAAAAACAGGGAAATAAAAGTAAATAACAGCCTTGTTGCAATGTATTGATAATCAATATATTGCATAGTTATCCACATTAATTAATTGTTAGTAATGCATCTCTAACAAAGTTTTCACAATTGCTTAATAATTGAGGCTTATCTTTGCGCCGCCAAAAGGAAGATAAATAGCAGGATTTACCAAGTAGAAAACTGGATAAATGCAGCGCCTTACAGAAGTAATGAATTGCAATATAGCTAAAATTCTTTTTCGCACAACAAAACGACTTAATTTTTTTTAAACGCATAAAAATAAATATTATGACTAACAACACGGGCAACAACATTATGGAAAACGTAATGAACGCTCAAAAACAAGTAGTGGATACAATAGTGGAGAACACTAAAAAGATCACTAACGGCAATACTACCTTAAATGATAGCATCCAGAAAGGTACCGATTGGTATAAGAACTTACTGGATGAGCAGAAGAACATTTTTTCTAAAACTACGGAAAAAGCTACTGCCACTACTGATACTGCAAAAGAAAACGTTTCTAAAATGAATGAATTTTACCAAAATTGGTTCAATACACAAATGAACTCTGCAAAGCAAATGTGGGAAATGAACCAGAACTGGATGAAGAACAGCACAACTGCTTCTGCAAATACAGACCCAATGAGCCAGTGGAACAATATGATGAACCAGTGGAATGCATGGACAAACAATATGACCCAGAGCAATAACTGGATGAACCAGTTTAACCAGATGCAGAGCAAAATGCAGAACATGAATCCTTTTAACCAGGATACTTATAAAGGCGCTACTGAGAATTTCTCAAACATGTTCAGTCAATACAATGACCTTATGAACAATACTTTTGCTGATTGGCAGAAGAATTTTCAGAGTGGAACTATCCAGGATGCTTACCGCAACATGGTAAACTCTGCTGAAGGTTTTACACGTTTTTCTGAAATGATGGCCCCGGTATGGAAATCTATACAGGAAAAGAATTTCACTGCTGACATGTTCAAAAAATTTGCAGATCCTGCACAGTATAAAGAAATGATGGATAAATATTTTGGTTTTATGCCAGAAGGTACACGCCAGCATTTCCAGAACATGACTGACATGATGAACAATGCCGCAAAGCAAATGGGCCAAACAGGAATGGGTGGTTTTCAGCAAATGCGCGGTATGATGAATAATATGCCTGGTTTCAATGCTTCTGAAACTTTTGCAAACATGCTGAACGCACATAATACCTTTAATGGTATGATGAACAGTGCTTTCGCACCACTTACCAAAATGATGACGCCTAACCAATACACTAAGGCTATATCAGAGTGGAATGATATTTCTAACCGCATCACCGTTTATAACATCAAGAACGCTGAATTGCAATATATGATCTACACACAGGGTTCAAAAGTGATGGACAAACTGGCTGAGAACATTGCAGGCAAAATAGAAAGCGGTGTGGAAATAAACAGTATGATGGCTCTTTACCAGGAGTGGTTGAACATCAGCGATAAAACTTTTGTTTCTCTTTTCGAAACTGAAGAGTACAGCAAACTGATGGCAGAAGTAAGCGCTATGCAGCTTACTATCCGCAAAGATGTTGAAAAACAAATGGAAAAATCAATGACAGGCATCCCCGTTGCAACACGCAGCGAAATGGACGAAGTTTACAAGACCATTTATGATCTGAAAAAACAAGTTCGCCAGTTGGAGAAAATGCTTGAAATTGAAACAGAAGTAAGTGCAGAAACAGAAGAAAAACCTGCTGCTAAGAAATCTAAAAAAGCATAATTACACTAAAATATAATAATTGAAAAGGGCTGAGTAATCAGCCCTTTTGTTTTTTTGTAATGATAGTTTTACAGCAAAGGAGCTAAGACGCAAAGCCTTGATTTGATACGGTTAAATTTCAATGTTTACATAATGGATGCTTTCAACATACGCCAATTGCCATGCATGTCTTTTCTTATCTCTACGTTTACATAGCCCCCGTCTTCAAACATGCTTTTACAAGCCTGGGCATGGTCTTTATGCAATTCACAATAGATGACGCCCCCTGGCATTAGGTGCGATCTGCCAAACAATGTAATAGCTTTATAAAACTGTAGCGGATCATTATTGGTAACGAAGAGGGCAAGGGCAGGTTCGTGGTCTTTTACATTGGGGTGCATGCTCTCTTTTTCAGCGATGCTAATATATGGAGGGTTGGATACTATGATATAATAACTGCCAAGCTTTTGCCATTCAGACTCGTCTAAAAAATCAATTTTAATAAATTCTATTTCTGCGTCCAGGTTTTTTGCATTTTCTTGAGCAACCGATATTGCACCGTCACTAACATCGCATGACGATACATTTGTAAAGGGCAGGGCAAGCTTTAGGGAAACTGGGATACAGCCGCTACCTGTCCCGATATCAAGTATGGAGATTGCCTGTTTTTTATTTTTCTGTTCATCAATTATCCATTGCACCAATTCTCCTGTTTCCGGGCGGGGTATTAACACCTGTTCATTTACTTTGTATTCCCTGCCCATAAACCAGGCCTGGCCGGTAACATATTGCAAAGGGCGGCCCTTTAGTAAGTCAGCAAACATAACATCATATTGCTCTTGCTGCAACTCAGTAAATAGTATGTCTTTATCCAATAGACGCTGCGTTTTACTCAAACCCGTGATATACTGCATTACTTCGTGGGCTATAGCAGTGGCTTCCTGCGCATCGTATAAGGCTAGCAATTTGCTTGTTAAATTGTAGTAAGCGCGGCTATAATTGAGCATAGGTGCTAAATCTTCGATGATTTAGGGTGTTGATAGGTGTTGAAAAAACGAACTAGCTCTATTTCCCGTTTCAGAACCTTGCACCTGTAGATAAGAATAATACGCTTATGGATAATGGTATGGCGAAGATTTGCTCTTTTATTAGTCAGGATTCCACTGCGGGGCTGCAATGATAAAACTGTAAGTTTCCTGAGTGTGGCATCAATAAAATTTCTTACTTCTTTTTCAGACCACTCTTTTTCGAGATATTCTATATTATTCCTGTAAGTTTCTAACGCAAGAGGTGACCATATTATCTTGTAAACCATTTGCTGTATTTTTTCATAACGGTTTCGTGTGGTATGCCTTTGCCTTTATCTAATTCCGATAAAGCCATATCTATCTCTGTTTGAACTTTTTTAGGCAAAGTGTCCCACCAGTCTTCTTCTTGTTCGGTCTCAAGCATGGCATGGAGCATTTTTACTGTTTTATCATCGGCCAAGTCAACGTATTTCTTTACTTCTTTACGCATCACTTTTATAGCAGAAGAGTCCATATAAATATCCTTTTCCACAAAATTAATTGTTTTCGGCGATTCCGTATACAGTGTGACTCTTTATTTGTCATATGTCTTTACGGTTTATGGCTTTTCCAATTACCTTATTAACTTCACAAATTGTAAATCACAGATCATAAACCAAATATCCCACATAAAGCGTTGTTTTGAGCTTGCTCAAAGGGCTAAAGGCAATACGGCACCTAATCCTCTGGTTGGGGCTGTGCTGGTGTGTAATGAGCAGATAATAGGTGAAGGATGGCACCAGCACTATGGCTCTGCACATGCGGAAGTGAATTGCCTGGCATCTGTAAAGGAGGCTGACAAGCATTTGATATGTGAGAGCACCATGTATGTGAACCTGGAACCTTGCGCGCATTATGGCATGACACCCCCTTGTGCTAACAGGTTGGTGCAGGAAAAAGTAAAAAAAGTAGTTATTGCCAATACCGACCCTTTTGAAAAAGTAAATGGCAACGGTATACAGATATTGAATGCGGCTGGAATAGAAGTGGAAACCGGTGTGTTAGAAAAAGAAGGTTTATGGCTTAACCGCCGCTTCTTTTGTTTTCATGAGCAAAAACGCCCTTATATCATTTTGAAATGGGCGCAGACAAAGGAGGGTTATTTTGCTCCGGCAGACAGGGGCCGATTCTGGATAACAAATAAGCATAGTCAGCAAATGGTGCATAAATGGCGCACTGAAGAAGGGGCTATCCTGGTTGGAACTAACACCGCCATTAATGACAACCCACATCTTACGGCCCGCCTATGGACAGGAAAGCAACCTTTAAGAATTGCGATTGACAGAAAGCTGAAAATACCGACTACCCACAATTTGTTTAACAGCGAAGCGGCAACGTGGATCATTAATGAGGAAAAAGAATTGCTGGACGGGAATGTCCATTTTATGAAATGCGGGTTTAATGATACTTTACTGAAGGAGGTTTTAAATCAGCTGTACAATGCGAGAATCCTGTCTCTAATTGTGGAGGGTGGGGCAGCACTATTGCAAAGTTTTATTCAGCAAGGTTTGTGGGATGAGGCAAGGGTGTTTACGGGTAGCAATACCTTAGTGGGCGGGATATTGGCCCCAACATTAGATAATGCGATGCCTGCATTTCAAACACAAATTGACAATGACATGTTGAATGTATATGTAAATAAAGGTTCCGGATATCCTTATATGCCGGGAATGGAGTTGTGATTAAGATTTAGAATTTGTAAAGAATGATCTACCTGTTATTGACCGTTTTATTGAATGTAGTTATATCTGCCTTACTAAAGATATTTCCCAGGTACAAGATCGATGCATTGCAGGCTATAGTGGCAAACTATTGGGTGTGTGTAATTACGGGCTCTGTATTTATAGGGCATTTCCCGATAAATACTCAAGGTGCTCAGCAGGTATGGTTTCCATGGGCCTTATTAATGGGCCTGGGGTTTATTTCTATTTTCAATTTGCTTGCGTATAGTACCAAAGTAGATGGCATTACCACCACAACTATTGCAAATAAGTTATCACTTGTAATACCTGTTTTGTTTTCAGCCATTTTATATAATGAGCATATAGGGATATACAAGGTCATCGGCATCGTGTTAGCTTTTCCGGCAGTGTATTATACATCCAGGGTGAAGGATGAAAATAAGCAGGCACAGAACCTTTATATAGCAGCGCTGTTATTTGTTTGCAGCGGCCTCTTAGATACCCTGGTGAAGTTTGTAGAGATACATTTTCTGCCGGCTGCAGATGTGCAGGCTATCTATCTTATATACACATTTGCAGCAGCTGGTTCTATTGGTATTGTGCTCATCTCGATATTAGTGGCCATGAAGAAAATTGAATTGCATTGGCGTAATCTTATTATCGGCGTTATACTGGGGATACCCAATTATTTCTCTATTTACTTCCTGGTGAGGCTCCTGAACAGTAATTACCTGCAAAGTTCGGCAGCCATACCTGTAAACAATATTGCCATTCTTGTTGTTACTACTTTAATGGCCATCCTGTTTTTCAGAGAGAAAGTAACGGTGCAGAGGGTAATTGGCCTGATATTATCTGTGCTGGCAATTTTATTGATCGCTATGGGGGACATGCATGGAAGAAGTATTTAAGTATAAAACGATCGCGATACCATCAACTGCTGAATTTAAAGACAGGGGCAGTAAATTTCTTGCTTATGCCTATCCTATCCTTTCGGTGCAGGATGTAAAAGAAAAGATACAGGCCCTCAAAAAGGAGCATCCCAAAGCTGTGCACCATTGTTTTGCATATCGCATTGGCATAGACGGAAAACAATTCAGAGCAAGTGATGATGGAGAACCATCTGGCAGCGCGGGTAAACCCATACTTGGGCAAATAGACAGCGTCGGGCTTACAAACGTACTCGTTATAGTAGTAAGATATTGGGGCGGTAGTTTACTTGGGGTGCCGGGTTTGATAAATGCCTATAAAACCGCTACCGCAGATGCTTTGAATGGAGTTGCTTTGACAGAAAAATGGGTAGAAGAGATGTATGAGATCAGTTTTGACTATCCTGTTATGGGCGAGGTTTTATACCTTTTAAAACAATGCGAAGCGAGTATTTATAAACAGGATCTGCAATTATTTTGTAGTATAATGGCCGGGATACCCAAAAAATATGCAGAAAGTTGTTTGCAGAAACTTTCGGAAATTAGAGGAGTGAAGGTGGAAAGATCAAAATCCGGAGATTAAGCGCCCTTTTTTCTGTTACTTTTTATTTACAGAAACAATGCGATAGGTTTTCGGGTCGTAATAGATATTATAGACAGTTGTTTTATTATGATAATTGATCAGTTCGTCCATTTGTATAAGCGCCAGGCTGGAATCTATCTTTACTTTGTTCAGCACTATTTCGGCATTTTGTTTGTTCTTATCCTGCCACTTCTTCATTTTTTCAACTTCTGCTTTGTATTCCTTCAGGTGTTTGATACGAGGTATGAGAGGGTTGCTCTGGCAATAGCTAAATGAACTATACAGAAAAAATGCAAGCAATATTAAATATTTCATGGCTATGCTATTAAAGAAGATATTTGCATACTAAAATAGCCCTTATTTATTAAAAAGTTGAATTTACAAGAACCGGAAACGATAAAAATTTTTGATAGCCAAAGAAAAAAATACACAGTTAATTAAACAAGAAGCACAACGATTAGGCTTTGATACTTGTGGTATTGCTTTGGCTGAGCAATTGGACGATGATGCCCGGAGGCTTGAGGCCTGGCTGCAGAAAGGTTATCAGGGCAAGATGCAGTATATGGCGAATCATTTTGAGCTCCGAACAGATCCCCGAAAATTAGTTCCGGGAGCGAAGTCAGTTATTACTTTATTACTCAATTATTTTCCTCAGGAAGAGCAAAAAACCTATACGCCAAATATTGCCAAATATGCATTTGGTACCGACTATCATTATGTGATAAAAGATAAATTGAATGAGCTTTTGTCTTTTATCGGGGATAATATAGGTGAAGTAAATGGGCGTGGATTTGTGGACAGCGCCCCTGTGCTGGAGCGCAGCTGGGCAGTGCGCAGCGGTCTTGGTTGGATAGGGAAGAACGCCAACCTGCTTACCAAACACTCGGGCTCTTTTTTATTTATAGCTACATTAATTACAGACCTCGAACTGATTGTTGATGCCCCCTTTGCAACGGACCATTGCGGCACCTGCACCCGTTGCATAGATGCCTGCCCTACACAGGCTATTGTAGGTCCTGCGGAAGTAGATGCAACAAAGTGTATCTCCTATCTCACAATTGAGTTAAAAGACGCGCTGATACCTTCTGAGTTTCATGATAAAATGGACAATTGGATGTTTGGCTGTGACATTTGCCAGGATGTCTGCCCCTGGAACCGTTTTGCGAAACCGAATATGGAACCCGCATTTACCCCGATTCCCGAAATCCTTAACCTTTCGCAACAACAGTGGGAAGAAATGAGTGAGGATGTTTTTCGGAAAACATTTAAGAACTCTCCCTTAGCCCGTCCAAAATGGAAGGGGATACAGAGGAATATCGGATTTATCAAATCGTAAATCTCAATTCATTGAGCCATTGAGAATTGAGAAATTGTATCATTTATTCTTCCCTTCCAGCATAGGAACGAATGAAAAACTGCCCAGTTCTTCTTCGTGTACATTTCCTTCTCTATCTTTTGTGATACGCATCATTTTTTGTCCTTTATCATCACCAACAGGAGTGACCATAATGCCACCGGGCTTTAATTGCTCCACAAGCTTTGGCGGAATATAGGGTGCAGCAGCCGTGATAATTATTTTATCAAAAGGCGCGTAAGTCGGCAGCCCTTCAAAACCATCGCCATAAAAACGTTTGATGTTAGGGTATTTTTTAAGGAAAAAGAATTGCCCTGTAAAATCATACAATTCTTTCTGCCGTTCTATGGTAAAAACAGTATTCCCTAGTTCGGCAAGCACGCAGGCCTGGTAGGCGCTGCCTGTGCCTATCTCCAGCACTTTGTCAAATTTCTTTATCTCAAGCAGTTGGGTCTGGAAGGCAACTGTATAGGGTTGCGAAATAGTTTGCCCGGCGCTGATGGGGAATGCCCTGTCCTCGTAAGATTGTTTTTCGAAAGCGGTATCAAGGAAAAAATGTCGGGGTATGGCTTCTATCGCAGCAAGCACCCGTTCGTCCTTAATGCCTTTTTCGCGTAGTATTTGTACAAGTTGTTTTCTCATTCCTTTATGTATATAAAGGTCTTCTTTGGGTTTGCTATGAAGCATAGTGTAAAGTTAGCTTAATTGCGCAATTGCTTATTTAAAATTAACTACAAGCCCTATCCCTGCGCCTTCGGGGCAGGCAACAGGTTTTATCCTTAAAGACAGGTCATTTGAAATGTCAAAATTATGAAGGTGGGCAAAAGCCACTGCATCAAGTATCTGGGCTATGTAACCAATGCCTGTAAAAAGCACGGTCATGTCAAGATATTTTGAGTAATCGTTCTGTAACAATTGCAATTGTTCCGTAGTATATATTGTGGCGTATTTATCTGTTCGGTAAGGATTGTTGATGCTGCTTATATATGCCTTTCTGTAGTCGAGATAGAAGTTAAGGTTGTCAAGAATAAAATAACCTGCGACAAAAAGTCCTCCGTAGATAATGGGAAGTTTCCAATACTGCCTGTTGTAAAATTGGCCTGCACCGGGAAGAATAGCGGAATATAGGCCTGCTTTTTTGGGGTTGGGTTGAAATTTTGCATGTACCAGCGGGGTATCTGCTACGCTTATGGTGTCGGTGCCAGGGGCAGCAATCACCCTGGGTTTGCCGAGGCTATTAGTGTCTGTATTCTGTGCTATGCTGCACAAGGGTAGGGAAGTGAAAAAGACAAATAAGAAGACAGGAAATTGTCTTTTCAATAAACAATATGTTGCATTCTGTTTTGCCATGAGCTGCGTGCAAAGGTAATTAATTATCCTTTTTGTAAAATGAAGAATAAAGTGTGGGCTTTTTTTTGAATTTTCACAATATGGCAAATAATGTATAATGGGCCGGAAATGAGTAGAGACGCAATGCATTGCGTCTCTACATACACTATTGTTATAGTTTCATTTATTGCTTAATTGCTGCGCCTACGCTCATGCCTGCTTTTGACATATCATTAATAATGTTCACGGTTTCGCTGATGTATATATCTTTTTTTAGATTTTTTATCCAATCGTTGTTCTTGGCAATAGAGGAACTATCCGCGTTTATTTTTTCCATGTCTTCTTTAGGATTGCTAATGTCAAAAGGCGTTATTTTCTTCTGTATTTCTTCCAGTTTTTTGGCTGCTACATTGTTTTCTTCCATCTCTTTGCGATATGCTGTTTCATTTAAAGAAACAAGGTTGTCATCCTTTTGTTTCTTAATTCTTACGGCGCTTTCTTCAATCAGTCCGAAAGTTGGATTGGCAGCAATGCGGCTTTTGCTCATCGCTGAGAGTTCAGTGAGATTAGGGGCGCTTTGCACAGGGCGGTAAACTGCAGGTGGAATCTCGTCCCATTGCAATGCAGCTTTATCATTGCGCTCTCCTGATTCTAATAAAGAATAAGGGTCGGGCAATTCTATATCAGGTGTTACGCCTTTCAGTTGAGTGGAACCCCCATTGATGCGATAAAATTTCTGAATTGTTATTTTTAATGAGCCAATAGAAGATGCGCCGGCTTTGTTTGCCGCCAGGGCGTCTGCCTGCATTTTCATGCGGGTCATAGGATCAACAAATTCATCCAGACCTATTATCTTCTGCACAGTGCCTTTGCCATAAGTTGGGGAGCCCACTATCACTGCCCTTTTGTAATCCTGCATAGCAGCGGCCAGGATCTCCGATGCTGATGCGCTACCCTGGTTTACCATAATGGCCATGGGGCCATTGTATATGGCATTCTCATTTGAGATAAGCGTTTTGGGGGCTTCATTAGTACCTTTAACCTGCACAACAGGACCGCGGCCAACAAATAAGCCGGCCATGTCAACAACATCATTCAAAGAGCCACCGCCATTATATCTAAGGTCTAATATGATGCCCTTTACTCCGGCGTTCTTCAGTTTTACGACTTCGCTATCTATATCAATTGCGCACCTGCGACCATTAATGCCTTGGAAATCGGCATAAAACTCTGGCAGGTAAATATATCCTACAGGGCCATCGCTGCCTTTAATGATAGCAGATTTCGCGAATTTATCTTCTATAAGCACCTCTCCCCTTATGATTGGGATCACTTTGGAAGTGCCATCTACTTTTTTAACTGTAAGTTTCACTACAGTGCCTTTAGGTCCGCGTATCAGGGTAACAGCATCTTCGATTTCATAGCCTTGTATATCCACGGGTTCTTTATCACCCTGGGCCACCTTGGTTATTTCATCGCCGGCTTTCAGCTCGCCTTCCTTCCAACAGGGGCTGCCTGTTATTACGTTGGCTATTTTTATTTTGCCATTATCATCTTTTAGCTGAGCACCTATGCCGAAAAAGGTGCCCGACATATCTTCGTCAAAACGTTGTTTTTCCACCGGGGGGAAATAATCGGTATGAGGGTCTTCGTTTGTGGCAATTGCATTTACATACAAAGCATATCTTTCTTCAGCTTTCCATTTGTGCAGTCTTTTGAAATAGTTTTGTTGGTTCTTACGCACACTTTCACGGGCATCAGCTTCCAATTGCGCATCTGTTTTGCGGGGAGTGACCGTTTTTGCAGTATCGGCTTTGGCGATCTCGCTTTTTGCGGTATCTTTTCTTGCCCTCTCGTCTTTCAGTTCCACATATTTGGCCAGTACCTTGTATTTAAGGTATTCGCGCCAGCGCTCCTTTAATGCTTTGTCGTCATTTGCATAAGAGAGTTTTGCACCATCTAGTTCTTCCTTTTCATTGCCTGTGAACGTGTAAGGCGTTTTTAGTATTTCTTTATAAAAAGTATCGGCGTCTTCAATGCGTTTTGTAAAAATGTCATCCAGCTTTTCGTAAAAATCTACCGAACCGTTCCTGATCTCGTCATCTATCTTAAATTCATATTTTTTAAGTGAGTTGATATCTTTCTGGGTGAAAAATTTCTTTTCATAGTCCATTTCATCCAGCACCTTATGATACACCCTGTCTGAAAACGTATCATTTATCTCGCGTGGTGAGAAGTGTGCCTGGTTAACCGCTTTCACCACAGATTCTAAAATCAGAACTCTTCTTTCTTCCGTCGTTTGTCCATCTCCACCACCATACCTGAAAGAGAAAAAAGCAGCCAGGGCCCCGATCACTACTAATGGTATAAGGATCTTATTCTTCATGAATTTCAACATAATAATAAAAAAAATTAAATTTTCACAAATCTAATCGTTTTGCCGTTAATAAAATCCTAATCAGACCTAAAGAATGAGTTAAAATAGGGTGATTTTGGCATAGTGTCGTAAATTGCACATCATTTATCAATTATGCAAAAAATATTTTTCCGCGATTTAGGGAATATTGAATATGGTGCTGCATGGCAATTGCAGGAAGAATTGATGAAGCAAAACCTTGAAATAAAAGCTGAAAGGCATACCGGGCCGGCCATTGGGGAACACAAGGAAACTAAGAACCATTTACTTTTTTGCGAACACCCCCACGTTTATACTTTAGGAAAGAGTGGAGCTATGGAAAACCTATTGGTAAATGATACGCGTCTGAAAGAGTTGAATGTTTCGTTCTATAAAACAAACAGGGGGGGGGATATAACCTACCACGGGCCCGGGCAAATTGTTGGTTATCCGATACTGGATCTGGAGTTGTTTTTTACAGACCTGGGCAAGTATATGCGTTGCCTGGAAGAAGCCATCATCAGGACCTTGTCACATTACAGCATAAAGGGTGACAGGCTTCCGGGGGCCACAGGAGTTTGGTTAGACCCGGATCTTCCCGGTAAAGCCCGCAAGATATGCGCCATGGGGGTGCGCTGCAGCCGCTGGGTTACCATGCACGGTTTTGCGTTCAATATTAATACGGACTTGCGATATTTTGATTACATAGTTCCTTGTGGCATTACTGATAAATCGGTTACATCGCTTCAAAAGGAACTAGGAAAGAACGTTGATGAGGAAGAGGTAAGGGAGCTACTTAAAGCCGAGTTTGGGGATGTTTTTAATGCTGAAATTATATCAGGTTATATGATCGAATCGGTGTAAATTGTATTAGCAAAAGACTCTTAAATTGATAAAGAGGGAAATAACATATCACTGGGGAAGCGATCATTTTCTTATCAATCTTGGCAACCGTATTGAGCCACGGCTTCGTTTTTTATTTTGTGCAGAGTTTTTACTTACATCAGGTATAGCTACCGTTTTTTTGTTTCAATCGCTTCCTTTTTCCGGCGATGTGCTTCATTTTTTCACTGGCATTATCGCGGCCCTTATATACTTGTTGGCCGCTTACCGATTTTTATCACGCGTACTATTCAAGGAAAAAGTGCAGGTATCAAATTCTGGTATTTCCGTTATACAACAAACGCCTTTTTATAAGCAGGTGAATTCCTATTCCTGGCACAGCATGGGGCCTTTGCATTACGTGGGCAAGCCAACCAAAACCGACCATCCTTTAAAAGGAAACAGCTTTGATTATTTTGGTTTCGAAACGCAGGAGCACCTTATACAGAGCCTGCACCATAATGGTAACCTTTGTTTTTATTGCAATGGAGAGGAAGTGCATTTTGCCCGCGGCGTCTATTCCTGGGATGCGGAAAAAATGATCCGCCTGGTCAAGTTGTATGTTGGCAATGCATTGAGACTTGGTCCCGAGTGGGAGTTAATGTTGCAGGAGGACGAAATAGATATATAGGTGTGGTACGCTAATTGATAATGACATAGCCCATGTCAAAATCCTTTTTGTCTTTTACAATTATAAACCTGTATATCCCCCGTTTCTGAAAATTACGTTTGTCAAGCATCACAGGCGAAGATTGCAGGCGAGGCACCTCCACCGCCATTTTGTTTTTCTGATCGTAAAAGCGGATGCTATAATGATATTTTTTCACCTCCGGTAAGTCTATATGCACATGCCCTGTCTGAAAATCTGTTTTTATGTATTTCGACTTAAAATAGGTAGCTGCATCGGATACCGTTGTGTCGGCGGCGAGTTTTATACTGATCTTATGTTTTTTGTTGGAAGAAGAATCTGTTTTTGAGAGCGTTTTTGCAGCCGGGGCCAAACTGGCGGCATCGGTATATAGCCTCAGGATATTGCTGTTCCAGGTTAGCGAGGCATTAAATACAATATCCACCCTATACCAGTTATTGCCGGGCAAAGGGTTCAGGTCGGTAAAAGTTTGCACTCCTTTCCGCAGATCTTTTACAGTCCCGATTACAGCATAATTCAACACGCTGTCTGATGATCTTAATACTTTAATGCTTTTCATACCTGCAAATTGGTTTGTCCAGCTTAATGTATTAACGCCATTCGCTGAGGTTCCGGCTATATCGGGTAGTATGGGTTGTGCAATAATGTTTTGGCTGGCGAAAAATAAAACTATGAAAAACACCCTGTAGGGGCGCCCGTATTGCAGAAGGAAATACCTGCTGATGAACTGCCTTGTGAAGCCTAAGCAATTTCGGAACATTATATTCCAAACGTACATGAAAAATACCGGATTCAAAATGTCAGCTTATATGAATTTTATGATTACTGTGTAAAGATTGTAAAATTATGGATTGTATATTGTAGATTTAATTTTTCAAACTTTCATTGATCTATGGGTTTATTTGCCAGGAAGCCATTGAGTCTTCTCTATGCCGAAGCTGCTGAATCGGACAAGGGCCTTAAAAAAACATTGACAGCCACCAGTCTGGTTGCACTTGGCATCGGGGCTATTATTGGCGCCGGGCTGTTTTCTATTACCGGTGGCGCGGCTGCGAACAATGCAGGGCCGGCTATTACCATATCTTTTATTGTGGCTGCCCTAGGTTGCGCATTTGCGGGTCTCTGTTATGCAGAGTTCGCCTCAATGATACCGGTTGCGGGTAGCGCCTATACTTATTCCTATGCTACGATGGGCGAATTCCTGGCATGGATAATAGGCTGGGACCTGGTGCTGGAATATGCGGTGGGAGCAGCAACCGTTTCCATTAGCTGGAGCCGTTATTTTGTAAAATTTCTTCAATACTTTAATATCAATTTAGGACCTGAGTTTACGCTATCTCCATTCGATGGGGGTATCATTAATGTTCCGGCTGTCTTTATTGTTATTCTTATGTCATTACTGCTGATGCGGGGTACGCGTGAGTCTGCTTTTGTAAACGGCATTATCGTTGCATTAAAAGTTACCGTGGTATTAATATTTATTGCGCTCGGCTGGCAGTATATACACCCGGAAAATTACCATCCCTATGTACCAGCAAATACAGGCACTTTCGGTGTGTTTGGTTTTAGCGGTATCATTCGCGCTGCCGCTATTGTTTTCTTTGCTTATATAGGCTTTGACGCTGTATCGACTGCGGCCCAGGAAACAAAGAACCCTAAAAAGGCGATGCCGATAGGCATCTTATTGTCGCTAGGCATTTGTACGATACTCTATATACTCTTTGCGCATGTTATGACGGGGGTATCCAATTATAAAGATTTTGCAGGCAAAGACGGTATTGCTCCGGTTGCCGTAGCCATTGACCATATGGGTAAAATGGGGACAGATGGCGTGATACATCCTGATTATCCATGGTTGAACAAAGCTATTATCCTTGCAATATTGGGTGGTTATGCATCCGTGATTCTTGTTATGCTGATGGGGCAGTCGAGGGTGTTTTACTCTATGAGCCATGACGGGCTATTACCTCCTGTTTTTTCGAAACTGCATCCTAAGTTCCGCACACCTGCAAAAAACAATTTCCTGTTTATGTTATTTGTCAGCCTGTTTGCCGCATTCGTACCGGCAAGAATCGTGGGCGAAATGACAAGTATCGGTACTCTGTTTGCATTTATATTAGTGTGTTTTGGCGTCATTATCATGCGCAGGAAAATGCCGGAGGCGCCCCGTGCTTTCAGAACACCGCTTGTTCCTTTGGTACCGATATTAGGCGTTGCGACTTGCCTGTTCATGATGGTCTTTCTGCCTTTGGATACCTGGATCCGATTGATAGTATGGATGATGATAGGTTTTGACGTGTATGTATATTATGGAATGCGCAACAGCCATCTGAATAAAGGAAAATTTGATTCCAGGAGTTACAAAACAGTTGGCTTTACGGGGATCGGGATGGTGGTTATTCTGATTGTGGTTGCATTATTGCATCATAATAACCCCGAAACGGATGATACTTCGTTGTTCATGTTCTCCATGATCTTTGCAGCACTGCACGCTATTATTTATTTTGTTATAGCAGGGAAAAAGAGGGCTGAAATTGCGTAGGTACCGTAAGGGTATTTTTTGTTAGGGAATGAAAAAGTCAATAAATTTGTAATAATAGATATCAAGTTTATGGGAGTTGTAAAATCTTTGGATAATGAGATCAATCAATATCTCCACTACCTGAACACGGACCAAAAAAAAGTTGTTCTGAACCTTGTGAAAGCATTTGCGAAACTCCAATACACTGAACCAATATGGAAAGATAAATCGTTTGTGAAAGAGATGAATAGCCAGGTAGAAGAATTCGAAAGTGGTAAAGATAAGGGCTTGGGTTGGGAAGAAGTAAAGATTAGTGCAAAGAGGAAAAATACTAACAAGAAAGAGGGCTCATGGAAAACAAAATAGACTACAATATCAACCTTGATGTTAAATACCCGCATCTTGAACTTATAGACATTCCATCTATTGTTGCCGCCTGTAAAGAGCAGTGGTGGAACCAGACCTTAACAGAGGTAAATGAAAGTGTAGTAAGGATAGGCATTGTTGAAGGAGAGTTCCATTGGCACAAGCACGACAATGATGACGAGTTTTTCTTTGTATTGCAGGGGCAGTTACTAATTGACCTTGAAGACAAAACCATTGAGTTGAACCCCATGCAAGGCACCACTATTACCAAAGGCGTAATGCACAGGCCCCGCGCGCCTAAAAAGACCGTGATGCTAATGGTAGAAACGAGTGCAATCATGCCAACAGGCGACTAAAAGCGCCGGTTTCGAGAGGTTATTAACATTATTATGCACAATTTCGCCATGTACGCGGCCTAATAGCTGCAAATAAATATATTTTCTGAAAAAAGATGTAGTTTGGCTGTATCTTAATTGCGCATTTCAGTCTTTGGTAAAACATTATAAATAAATTAAAAAATCAAACGAACATGGATACTTCAAAAATGATCAAAGCGTATTGCCTTAAAACAAAGGAAAAAAATGTTCCGATGCATGACGCTGTTATTACCAAAACTGCACGAGGTGGTTATATGGCAGCCGGCAACGATGGCAAAGGCAATAAAATGGCCGCAATAATGAATGAGGCAAAAGCATTGCAGGCTATAAAAGATGGCGTAGCTAAAAAAGGGTTCTGATTTTCAGAAAATAATTTTACCCATTATGTAAGGGGATTTGTACTTGCCCAAGAGCAAGCGCAAATCCTCTTATTTGTTTGCCTGCAATAAACTTGTCAGTAATCCCTATTATTTGTGCCCGGTTCTTCAAAGCGGGGGCAATCGAATGTGTTGAGCTTTTTCTTGTACTTGCCCCGGAAGAATAATGAGACCTCGTAACCACCATAACCATTGGATATACTGCTGGTAGACGAAGTGGTAATATCATAAGAGAAGGTTAAGGAGTATCGCTCGTACTCAAATTTAAAAGTGGGTATAACTGCGTCATTCAGCCGACAAAATAAGCCAGCATATATTTTTATCGACTTGCTGCTTATAAGATCCTTTCCGTTCCAATTTACCAAAAGTCCGAAAATAGTTTCCTGTTGCGGGTATTGGGTTGTGTAGTTGGCGTGCATAGTAAGAGCGTACTGCTCATTTATGCTGTACCTCAAACCGGCGTTCACACTCCATTTGGTATTGAGATTAATGACATTGTTCTGCCCCTCAAAGCTCTGGTTGGGTGTAGTAAGATGGTAGGCTGCAATGCCGGCATAGTAATTCACCTGGTTATTGTTACCTAAAGAACTATTAAAACTGCTACCTACAGACAGATCGTAACTGTGAATATTGCTGAAAGGCACTTTTTCATTGCTGGGGTTTGTACTGCTAAAACCTCCGTTAACATATTGGCTGCTAAAGGTCATTTTGCTTATGTCTACATAGCGTTCTATGTAACCACCGGCAAAACCCAGGGAGAGATAAGAATGGTGGGCATCTTCCAGAGACTTGCTATAATTGATAGCAGGATACACCTGCAGGCTGTTGAAGTCTATACTGCCCGCATGGTCGAAACTCGCAGCCAATCCAAAGCTGAGGCAGTCGCCAACTTCATTCAGGTTTATCCTTGTCTCTGCCGTAGTTATTGCCGTTGTAAAAGGCACTTGCAGGCTGCTCCATTGAGTGCGGTAATCGGCCCCATATTTATAGTCGCCACTGAAAATGCCGGTAAGTGCCGGGTTGCGGAAAATAGCCACGTCATAAAATTGAGAAAAATGTATATCCTGCCCGCGTGATGATTTGGCTATCATCCCAAGTGCAAAAAACAGGAAAACTATTTTCATTCTTTTTCTCATGCAGCTATGCTATCTTATTATCGAAACGTCTCCTTTCAGTTCAATTGGTTCGCCAGACTCGCAAACTGCGCTCAGGAAATAAACATATACATCCGGTTTCAGTTGTTTTCCCATGTAGGTGCCGTCCCAGCCATAATCAGGGTTATTCAGGGGGATATTGCCGCCGTCATATATCAGCTCGCCCCACCTGTCATATACTCTGAATATTTTGATGGCTGAGATTCCTTTGCCGCTTGGATAGAAGCGGTCGTTCAGGCCATCCCCGTTCGGTGTAAAGGTATTGGGTAAAAATATTTGGTCTGCTTCGCATTTTACATCAATTGTTATAGTTGCCTTTGCTGTGCACCCACCACTGCCGGTGACAAGGATTGTATATGCAGTGCTTTTTAATGGCGTGGCTACTGGGCTCAGGCAATTGCTGCAGCTAAGATCTGTAGCCGGCGACCATTCATAAGTAAGCCCGTTTTGCACAATAGCTTGCAATGTGAGGGATGTACCTGAAATGATGGTCTGACCGTTTGGGACTTGTACGGTGGGCTCAGGATATACAGTTACATGGACATTGTAGGTGTCAATAAAACAAGTGCCCTGTTGGATAATAGCTTTGTATGCTGTGCTGGTATCGGGCGAAGCAGAAGGGTCTGCGATCTGGTTATTATCCAAACCTGTTGGGGGCAGCCACAAATAACTTGTTCCACCCTGCGCTGATAAATTAGCTGAGCCGCCTTTACAATATGATGCATCAGGCCCGACGGAAGTTGGCAGCTTTTTGATAATATGTATAGCCACGCTTGTCGAGTCCGTGCATCCATTAACGTCAGTTCCGCTAACAGAATAAGTAATGTCATTTACAGGATTGGTGATTGGGGACTGGCAATTGATGCAAGATAAAGCAAGAGGGGGCGACCAGTTATATAGCAAAGCCCCACTAGCGTTCAATTGTACAGAAGCACCATCGCAAAGGTTGGTATCTTTTGTGGCCGTTATTATTGGCAACGGGTTTACATAGATCTGCAGTTGCCCTGAAGTATCCCTGCAACCGTAAGAGTTTGTAACCTGTATATTGTAATTACCGGAAGCACTTGCCGTGAAAGCTGTATTCAAAGCACCCAGAATAGGAACCCCATTGTGAAACCATTGATAATTATTGCCGGGCTGTCCATTTACCACAATTATTGTGCTCTTCCCAATACAAAATGTATCGGGACCAGATGTGTAAATGGAGTCAGCAGGTAACGGGTTTACTATAACTGCGATATTTTGGTTGCCTATACAACCTGCGGCATTAAGCAGATAATCATAGTTAACTGTAACAGGATAGTTTGTATTGTTTAATAATGTTTCATTGATGCCACCGTTTCCATTGGTTGCCGGGTTAGCAATGCCGGGCACAACAGCGCGGCTCCATAAGAAAGTAGTGCCGGGTGTAGCGCTTGTCGGTATATAGTGGAGTGAAGTTTTATCACAAATAGATGGCGGATTTAAAGTGCTGCTCAAAACAGGACTCGGTTTCACCGGTACAACAACATTTTGAGTGTCGGTGCAGCCATTTGCGATCAATACATACTTGTAAGTAACATTTACGGGCAGAGATGTTGTGTTTGCTAATATTTCATTGGGGTTACCGTTGCCGCTGCTTGGCGCATTTGAAATGCCGGGTATGAACCCTCTGGACCAAGTAAAGTTTGTACCACCGGTCAAACTTGATGGCAGGTAGGAAAAAGTATCATTATTGCATATAGCCGGAGGGTTAAGTAAACTATTGAAAACAGGAGTGGGATTGACTATAACAGAAATATTCTGAGTATCCGTACATCCATTAGCGGAGAGGATATAAGAGTACGAAACATTAACAGCAGCAGCGCTTGTATCAAAAAGTGTTTCACCAATATTGCCAGAGCCGTTTGAGGGGGGATTACTAATGCCGGGTATTGCAGACCTGTGCCAGCTAAATGCAGTTCCGTTAACTGTGCTGGCGGGACTGTAATGTAATGCTGTGTTGTTGCATATTGCAGGTGGAGTGAGTGTGCCTGAAAGGGACGGCGAAGGATTAACAACAACATTTATATTTTGCGTGCCTGTACATCCATTGGCTATAACAGCGAAGTTGTAGCTAACAGTTACCGGATTGCTTGTATTATTTATCAATACTTCATTTATGCTGCCTGTGCCGGTTGCCGCTGAATTGGAAATGCCATTAATTGCAGCTCTGCTCCAACTAAAAGAAGTATTACTGAGATTGCTTGTCGGGGTATAATTAAAAACTGTGTTGTTACATATAGATGGAGGGCTCAAAGTTGAAGTTAACAGTGGCGTAGGCTTTACAGCCACCACAATATTTTGCGTATCGCTGCAAGCATTCGCACTTAAGATGTATTTATACGTGACATTCACTGTGCCTGATGTGGTATTTGACAACAACTCGTGAATATTGCCAATGCCAGTTCCAGAAGGTTCGCTGATGCCCGGGACCGCAGCTCTTGACCATGTAAAGAAAGTTCCATTAGTGGCACTTGCCGGCGAATATTGAAATGTATCGTTACTGCATATTGCAGCAGCGGCCAGCGGGCTTGATAGGACTGGTTTCGGGTTTACAGTGACGGATATACTTTGAATATCGTTGCACCCATTAGAAGACAGACTGTAAATGTAAGTCGCGATTACCGGGGATGAGAATGTATCGGAAAGCACCTCATTAATATTACCCGACCCATTTGCTGAAGGATTTGCAATTCCTGGCACCGCCGTGCGCTGCCAGTTAAACGAGGTAAGAGGAATAGTGCTTGCAGGTACATAAACTACAGGGGTATTATCGCATATGGCAGGCGGATTAAGGTTCCCCAATAAAGATGGTATCGGTTTAATGCTTATGGCTACATTTTGCGTATCAGCACAGCCGTTGGCCATTAGATAATAGGTATAGTTCACAGACAAGGGGACAGGTGTAATATTATTCAGCGCTTCATTGATGGCGTTGCTGCCTGTGCCGGCGGGGTTACTTATTCCGCTGATTACCGGTCTGCTCCAGTTAAAGGTAGTATTGGCAAGATTAGATGTAGGTATATATTCAAACGTGTCATTGCTACATACTGCGGGCATAAGCGGCGAACTGCTAAGATGTGGTAGTGGTTTTATTGTTACGGAAACATTTTGGGTGTCTGAGCAATTATTGGCGCTTAATACATAAACATAAGTAGCTGTTACCGGGTTATTGCCTGTGTTGTTCAATATTTCGTTTATGGGCCCTGTTCCGGACGAAGCTGCATTACTTATGCCATTTACTGTTGCTCTTGACCAAGCAAAACTTACTCCTGTTGTGTTGCTGGAAGGGCTGAATGAAAAAAGATTTTGGCTGCAAAGGGGAGTTTGGCTCCCTGGTGCCAGAAGCTGAGGAGTAGGCTTTACTGTTGTGCTTATGTTCTGGGTATCAGTGCATCCGTTAGCATTCAGGTAGTAGGTGTAAGTTATTAGCACTGAGGCCGTGGTGGTATCAAAAATTGTTTCGTTGATGCTGCCCGTGCCACTTGCTGCCGAATTACTGATGCCGGCTATTTCGGAACGTGACCAGCTGTAGTTTGTCCCGGTCGTAGACGTCTGAGGTATATAA
>JABDGU010000009.1 GCA_013285905.1 Bacteroidota bacterium | reverse complement strand
TAGTTTATTTGTTAAACTATCGCTAGAAGCAAAGCAAAAAAACCCTCATGCACAAGAACCATACAGCGAATTGATGTCTAAAATACACACTGAATATTATAGGTGCGATGAGACGTTTATTGATTCTTTCAGAGAGAAGTATTCCAATGCGTTGCCTCCATCCTGGATGCTATTGGAAATAACATCGTTCGGAACCTTATCTATGATTTTTAAATGCCTAAGGCCTGGCAGAAGCAAAAGAGAAATAGCAAACAAATTTGGATTAGATGACTCCACGTTTGAATCGTGGATGCACTCGATAGTATATGTAAGAAATCTGTGTGCGCATCATTCCCGAGTATGGAATAGGGTATTGAATATACGGCCATCTAAGCTAATGAATCCTCAAAATCAATGGCTTGAAAATGCAGACGCATCTAATAAACGTATTTTCTACTTTGCAAGCATTATGGTGTACTTTTTAAATACTATAAATCCGAACCATCAATTCAGGCAAAGATTCATATCATTAATAAATGAACAAGGCCATATAGATTTCAACAGAATGGGCTTTACTGATGATTGGAAAGATGAGACATTATGGAAGTATTAATTGCTAAATAATTGAAGAAGTGCTGCAGACATAGAGTATAGTACTTAGGGTATTGAGAATACAATACATTATGCATCCCATTTTTTGTTGCTTTTTATAAACTTTGTACAGTTATTCCCGGTAGCAGCTGTTTTGCAAGCGACCGGGGGATATTAATGTGCAAATGGATGCTCCGGCCGGTATCTACTATCTGTCCGCTTATGGCAGTGCTGGAACTATTTTTAAGAAAGTAATTGTAAACCGATAAATTCAATCCATTGCTCATTTTAATCCCCGGTTGAGCGTAGTATTCAGTCCTAATAGCAATATTCATAATTATATAATTGTTGCAAAAAACACTTCATAAATATATCATTATTAATTAATTATAAAATATTATTTTTTTATTTAACAATGAAATGAAATAATGAAAATAAAAGTTCTACTTTAGTTTAACTAAAAATAAAGCTAAAAATATCTAATGCTTAAGCGATTATATATAGTATCAAAAACGCTTATTTTAACAATACTTCTTCTGTGTTGCTTTAACATTGCTAAGATCTATGCTACACATCTTGCAGCTGCAGACCTGTATGTAGATTATGTGGGTGCAGGCCCTGGCGATTTAAGATATAAAATAAGCTTGATTGTTTATCGCGCTTGTGAAAATGGGATGCAGATGGATAGTGTTCAAGAGATAGACATCTCAGCATCCTGTGGCATTGCTGCTAACACTTATGCTTTAACTTTACAAGCAGATACTTTAGGAAATAATACCGGCAATGTAGCTGGTCATTTTTGCCCCGGTATTGCAAGCGCCTGCGATTCGCTTTCCTCTATCTGGACGGTTTACCGGAAATATATTTATACCGCTATTGATACACTTCCTGCACAATGCAGCGACTGGACCTTTAGCTGGACAAATTGCTGCAGAAACTGTGGTATTACTAATATGGCAAATGCTTGTGGTTATAGCATGTACATTTCATGCCAGCTAAATAATGTTTTCAAATGTAATATTAGCACTCCCCGTTTTCTCAGCGAAGCAATTGACTATAAGAGCATTAATTTACAAACTGTTTTTTCTAACAATGCTATTGATCCTGATGGAGATAATATTGTAGTGTCAGCATCATACCCTCTTCAGGGAGATAATATTTCAATTCCCTATACACCTGGCTTAAGTAGCTCTGACCCGATCGGCAGCGCAACGGGTTACAATCTTAACGCATCGAGCGGCCAGGTCTCATTTACCCCAAATGCTTTTGGAAAGTATGTTTGCAGTTTTCATTGCGATAAGTACGACCTTCAGACAAACACCTATTTGGGCTATACTAACCGGGATGTACAGATATATGTAGTAGCCGGCAGTGCTCTGCCACCGGTTATTGATAGTACACCGGCAAATCTTACCGGGGCTATAGCGCTTACAAACTTAAGCAATGTGCTGCAAGTGGCATATGGGGATACCGTAAGGTTTAACGTGAGGACTTATAGCCAGCCAATAAGCGACCCTGTTTATTTGTTTATGGATGCCGGTACTGCAACAGGAGCCACATTTACAGTACCTAATAATGGGCTTGGCACTGATACAGGCACTTTCTCCTGGCTGCCTTCCTTCTCAGACATCGGAGGTCACTATGTTCTTTTCAGAAGTACTGATTCTAATTGCAGCACCAGTCAGCCCCTCTTTTTAAGTTCCTATTTAATGGTTGAGCTAAGGGTGGTATTACCTGCTTTTAATTTTTGCGCAAGTATGCCGGTAGGCGGTAGTTTAGATACTTGTGATATTGGCACCTTCTCAATAGGAAATCACACATTTTTTGCACCGGGCCCACATTTAAATAATCCCATGGCAGTAAACGCCTACGAGAATACGATGGACACTGTAACGCTGGAAACAGACAGCACCTATCTGATATCCGCAACAGAAGCAATCAGAACAAATAATGAAGCAGATGCCAAACTTACCTTGTTTATAGATTATAACAGGAACAACGGATTTGACATACCTGGTGAATTGGCCTGGGTTGCATATTTATATCCCGGGCATGACACAGCAAAAATGGCATTTACAGCTCCGCCGAATGTGAAGCTTAATCATCAATGTTTAGCAAGGCTCATTCTAAACAATGATATTAGTAATAGTACGGCCTCTGATGATGCTTGCGGTTTCTATACCTCTGGTGAGACAAAAGATTTTTTAATAGTTTTTAAAAATGCATCAGCGGAAGTATCGACATTTGAAAATAAGTATTCTTTTTCTATTTCCCCGAACCCTACAAAAGGGAAGTTTATTCTAAAGGGCTATTCCCCGGACAAAACAAAAATCAGTATTAGTTCCACCATAGGGCAGCTGATATTTGATCATGAATATCAAAGTGTAAATAAACAGGTCTCTACAGAGTTAGATTTAAGTGATTATGCCAAAGGCTTGTATTTTGTTGTCGTAAATGCTGATGGATATTCTCAAACATTAAAGATCATTAAAGAATAGTTCATTTTCGGATTTAATGTTTCCCGCGGCATGCGAGACATAGCTGGTCACCAAACCCTTAAACATAAACGATAGTTTTTTATCAGCTTTCCCCAACCCATTTTGCAATAAGAATGTCTTAGGGGATAAATAACTCCTTACAAAACGACGCATTATGATTTGTTTGATGAATACTGATATTAAGAAGCCCTTTCGCTTTTTTGCTATTTTCTTATTGTCTGCCTGCTGCCTGGTGCCCGCGGCACAGGCCCAGCACTTTTTCCTCGACACCGGTTTTGCTCATACCGGCATAGATACCTTTCAGGGCAATATTGCCACCGGCATTATACACCGCCCTGTATTTGTGCTGCCCCAGCTGGACAATAAAATTGTTTTAGTAGGCTCCATTTACTATGCCACCTCTGTGGAAGTGATGCGGCTGAATTATGACGGCACATTTGATTCTACATTTAATGACTCGGGTAAAGTAGTTGCCACACATGGCTATATACAAACGCCACCGTCTGCAGCTACTTTATACGATACTTCAAAGATCATCACGGCATCTCAATGGCTTGATATCTCCACCGGTTGGGAGTATATGTCTGTTTTCAATTTCAACTCCAATGGCAGCCTTAACACAAGCTTCGGCACAGGTGGTGTAGCCATGGTTGGCCTTACAACTTCCCTGGTATATTCTTATCCATACGCTTGCGGCGTGCAAAGCGACGGCAAGATCGTGATAATGGGAGGCACGTCGATAAATGGTATTGAAACTTATGGCTTGACGAGGTTGCAGCCCAATGGCAGCGTTGATGCCAGCTATGGCTCAGCCGGGATAGAAATAGACCCTTACCAGATGCTGGATACCCCAATAGGCAGCAGCCCCAATGAAGCTTCGGCGATATGTGGGTATATGCAGCATGACAATAAATTTGTAGTTGTGGGTAGGTTTACAGACAGTGGGTCTATATATAATGCCTACCAGTGTTTTATTGTAAGGCACGATACAGATGGCTCCCCTGATATGAGTTTTGGAGAGGCAAATGGCATCACCCTCATCAAGGCCCCCAACCAGGATTACGAGGCCAACGCTGTAGCAGCTGATAGCATGGGAAATAGTTATGTGCTTGCCCACATAGCCAGGTGGACGCCGCCATTCTCTGATTCAAACTTCGCTGTGATAAAAGTAGACCAGAATGGGCATAGGGTAAGCACTTATGGTTATAATGGCGTGTCTTATTTGCAACTGCCGGTTGCAAATGCAGGTTCTTATGCCTTTGCAGTGCAAAAAGATGGCAGGGCGATCATATCAAACATTTACCATGATTATACAAATGGCTTTACCGATAAGTTCATAGTTTACCGCTTAGATACAGCGGGCAACCTGGATACATCGTTCAACACAGGCGGGCAGATAATAACACAAAGAGACACCAATCGCCACGACCTCTGCATCGCAGCCGCTATTGAGCCGGATGGCAAGATACTACTGGCCGGCTACGACACACTGTCTGCCACCGGCATCTGTATGCGTTTCACCAACCAACACGATACCATAGCAACAGTGGTGCATAATATATTGTCTTCGGCCAGCCCTGCATTTACTGGCTACGTATTTCCTAATCCTGCCTTAGGTAAGATATCCGTCCATTATACCAACACAGGTCAGCCCGGCACAGGCTCTTTGATGCTATATGATATAAATGGGCGCTTAATGGATTGCCAGACAGAATCATTATCCGGCGGCAGTGGCGAAATAACTTACAATGCGCCTTCGGGCATAGCGGGAGGCATGTATTATATAGTGCTGCAAAACAGCAATGGCGAAAAGCAAGTGCATCCTGTGACTTTGGTCAAATAAGGCATTTGCGCGTTAATGCTTTGTGGCTTCATCCTCTATTCTTATTACAGGCAAACTATTGGTAGTAAAGGTATAACCATAAGTTGCCTCAGCCTTGAATGATACACCAAGGATATGCACCACACCAGGCTGGGAATAGGTAATGATGATAGAGTAGCCATCCTCGCAGTCTATACGGTCTTCCATATATCCCCTTTGCGATTGAGACTCTATATGGGCATGGCCGCTCATCTTCAGTGACAGGATGTCCCCGTTCAGCGCCACCATAAAAGCGCCATCGCGGAAGCAAAGGCTTATTTCGCCCCTTAGTTTGTCGCGCTCTATGCTTTCGGTGTTTCCTTTGGTGCGGGTATATTCATTGGCCTTTACACAATACATATCCTGCGCCTGCGTGCAGGTATTGGTCAATAAGAATAAGATAAGCGCTGCAAGTGTCCTCATAGCTGCCTCTTTGCACAGGTAACAAAGTAAGGATAATTATCAAAACAAATGAATGGTGGTCGAATTAGTGGTCGCCCCCCAAATCAAATAAAACACTTAATTTGTTGGCTCAATCAGCAAATATAATAATGAAAAAGACAGGTAAATGATGCCAATCGTATCAGACATACAACAAATATTAAGACAGGCACAGCAAAATGCTTTACGTAGCATCAATAGAACTATGCTGGATGCATATTGGCTTGTAGGCAAACGCATAGTAGAAGAAGAACAACAGGGCGAAAGCAGGGCCACCTATGGGAAAGCTCTATTGAAAAATCTGTCGGAACAACTGCTAAATGAATTTGGCAAGGGGTTCTCTGTTGACAATCTACAGAATATGAGGCTTTTTTATATTGCTTACCCAATTTCGCAGGCGCCGTCTGCGGAATTACAAACAGCCTCAAATTACGAGACACTGTCTCGTAATTCTAAAATGAGCCCAATTTCAGAGACGCCGTCTCAGAAATTGCAAACCCCGGATTTTCAGCTTAGTTGGTCTCATTATTTATTGCTTATCAGGATAGGAGATAAAGATGAACGAAGGTTTTATGAAATTGAATCCGCTAAAAACCAATGGAGCCTGCGGGAGTTGAAAAGACAATTTGATAGTGCGTTATATTTGCGTCTTGCTCTAAGTACGGATAAGGAGGGAATTAAATCTTTAGCCACACAAGGGCAGATATTAGAAACACCAAAAGATGCCGTTAAGGACCCTTATATCCTGGAGTTTTTAAACTTAAAGCAACATTACTCTTATTCTGAAAATAACTGGAAAATGAGTTAATAGAAAAGTTGGAACATTTTTTATTAGAACTGGGCAAAGGCTTTACTTTTGTAGCGAGGCAAAAGCGCATCACATTCGACGAAAAACATTTTTACATTGACCTAGTCTTTTACAACCGCATATTGCGTTGCTTTGTAATCATTGATTTGAAAATTGGGGAATTAAAGCACCAGGACTTAGGCCAAATGCAGATGTATGTGAACTATTATGACCGTTACGTAAAAATAGAGGAAGAAAATAAAACAATTGGTATTGTTCTTTGCCGCGACAAAAGTGAAACATTAGTCGAAATAACTTTACCTGAAGGGAATGACCAGGTATTTGCAAGCCGCTATCAAACTATATTGCCAAGCAAAGAAGAATTAAAAAAACTATTAGCAAAAAGAGGTTAAAATCACAATTCAGGCAAAATAAAATTAAGTTGTAATTAATCTTTTTTCACCATTAGTTGGGTGCTACGTTGGCCGCTCATGTCAGTGAACTGTACAAAATAAACCCCGGCAGCAATATTGAGATGAATATTGCAGGTAGTGGTATTGGCCACTAGCTTGTTTGAGTACATGCTCTTTCCGTTCATGTCCAGCACCTCTATTTGCAACTCGCCCGATGCCTTGTAAAGAGACGGCGCAAACTGTATAGAGAAATTACCATCATTGGGATTAGGGTAAATGATGTTCTGTTCAGCACCCGGGCTGACGTTAGTTACGCCGGTAGTAACATTCATTGTTAGCTGGTTGCTCGCCGCAGTATCCGTGCTGGCGCAAGGGCTATGGCTGTTTACAGACAAGGTAATAATGTCGCCATTGGCAAGGGTGGTGGTTGAATAAGTGCTGCCAGTTGCCCCCGGGATATTAACACCATTCTTTCTCCACTGGTAAGTAATGGCAGGGCCTCCGTTAGTTGTCGTTACGCTGAAGGTAGCATTCTGTCCCGTGCCGATGGAGGTGCCGGGGCTAACAGAAATATGCGCAGTAGGAGCTACATTGGCATAGATGGAGTCGGGTGGAGACACACCTTTGGCATTGCGTGCCGATGTAAGTTCGGCGGTGTAAATGCCCGCTGCAGTTGTGGTATAAGTATTGATAATGGAGTCGGAGAATTTCTGGACACGGTAATTATAATTGACGTCAGTAACATATAAATTGCCCGAAACATCGAGGAAGACATCAGTCACAATAGATAATTGACTGGCTGAAGAAGCAGATTGGTAGTTACCACCCGCAACCGTAATGCCTGTGGTGGCGCCCGGTGTCCATAGCTGGACCCTGTGATTTACCTGGTCAGCAATGAAAAGATACCCTTTCCTGTCCACATAAATGCCATCGGGTTCGTAAAGCTGGTTAGCGCCCGTATCGCAGCCATTGCCGCCAGCAACTGTGGTGCCCGAAGTAGCACCAGGCGCCCATTTCTGAACGCGGCAGCCAAAAATATCCGATACATACATATTGCCCGCGGTATCAACATAGATGCCCCCGGGATAGTTAAATTGGTTTGCAGCGCTGCCCTGGCCATTGCCTCCCGCCACAACAATACCTGTGTCTGCACCGGGTAACCATTTCATCACTTTGTGAAAACCGAAATCGGTTACATAGATGGCGCCTTTATCGTCAACAAAAATGCTGTTAATGTTCAGTTGGTTGGAAGCAGGGCCAAATCCGTTCCCTCCTGCCACAAGTACGCCATTGCTGGCGCCCGGTGCCCATTTCATTACTGATGATTCATCAGCGGTATACATATTGCCCAGGCCATCAAGAAAGACATCGTAGAAAACATAGCCTGAAGCAACCACTACGCCCGAAGTGGCGCCTGGTGCCCATTTTGTCACCTGGTCATATTGCTGATCTGCCACATACATGTTGCCCATATTATCAACAAAGAGGCCGATAGGCTGCCAATAAATGCCGGGATTACTGGCTACAGTGGTGCCGTTTTTTTGCCAGCCACCGATCTGTGTTTGCACTACGTTGCCGTTATTCTTCCAGACTATTTTATCTCCGGGTATATTACTGTTGACGGTGAGTACACTGCCCACACAGTTTGTAGTTCCTGAAATCGTGTCGGCAGGTATGATAGTCTCCTGCACTGCATGAAATACAGAATCAGGATAGGGACAGACAGCATCGCTTATCATTACGCAGGCAACTATGTCTCCGTTTTGCAAACTGCTGTTGGAATAGGTGGCCGCGTTAGTGCCTACGGCAGCGCCGTTAAGATACCAATGATAAGTTGGAGAAAGGCCTCCCCAGGTAGCCACGGTTGTATAGTTCACTGTAGTGCCGCCGGCTACCACCGTTCCGGGATGTGGTGTTACGGTAATATCAGGGCGTGTTTTAGTGTGGATGGTATCAATGCCCGTAGAGTCGATCTTTCCGGTAAAAGTGTAAACTACAGCTTTGTAATTTCCGGGCAGGGGAACGTATAATGTAGTGTCGGTGTTGGTAACAAATTTCTGTACCCTGTGGTTATACCTGTCTGAAACATACATCACACCTTCGCTATCTAAAATAATGCTGGTAGGATAATAGAACTGGTTGGGAGCAGACCCGTTACCGTTTCCGCCGGCTATGGTATAGCCGGTGCTCGCCCCTGTTTGCCATTCCTGTATTCTGCTGTTGGTTTTATCTGTAATATAGGCAGTGCTGTTGCCGTCCACGTATACATCAGAGGGGCTATTAAGCTGATTGCTGTTTGCACCCGCGCCATTGCCGCCCGCAACGGTAGTGCCTGTTATAGCACTCACGGCCCATTTCTGGATACGGTTGTTGCCCTGGTCTGCTATATAGATATTGCCAGTCTTATCAACATAGAGGCCTGCGGGATTACTTAACTGGTTGGCGGCGCTGCCGGCGCCATTACCGCCTGCAACGGTAGTACCCGAAGTAGCGCCCGGTGTCCATTTTTGCACCCTGCTGTTCGCAGCATCCGATACATAGACATTTCCAAAAGTATCTACAAAAACTCCCTGGGGATTGCTCAATTGGTTAGCAGCATTACCGGCGCCATTGCCACCGGCAACTGTGGTGCCATGTATGGCGAAAGGCGCCCATTTCTGCACCCTGTTATTTCCTGCATCAGCAATATAAACATTGCCCGAAGTATCGACCCACACATCTGCGGGGCTACTGAGTTTGGTGCTGTCGGTCCCGGCTGTGGTGCTGCCGGCGACGGTAATGCCTACGTTAGCGCCCGCCGCCCATTGTTGCACGCGGTTATTTTTCTCATCTGCTATATAGATATAACCACTCTTATCAACAAAGATGCCGCCCGGTGTATCAAGCTGGGCACCGCCGCTGCCAAAAATGCCATTGCCTGCCACTGTGGTAGCATTGGCATGCCAGTAGGCATCTACAGGGTTAACAACAATACCATTAAGTTCCCAAATTATCTGTGCGGGATTATGGTTGCTTGTAAGAAATAAAGTATCACCTGTGCAGATACCACTTCCTGCGAGCGAAACACTCAGGGGTTGGCTAAATGCCTGGCAATATAGAAACAGAATAAGGAATAGAGATGCGATTTTTTTCATTTGAATACTACTGAATAAATTAAAACTAAATCAAAATTATAAACTAGCCAAAACGTTCTTGGGTGGAGCTATACGGCCCTGTTGTAGGTATTTGAGTCCCAAATCAATTAAAATATTTAATTTACCTGCTCAATCAGCAAATATAAAATGAAAAAAGACCTTACAGAATTTACGCGCCTGTTCACAGAGTATATCGCTTTTAAAAGTATTTCAACAGATGTTGCATTTACATCGCAGATGGATGCTACAGTACAATGGTTAAGCACACTTTTGAAAGACAATGGCTTTAAAGTAACAATACTTAAGGGCCCCAAAACCAATCCTGTTGTTGTTGCCGAATATCATGTAGCGGACAACCTGAAAACAAAACTCATATACGGGCATTACGACGTGCAGCCGGCGGCAAAAGAAGATGGCTGGAAAACGGAACCATTTGAACTGACCGAAGCTAACGGAAAACTCGTGGCGCGCGGGGTGGTTGATAATAAAGGCCAGAATTTCATTCATATTTTTACAGCTATCAAACTGATAAAAGAAAAGCGCCTTGGTTGCAATCTGAAATTCATGATAGAGGGTAATGAAGAAACCAGTAACCCTGATATGACTGACCTTGTAAGCCATAATGCGGAGCTGCTGAAAAGTGACCAGATCATTATTTCGGATGGGGAAATATTGGGTGCTACGCCTACTATCGAAGAATCCCTTCGTGGCGGCGGTAACCTAACCCTTAAATTCACATCTGCAAAAAATGACCTGCACTCAGGTTTGTTTGGCAGTGGTGTGCCAAGTGCAACAAAAGAACTTATTGCACTCCTGTCAAAAATGCTCTTGCCCGATGGCACAGTAACTATTCCGGGATTTTATGATGCGGTTGACAAAATAAAACCCGAACAAATAGAAAGGAACCTCGCACTGTTAAAGATCGATGACCCTATTACAACTGCAGGCGTTAAAGCAACCATCGGTAAATATGATTTCCACACAATGGTGGGAATATGGCCCGCTGTGGAAGTAAGCGGGTTTAATGCTGGCTATACCGGCGAAGGTTATAAAAACATCATCCCGGCCAGCGCATTTGCAAAGATCAATTTTCGCTTAGTTGCTTCGCAAAAGCCTGAAGACTTTGTTGAAATGTTCAGAAAATATGTTGCCGATAATACGCCTAAGTATATTGATTATAATATCCAATTAGATAAATTGTCTTATCCTGTGAAGGTAAATGTTACCGAGCCTGAGATACTAAAGATAATGGCATGGCAGGAGAAGGTATATGGAGTAAAACCTGTAATAAAGAATGTAGGTGGCGGCATCCCCGTTGTTGCAGACTTTAAGAATGTGCTGGGTATTGATGCTTTTCTTATCTCATTAGGCAATAATGATTGCAATATGCACGGGGTTGAGGAGAACTTTACTATAGACCTGATCGAGAAGGGACTTGAATTGAGCGAGTTGATGTTGAGTTAAATGCTGCGTGTTATTTAAGGGATCCATTTAAGCAATTCAGCAAGTTCGATGTCTTGTATGTTTTCCTTCTCTGCTTTGTCATAAATGGTTAGTAAGTAAACACTTGTTTCCATGACTTTTAAACAAGTAATTACCCTTGCTCCACCTGATTTGCCTTTACCTTCGGATGCGATAGATAAACGGATTTTGTAACAATTATTACCCAGCGAAGCACCTTGTCCGGGTTCTGTTTTTAAACTTTGCACAAGGTTAATATATTCTATTTTAAGAGAAGGATATTTCTTGGCAAGCCTTTTCAGCTCTTTTTCAAATTTTGGGATTGAAATTATTTTATAGCTCATCAAAAAGGTCTTCTGCGTTACGGCCCTTTAATTTACCAGACTGAATTAAGATCATTTCTTCGACTGCTTCCTTTATGTCTTCCAGTATTTTTGCCTTATATGGGGTGAGTGTTTTTGCTTTTACATAGGATAAACCTTTCAACACCTCCAACAAATAAGGGGCTTTTGCATCTTTTATATCCAATAACACCTTCATCTTTATATATATTTCTGTAAAGTTAATGAAAATCCAAATTAAAAAATATTTAAACAAGCCAAACCAGCATCATACAATTCAGATGCAATTCTGCTTTACATTTGTACTCTAAACTAAGTAAAATGGTAGCTTATCTCGGAACAGGTCTTCTCGGTGCGAATTTTGTACGTGCGATGTTGAAAAAAGGTGTACAGGTGCAGGTATGGAACAGGACCGGCGCTAAAGCAAAAGCCCTTGAAGAATTTGGTGCTAAAGCGTTTGTAAATGTAGAAGATGCTGTGAAAGGGTGCAACAGGGTACACTTGACCATGTCTGACGACGCTGCAGTAGAAGAGGTATTAGAGCGCGCAAAAACAGGGTTTGAAAAAGGTGTAATTATTATTGATCATACCACTACATCTGCTGACGGGGCTGCAAAGCGTAGTCAATTATGGAAAGACCGTGGCTTCCTTTATTTGCATGCACCCGTGTTCATGGGGCCGCAGAATGCTTTGGAAAGTACGGGTAGCATGTTAGCCTCGGGGGATAAAAACTTGTTCGATACAGTAGAAAAAGAACTTGCTGCTATGACAGGGAAATTAATGTACCTGGGCGAGAACCCGGCAAAGGCAGCAGGAACAAAGTTATTGGGCAATCTCTTTCTTATTTGTATGACCGGAGCGATCTCCGATACATTAGCGCTCGCTAATGCACTTGATATTCCGGGTGCTGATGTCTTGTCTTTATTCGAGTTCTTTAATCCTGCGACAATGGTTGCGGGACGCACAAAGGGCATGATGGCTAAGAATTTTGACGAACCCACATGGGAGTTGAACATGGCCCGTAAAGACGCACGCTTAATGATGGAAGGTGCACAAAGCAAAGGAATGCCGCTGAATGTGATACCTGCCATTGCAAAAGCTATGGACAAAGAAATAGAGAAGGGGAACGGACATAAAAATTGGACCATTTTTTCAAAGGATAGCATCGGCGCATAACGCATGAGCCTGAATATCAGTGTGTTTGCTGACTGAAGCTGCAAGCTTAAATTTTTGATTGGCACAGAACGCAATAAAACGACTAACTTTATGTTAGTGTAATAGCGTGTTATGAAGAAACTGTTGTTATTAGTCGTTATGCTGCCTTTGTATTGCAAGGCTCAAAATTTCGAATTTGGCCTAAACGGAGGATGCAATTTTCATTTCCTGCCTATACATAATATTTACACTGCTGGAGATAAAGCAGTAATTGGTTATGCAGCCAGCTTTAAAGCAGATCTTGTTTTGCCTTCTGCGCAGATAGGAGTAGGTGTTGATGTGGTGAACTTTTCGCAATATAATTACCTGATGCCCGTATATACCAACAAAGTCTATGACCATGTTGCTAATCCGTTGATAAGCCCTTACGCTTTCTATAACAGAACCTGGCGCAACATCATCAACGGATATTTATATACGGGCCTTATGGGTGGGCTTGCCATTGCAAAAATTGGTCTAAATACTTGGGAATATGCAAACGGACCTTATGGCAATCCAACCGGTTATAGCACAAGCTATAACTCAGCTATTGGTTTTACCGCTGGGCTGCAGACAGGCGCTGTTTTTATGATAAGCAAGCAATTGGGTGCGAATGTGGAGGCTGCATTAAGATATACAGACTATAACTACACTATTCCTGGCACTATTTTGCAGGACCCATATCATTATCGCCTCTTCTACATACCGATCACGGTAGGGCTTCGATATCTTATGTGATTGATTAATGTGCTAATTCCGGTTCTTTGTAAACTTTTAGCTCGTTGTATAATGTATCCCTTTCCACAGGTATCTTTCCTACGGCAAGTATCAGGTCGCAAAGATTTTCTGTACTCATTGCAGGGCTTTGTTCTTCACTGCCGGCCATAGAGTATATTTTTGTAGTGTCATCTATGGTGCCATCCAGGTCGTTTACACCGAAAGATAAAGTGAGCTGTGCCGACTGCCTTCCCAGCATAGGCCAGTAGGCTTTCAGGTTTCTGAAATTATCCATGAATATGCGTGATATGGCATATAGGCGCAGGTCTTCCACAACCGATAGTTCCGGTATATTAGACATGTCATTATCTTTATTACGGAACTTGAGCGGAATGAAACAATTAAATCCCCCTGTCTTATCCTGCAGATTGCGCAGGCGGCTCATGTGGTCTATTCGGTGTTCGTATTTTTCTATATGGCCATATAGTATGGTGGCATTGGTGTGCATACCGAGTTTGTGGGCCGTTTCATGTATCAGCAGCCAACCGTCACCGTCTACTTTATCAGCGCAAATTTCCATGCGCACATCAGGGTGAAATATTTCAGCGCCTCCACCGGGCAGCGATTGCAGGCCGGCTTCTTTAAATTTCATCATGCCTTCTTCCACGCTTAATTTGGCTTTACGGAACATATAATCAAGTTCCACGGCAGTAAATCCTTTTATGTGCAGATCAGGACGATGTGCTTTTATTTTGCTTACCAGCTCACAGAAAAATTCCAGGTTCATTTTGGGATGTACCCCGCCCACAATATGCACTTCTGTAACAGGCTGTCCGTCATATTTGCGCACCATGTCCAGCATTTGTTCCATACTCAATTCCCAACCATCGTCCCTGTTTTTATATAAGCGCGAATAAGAACAGAAATTGCAGGTGAAAACACAAACATTGGTGGGTTCGATATGAAAATTGCGGTTGAAATAGACCTTGTTATGATGCAGGCGGCCTGCAATATGGCTGGCTAAAGCACCCAGGAAACCAAGTTCTCCTTTTTCAAAGAGCAGCATTCCCTCTGCTTCTGTAATGCGTTGCTGATGTTCAACTTTTTCAGCTATTTGTAATAATTCTTTGCTAATGCCTGTTCCTTTCAGGGCCACGGATAAACTAAATGCTTCGGTGCTCATCATGATAAACTTATGGGCTGCAATTTACAAAGTATTTCATCACAGCACTACAAGTTTCCTTACATCGGTGCGGTTAGCAAAATGTAGCTTGACAAAATACATGCCCTTTTTTTGGCCTGAGAGGTCAATGGGGTAGTATGTGGTAAGTTGATTGGATGTATTTATATCCATAATATGCTGTCCAAAAGAATTGTAAACTGAGATAGACTCAAATCCCTCAGGCAAGAGGTTAAAATTAACTGAAGTGCGGCCCAAAATGGCAGGGTTAGGGTATAGGGAATAAATATTGTCAGAATTAGGATTCGTTGTTCCCGGATAATCTAACAACTGGGGGTGGGATATAAGGGAATGGGTATATCCTATAGAAATATCATTGTCCATCACATATGCCTGGTCATTTGTAAACATGCTCATACTGCTGTCATCTACATATTCCATATAATCCATGAACAGAAGTCCGGGATAACTAGGGGAGCAACTATCATAAACAGGGAATGTATAGCCTCCATAATGACGGCAGCCTTCAGGTGGTGTATCTGCAATTCCGTCATCGTGGCCTGTCTGCCAGGAGCCGTTCAGAAACCTGGGCCATGGACAACGGCATATATCATCATCATCATCATCACCCCAAGGGTGGAATAAATTAAAATAATGTCCTATTTCATGGGTAGTGGTTCTGCCAAGGTCTATACCGGGATAAAAATATTCTGATGAGTTTGTCCTTCTGCCAAATGCATCGTATCGTATCAAAACCCCCATTTCTACTTTAGGGTTAGCATTGGAATAGATAGAGGAATCTGTAAAGCTTGGCGGTACGGTAAGTCCTATTACCCCTGATTGTACCGTTCCTTCCAGCATATTGATAACCCATATATTCAGATAGCTGCTCACATCCCAGGCATTAGTACCCCCGCTGCTGTCGTATTTAGCTGCACTGCCGGAGTTTGCAAATACATCAAATCCTTGCAGGGTCGTAGTTTTGATCTCCCATCCATCGGTACTGTTGCCATTAGGATCGGTATGGGCCAATCCGAATTTTATATTCGGGTTGCCATAAAGCGACTTAAAAGCGCCGGGTATTTTTGAACTGTCTCCGTTGCCCCTGTTATAATCTTCGTTCAGCACCTGCATCTGCGTGATGATGCGCTGTGCAATCCCTGAAGAATCACCGACCTGGTGCAGTTGTTGCTGATTAAGGATAAAATGAAAAACAACAGGGATATTAATGTTTACAGTAGTTTTGGTGGTTTTTGCCGCAAGCATTTTTTGTCTCGCATTTAATTGTGCTTCAAGGCGTTGTTCAAAATCTGGGTTTTTGACCATCATTGCCGATCTCACAATATCATAGCCGCACTTTTCCCATTTAACCTGGGCAACTGAAACATTAAAGCTAAATAGGCAAAAACAATAAAAGACCAGTAAGACACTTCTCATTGACCAAATGATATATCTAATCTAAAATTAGATATTTTTTTTGATAGTGAGATTAATTTCGATTTTTGCTATCTGAAGGCTGTGGAGCTGTGCCTTAACATTGTTATTATAATTTTTGCAATGAAATATTACCTATTGTATTACCTTTTTCATCCCATACATGCAGGAAATAAGTACCAACAGGAAGTTCTTTTAATGAGAAATTTTGTTCGGCTTGCTTATTTTGTATTTCCCTGGTAATAGTTCGTTTTCTTCCCAAAAGGTCATAAACACATACATTATCACCTGCTCGCAAACCGCTTACAATAATACGATCACCGAATGGATTTGGGTAAACTATTATTTCTTGGTTAGAAAAAACGGCGGTGCCTACTCCTGTAGTGCTATCATTAACTACCCATCCCAGAGCAGAGTCTGTATTATAACAACCGGGTGATGTAACTGTAATAATAGCAGTTATGGTATCCGTACCTGTAGCTTTTGTGTAAGTAACAGATGGAACAGTAGTGGTGTTAAAAGGTGTGCCGCGATTTTTCCACTCAATGCTGTGAGCAGTCCCTGCATTGACTAATGTTGCACTAATGGTTACGGAACTACCTTGCAAAGCAATGCCCGGTCCGCTAAGCACAATGGTAGGACTTATATATGGGTTTACAGTCATTGTAATAGTGTTGCTCGTATCAGCACCAGTAGTGTAACAACCCGCCGGCATGGTTGCGACACACTTAATAATATCCGCATTGATGGCTGAGTAAGTGTAACTGTTGGAATTACTACCTACATTAATTCCATTTACCTGCCATTGGTATATTACGCCTGTAACATTGGATGTTGCTGTAAAAGTATCCTGCAAACCTGTACAGATTGTGTTGCTACCCGAAATAGAGAGAGTAGGTGTAGTATTTGCAGTTACGGCCATAACAATAATGTTACTTGTATCAGCATCGGCTGTATAGCAACCTGAGGGCATGGTTGTGATACATTTTACAATATCAGCGTTTGCCGGGCTATAAGCATACGTACTATTGTTCGTTCCAACATTATTACCATTCACCTTCCATTGATAAGTCGCACCCGGTACATTGGAGGCAGCACCATAAGTAACGAGTGTACCTGAGCAAACTGCACTATTGCCGCTTATGGAAAGGCTTGGAGTTGTATAAGGGCTTATGCTGATAGTAATACTATTGCTGGTGTCCGGATTTGAAGACGTGAAGCAGCCGCTTGGTATAGTGGTAATACAGCTTACAATATCCGAATTTGAAGGAGTATAAGAATAGGTGCTACTATTTGTTCCTACATTACTGCCATTTAGCTGCCATTGATATGTTGCAGCCGTAATATTTGAATTAGCAGTATATGTGGATGGGTTTCCTGCACATACAGTGCTACTGCCCGTAACAGAAAGAGAAGGAGTAATAATGGGATTCACAGTGATGCTTATTTCTATCCCGCCATTATCACAACTTGCGTTTGATACCGTTAGTTTGCCGGTGTAGGTATTGGGACTTGCTGTAGACGGAACAGCTATAGAAAAAGAATTTGCCGGGAATGTTGCATTAGTTATATTGGTAAAGCCGGCGCTTGTGGCCGCAGAGGTCCATGCAATGCTGTAATGGGTTGGGCCGCCGGTGGTATCGAGGTATGGCATACTGGCGCTTGTAGTTCCTGCACATATATTGATGTGGCTGTCCTGTAAATCAATAGTAACAGTTTGTTGATATTTTTGCACGGTTGTTTTTAAGTTATAATTATAGTCTGAATAGCCAACATAAGGCACGCCACTCTTATTGATGGCCATACTTGTGTTTTCAACGTCTTGAATAGAAAACCCTTGTGGACCAACATATGCCCACGACGTGCCATTCCATTTTTGTACCGAACAAGGATCTGCAATCCAGCTATCCATATAAGCAACATAAGGCGTCGCATTTCCATCAATTGCTAAAGAAGTAAGCAAGGCTGCCCCGCTGGAAATGCCTGAATTACCCACATAGACCCAATTGCTTCCATTATATCGCATTACAGAAGCCTTTTGGTTGTTGCCCCAGTCTCTAAAAGAAACGTAAGGAGTATTATACTTATCAATTGCAATGGATTCATCACTGATATCAGCCATCGAGAAACCTGCAGAACCAACTGCCACCCAAGAGCTCCCATTATATTTTATTACAGAAGCTTTTCCGCTATTGTTCCAGTCTGCGAAAAGAACATACGGTGTTCCAAAGCCATCAATTGCTATACAGGTATGCGTGGCGTAACCATACCCTGCACCAACTATCACCCAGGAAGTTCCATTAAATTTCTCTACAGTAGCAGTATTATTAGTAAGATCTGAAAATGCTACGTAAGGTGTATCATTTTTATCAAAGGCTATTCTTACAAACTCCGGGTCCGGTGTTGTAAAACCAGGAGAACCTACATAAGTCCAGGAACTTCCACTATATTTCATTACACTTACTTTGGTTCCATGGTTTATGTCCACATACGAAGCATAAGGTATATTAGCCGTATCAATAGCTATATCCACATATTCCACTTGCCCTCCTGAAAAAGCAGTGTTTCCAACATTTACCCACGAACTTCCGTTATATTTCATCATTGTGGCACCGGACCCGTCATCATAGTCCATATATGGCACATCATTATGATCTAATGCCAAATGGGCACTGCTTGTCCCTCCTGCGGAAAATCCACCCAGGCCAACAACACTCCACGAACCACATTGTGCTCTTACAGCGCTATGGCAAAAGATAATTGCTAATGATGCAAAGCAAAACCTAAGGATAGATTTTAGAGGCATAAAAAATTAATTTGAAGTCTAATAAAATAAAAGTAACAAAGTTTCGATTGGTAATATTATTCCCAAGTAAATATTTTGTTTATCCGAAAATTAATCTTGGGTAGCATCATATTCCAATTATCTCCCCTCCATCCCTTGATTTTCAACGAAAAAGCAGTTAAAATGGCGTTAAACTGTAAGGCAGGATTTTTATCCAAAGTACAAGCGGCTATTTTTGTAGCTTTGCACACCTTTTCAGAAAAATTATCAGCTGGTAACAGTATTACCTAATATGGATGTTTTGCAATCTCTTGACCGCAACAACCTGCCACGGCATATAGCTATCGTTATGGATGGCAATGGCCGCTGGGCAAAAGAGCGCGGACAAGACCGTGTTTATGGCCACCATGAGGGGGTGATAAGCGTGCGGGACATTGTGAATGCCAGTGCAGAGCTTGGTATAGAATATCTTACCCTGTACGCTTTCAGCACCGAGAACTGGAAACGCCCCAAAACCGAGGTGGACGCCCTGATGGAATTACTGGTGAACACGATACGAAAGGAAGCTGAAGAGCTGAAAAAAAATAATGTGCGGCTGCATGTCATAGGCGATTTTAAAAGTCTGCCGGAAATATGCCAAAGAGAACTGGATGAAGCTAAAAGCATGACCGCGATGAACACCGGGCTAAACCTTGTGCTTGCTTTAAGTTATAGCTCCCGCTGGGAGATAGTAGAAGCAGTAAAGAATATTGCAGTAGATATTTCTGAAAGAAAAATAAACCCGGTACAAATAGACGATAAGCTTTTCAACTCCTACCTCAATACCGCCGCATTCCCCGATCCGGAACTGATGATACGAACAAGCGGCGAACACCGGATAAGTAATTTTTTAATGTACCAACTGGCCTATGCAGAATTGTACTTTACCAATGTGCATTGGCCCGCTTTCAGGAGGCAGAATTTATATGAAGCTTTGCTGAACTACCAGCAAAGAGAACGCCGCTTTGGCAAAACAAGTGAACAAATTCAAACGAACGATCCCCACCATGTATAGAAAGACCTTGCATTTTTGCCTCTTAGTTCTTGCTGTTTTAGCTACGCTGCATTTGCACGCGCAGATAGGCATGCAGGGCGGAAAAGGGATGCATTCTGCATTAGCCCCGGCCACTGCAGAAGCAGACAGGCCTAAGGAATATGAAATTGGTGGTATAACGGTTACAGGCGCTAAATATCTTGATGAGGAACTGCTGATGGCAGTAACAGGCCTCAGCGTGGGCCAGAAAGTGCATTTGCCGAACGATGAAAATATTGCCAAGGCCATCCGCAACCTCTGGAAACAGGAGTTTTTCTCGAATGCCAGCATCACCATCACAAAATTTATTGACAATAAGGTGTTCCTGAACATTAGTGTGGAGGAAAGGCCGCGCCTGAGCAAGTATAACTTTAAAGGTATAAAGCCCGGCGAAGCAAAAGAACTGAAAGAAAAACTGGTACTGGTAAAAGAGCGTGTGGTAACAGAGGCAACCAAGAAAGAAGCTGTAGTGCGCATTACCAAATTTTTTACCGATAAAGGCTATGGTAAGTGCAAGGTTACTGTAACGGAAAGGCCCGATACCCTGGCTGTAAATAAAATAATACTAACCTTCAATATAGATAAGGGCTATAAAACCCATATCAACCAGATAAATATTGCCGGTAATGAGCATGCAGGCGAAATGCGCCTGAAACGCACATTGAAATCGACAAAAGAAAATATGCGCCTCACATTGCATCCCCCTGCGGAGAAAAGTGTGTATGGTAGCACCAAACGTTCTTTTGGCAAGTATGTCCGCAATTTCGGTTTTCTTTCACCCACCAAAACACTTGATGCCATTGAACCCTATTTCAGGTTTAAATTATTCTCTTCCTCCAAATTCAATCCGCAGAAATTTGAAGACGACAAACAGTCTTTAGTTACTTATTATAACTCTTTGGGTTACCGTGACGCTTCTGTTGTTGCTGACACTGAGTACGCTGTTGAAAACGGCAATATCAATGTAGAGATAAAGGTAAAAGAAGGTCACGAGTATTATTTTGGCGACATAACATGGAAGGGTAATACTAAATACTCCGACGAACAATTATCAAGGGTCTTGGCAATAAAGAAAGGAGATATATACAACCAGGAATTATTGGAGACCCGCATAGGTCGTCAATTGAATCCAGAGGGCGGCGAAGATGTTAGCAGCCTTTACATGAACGATGGTTACCTGTTCTTTAATGTTGACCCAACAGAAACTTCCGTAACAGGAGGCGACACCATAAATTTTGAAATGCGTATAACCGAGGGTTCTCAGGCAACCATCAGGGATATATCTATAGCGGGCAATGACCGTACGAATGAGCATGTGATACGCAGGGAATTACGCACCTTGCCTGGCAATAAGTTCAGCCGCGAAGACCTGGTTCGTTCACAAAGGGAGATAGCTACATTAGGCTTTTTTGACGCACAAAAAATAGGTATCCAACCCAAGCCGCACCCTGAAGATGGAACCGTGGATATAGATTACACCGTAGTAGAAAAATCAAGCGACCAGTTGAGCTTATCAGCAGGTTTTGGTGGTGGTATCAATTTTTATGGCAACATAGGCATCATCTTTAATAACTTTTCCATCCGGAATATCTTCAAACCTAAATTCTGGGATCCATTGCCGGTGGGCGACGGGCAGAAGTTTTCCATAAACTACTCTTCAAACGGTGCTTATTATAATTCCTTAAACACCTCTTTCACCGAGCCCTGGTTGGGTGGCCACAGGCCCAATGCGCTGACGGCGAATATTGTGTATAGTAAATACTCTGCATCAGCCGTGGGTACCGACCCTAATCTCTCTTACCTCAGGATGACGGGTGGCGGCCTTGCCATGAGCAAACGTATAAAATGGACGGATGATTTTTGCATACTTACCTACGGGCTTTATTATAACAATTACCGCCTGGTAGATTATGCACTGGTGCCGAACTTTACTGACGGTTTCAGTAACAACCTTTATGCAAAGATCGTTTTGGGGCGCAACTCTATAGATCAGCCTCTTTACCCAAGAAGCGGTTCTAATATCAGCTTAACCTTCCAGTTCACACCGCCATACAGTGCATTTACAGGCATAGATTATACCAACGAAAGCCCGCAGGAAAAATACAAATGGATAGAATAACATAAATACCGTTTCCTGGCAGATTGGTACCAGCGCCTCACAGGCAACTTGGTGCTTAGGTTTGTTACCAAATACGGCTTCCTCGGTTATTATAATTCCGGCATCGGTTTCTCTCCTTTCGAGCGCTTCCAGTTGGGTGGTGATGGCTTGTCAGGTTATTCTTATTTCATAGGTCGGGATATCATTTCGCAGCGTGGTTATGAAGTATATGCACAGGATGCCACCATTTTCAATAAATACTCTGTAGAGTTAAGGTATCCTTTCTCACTTGCACCAACAGCTACTATATACGGCCTCGCGTTTTTTGATGCTGCCAATGCCTGGAGTGATTTCAAGTCCTTCAATCCTTTCCAGTTGAACAGGGATGCCGGTTTGGGTGTAAGGATATTTCTTCCTATGTTTGGTATGCTCGGGCTTGACTATGGTGTAGGTTTTGACAGGTACGATCCTGTAAACGGTGTAACCAAGCTTACAGATATGGCCAAGTTCACCTTCATGTTAGGTTTCGAGCCGGAATAAGCGTTTAAATAAGTGGCAGGGAATTTGTATAGTTTGAAGAATAATTTATTATAAGAAGCAACGTTATTAAATAGTTCTGTTTTTTTTATAAAACCAAGTATATGAAAAGGATAATAACAAGTTTAGCGCTGATGCTGGCCTTTGCCACAGTAGCTACTGCGCAGAAGTATTGCACAATAGATTCCAAATACATACTGGATAAATTAAACGATTACAAAGACGCCCAGATCAAACTGGACAATGTGTCGAAAGTATGGCAAAAAGAGATAGACGACAGGATGGCAGAGGTGGACAGGATGTATAAGGCTTACCAGGCAGAGCGACCTATGCTTACTGACGATATGCGCAAAAAACGCGAAGACGAAATAGTAAGCAAAGAAAAAGACGCCAAAGATCTGCAAAAAACAAAGGTTTGGCTACGAAGGCGACCTCTTTAAAAAACGCCAGGAATTGGTAAAGCCCATACAGGACAAAGTGTTTAACGCAGTGCAAAAAATGGCAACAGGCAAAGCTATTGATATAGTGCTGGACAAAGCGGGTGGTGTTACCCTGTTTTATGCCGACCCTAAACTGGACAGGAGTGACGATGTGTTGAAAATACTGGGTGTAACTAATAGTAACAGCAATAATAACAATAAATAGGGTTTAAACGTCCTTACTGTATTTAAAAAAAATAATAACAATCAAAATTAAGAATGAAACGTTTCGCATTAATACTTAGCTGTAGCCTTTTGTCGCTTGGCAATATCGCAAGGGCGCAGGGCAGTTCGGCCCCTTTGAAACTTGGATATATTAATTCCCAGGAGCTCTTGGCTGCCATGCCCGAAACCGGCAAAGCTGATACTACACTTCAGAAATATGCCAAACAATTCCAGGACCAGTACGAAGCCATGCAAAAAGAATATCAAACCAAGGGGCAGCAATACCAGGCAGGAGAAAAGACCATGACCGATGCTATTAAGGAAGTGAAGATGAAGGAGATACAGGACCTGCAGGCACGCATAGAAAGTTTTCAGCAAAGCGCTCAGGAAAAAGTAGGGCAGAAGAAACAGGAAGTGCTGGCCCCTATATATGAGAAAGCCAATAAGGCCATTAAAGATGTTGCCAAAGAAAAGAATTACGATTACATTTTCGATGCAGGGCAGGGCTTTTTGTTGTATGGCAAAGATGGAGATAATATAATGCCGATCGTAAAACAGAAATTAAGCCTTAAATAAAACTTACTGTATTTAATATAAGCCGCTCTTATGGGCGGCTTTTTAATGCCACAGGAGGCTTGCCTGTAAAAACCACTATGTTTTTCGAAAAATCTTGGAATAAACAAATAATGGGCTTTAATTTGCAAAACTTATTTTTTAAAAATAACAAAAATACATAATGAAACGATTTTCCCTCGTACTGATCTGCGGCCTCTTAATAGGCAATTTTGTTTACGCACAATCACCTAAACTCGGGTATATCAACTCCCAGGAATTGTTAGCTTCTATGCCGGAACGTGCTAAGGCCGATACCATGCTGCAGAAATATGCCAAGCAATTCCAGGATGAAGGCGAGGCTATGCAGAAGGAATACCAGACCAAAATACAGCAGTACCAGGCCGGCGAAAAAACAATGACAGATGCTATTAAGGAAGTGAAGGCAAAAGAGATACAGGACCTCCAGGCGCGTATAGAAAGTTTTTCGCAAAGTGCGCAGGAAAAAGTAGGGCAGAAAAAGCAGGAAGTTTATACACCACTGCTGGAGAAAGCAGACAAGGCAATTAAAGAAGTAGCCAAAGAAAAAGGTTATGACTATATTTTCGATACCGCACAGCAGGCTATATTGTATGGCAAGGATGGCGACAACGTCCTGGGCCTCGTAAAAGCAAAACTGGGCTTGAAATAATATTTATTTTTAGCGCCACAGCGCTATAGCAGCAAAGCAAATTGATAGTATTCAATTTGCTTTTTTGTTGCAAATACACATGTTTTCAAAGCTGTATGCATGATATAAGCGGATATTTGTGTAGCTTTAATCAAAATCACACCGATGAACTTAAAATGCGCGTTCTTATTCCTGTCGTTTTTTATTTTTAATTGCGCACTGCGTTCAGATGCAGCCTTCCTCGTAAAGAAAGAAAATAAAGAGCTTGCCACTAATAATGATGAGCATAGCGAAGCGCTTGCATTATCAACAGGGCTTCCCGAAAATAGCGAAGGCGCAGGCTTTTCAGGCGCTCATAATAGTATAGCACATAAAGCAAATTTCTTTCAGCGCATCAGGCATGGTTTCAGAAGCATGATAGGGGACGATGATGATGAGTACGATCCCGCTGTGTTCGCACCGCATGTGGCAGGCTGGGGCCTTTTGCTTGATCTTATTTTATTGGCTCTTTTTCATATCCCTTTGGTTTTGTTTTATATACTCCTTGGTTTATTCGGCCTCGGGGGCATCATATTAGGTATATGGGGTATCAAGAACCACACTCCCCACCTTATCAAAGCTGTTTCAGGCATTGTATTAGGTTTCATAGTGCTCTTACTGGCCATTGGCCTGGCCCAGAATATCGGGCAGTAGATCGCATCTGCATAAAGGAATTCAAGCAAGATATACAACCTGCGCAAGTCTCCTCCATCGGGACTCGCACACACTTGTATTGCTCCTATTTTATTCCTTTATCACCTTCACTATTTCCTTATCCCCATTCGCAGATAGCACTTGCACAAAATAAACACCCGAAGAAAAATCACTTGTAGAAACAATTGTTTTGTTTTGACTGATGAACCCACTATAAACTATCCTCCCCACCATATCAAATATCTTTACGCCATTGTTGCTCGCCTGACCAGCAATCTGAATTGTCAACTGATTCGTTACAGGGTTCGGATAAACCACAAACTCCCCCTTCAGGGGGCTGGGGGGAATCCCATTCGTCAGCTCCACACAAGCTATCACAGAGTCAGGTTCCGTGCATTGCAAATGGTCATAAACGATCAGGCAGATAGTGTCGTTCAAACTTAAATTCGTGCTTGAATAAGTGGGTTGTATGGCGCCTGCAATATCCACGCCATTCTTTGTCCATTGGTAAGATATACCTGTGCTGCCTGCAGGTATATGGCTCGAAAAGGTTACAAGCTGGCCGTTGGTATATATAAGCGGAAAAATGCTAAGGCTGAGACTTGGCGGCGATAATTGCAGCACATGTATGTACAGTCCTGCGCTTATGGTCGTGTCCACTGGTTGGCAGGTGGCATTGCCTCTTACTTCGCAACTCATTATGTCGCCATTACTCAGTCCGCTTGTGGTATAGCTTGCGTTTGTTGCCCCTATTATATTGCTCCCGTTCTTCTTCCATTGGTAGCTAGGCGCGCTGCCTGCATTCGTTGCCGTGGCATCAAGGCTCAGACTGCCACCTATGCACATGGTATCGGTAGGTACGCCTGCTATTTGTATAATGGGCGGCCCTGCCGTGGGTGTTACAATAACAAGCGTAGTGTCAGGGCTGGTGCAGCCATTCAGGTGTGCAGTAAGTATATAATTGCCCGCATTGCCACTTTGCGCATGGGCTATAAAAGTGTCCTCCGCATTAGCATTAAAACCCTGTGGCCCACTCCAGCTAAATGTGCAGCCAGCTTGTGGACTGTTTACTGCCAGGCCCAAACTATCACCCGCGCAGGGCGTGTTATGGCTAGCCTGCGGCGTCAAAGGGCTTTGCAGCACGCTTACTAAAATACTGTCTGAAGATACACAGCCATTCAGGGAATCTCTGACAGTATAATAACCTGAATCCGCTAATTGTATATTGTAAACAGTTGCATTCTGATTAGCGCTTGCAAAACCGCCTGGTCCTGTCCAGCTATAAGTAGCGCCGGCCAGCAAATTCCCAATTCCCAATACCAAATTCCCATTTGTACACACCGGGCTATTGCTGTTCATTGTTGGCGGGCTTATATATGGTATTACAGTAACAGTATCTGTATTAGCGCAGGGCGCAAAAGCCGATGTACTTAACACAATTGTGGAAAGGCCGGTGCTGCTCACAGTAACACTATCTCCACTTCCGTTTAGCACGGCAGGTCCGCTAAGCACAGCCCAGCTAAAAGGCCCTATGCCGCTGGCACTCAGGCTATCTGCCAGCCCGCTGCCGCAATTATAATAGGCCGTATCTGTATTGGCCATAACTATATTATTGCCGAAGGGGCAGGAAGCAAAATCAGTGCTACCTGAAAAAGCAGATGTAGCCGTAAAGCTAAAACTAATATTACTGCTGCTATTGCTGATAGTTCCGCTTAATAAACCTAAAGTATAAGTTCCAACAACTGAAGCATACAAACAATATATCTGGTTGCCAACAATAGCTAAACTACCTCCAGCGTTACCCATGGGAATACCGCTTGTTGTCCATGCATTAACTAAACTGCCACTTGAACTATATTCGTTCAGCCACCCCCCTCCATAAAATGCATTTAGTATATAAAAATTGCCGGCACAATCCACTGCAATATCATATGTGATTTGGGAGCCAACAGGTAAAGCTAAAAGGAAACTTGCATTACCGGTGCCGTCATATTTATAAATGCTATTGCTCAAAATAGCATAGATAAACCCACCACCGGCACCTATCCCTGTTCCTGCTAAGGATGCCCCAATATAATGTCCTGTATTCACCCAGTTTGTACCGTTATAATAAATATAGCAAGGCATTCCGGCAGAATCAGCAATAGAATAGAAAGTAGGGGAAGGCCCCACACCATTCAGGTTTTCTGATACAGCTAAGGCTACTCCTACGCCACTAAGGGGGAGCGCATTAAGGGATGGATTAGTGGAAGAAAGAGGTAAGGATGGGTCGTAATTATAAATAGTTGAACCACCTGGCCCACCCACACTATAAATTAACCCTGAGCCTAGCCCTGAACATAGGGGCATTTGAGCAAACAGGTTCTGATTCGCAAGACCCAATGATGAAAAATAAAGAAAAAAAAGAAGAAAAAGGCAATGCAAATACTGCTTCATACTTATCCTTTTATATTATAAAGCTACTAAATTACTTCTCTGCCGAGTCTCCCCTTCGGGACTCGGCAGTGTTCATTTAGACAAATCGAAGATAAGCAAATATTTGCCCTTCTCTTTAATTGCCGCTGAGTCCCGAGCTGAAGACATCGGCTGAGAAAGCAAATGTCAAAATGTATAAAGCTACTTCTCTATCGGGTCTCCGCCTTCGGGACCTGGCAGTGTTCATTGATTTTCGCCCTTGTTGGTATGTAGGGTGGCATGTGCACTGGCAATACCAAGCATTCTTCGGCTTATTTAATTCCCCTTTAGCCGGGGCTCTCTGTGCCAGCGAAAGGGGTTTGTGCCGCGTTTTGCCTGCCCGAATGAAATATCTATGAAGGCAGGAGGACTGGCAGGCGGACCTTAAAAATGTGGACATCTTTTTTTGCGACCCACACCTCAAAATCTTACCTTTACAGCAAATTTAAACCCCAGCAATTATTAAGTTCTTTCTCATTTCCCATTTTTTATTTCCTATGTGCATTTTTATCTTCACAAATGATATAATTAATTGAAAATCAATAAATAAGGACGATTACCTTATGTGAAAATCACGTGAAATAGATGGGAAAGTACGGGAAAGTATGGGAAATTACGGGCACTTTTTTGCACATCAACATTTTCTAATATTAAGCATTTTATTACCATGCAGGTCTGCGAGTTTCTAAATGAAACTTACCATTTTCCTGCATAATAAAATCAGCGTTTTTCTGCGAGTCTCTGCGGGAAATTTTACCCGGGCTTCCCAAACAATTTTTCCCCGGCCCTGATCTTTACATGCAGAGAATTTTCTTTGGGGCGGTATGGGGCATGAATAGCCATCGGCAAATGCGCAATAAGGGTTATAACATTTATTAAAATCGAGGATGATCTTATTACTCTTTATATCTTTTACCGACAAGTCAATATATCGGCCCCCACCAAAGGTTTCGGTATAATTAGTTTCATCTGTAAATGGAATGAAAAGGTAGTCTTTAAACTTAGGGTCTTTGGCAATAAGGTCTATGCCCTGGTAAACATGCAGTGCATATTTTTTACCATGCAGTTTAAAGCTCAGCAGCCCATACTCTATATAGTTTTTGGTCTTGCCGCTGTGTGTCTGTATTGCAAAAGGCTTTGCGTCTTTCGTCAAGGCCAGTGTTGCAACCATACAATATGCATGGTCAACAGAATAGAATCTGAGGAAACTAGTATCAGCAGCCTTTAAAGGGCTGTGCGCATCGGTAAGAAAACTATCCCGGTATTGTTCCCGAAAAAGAGCAATGCTGTCTTTATAGCTCTGGGCATGGCTTTGCAGGGCAAACGCACATAACAACAAAAATAAAAAGGCTTTCCTCATTTCTAAAACTGCTAATTACTTACGACTTATGACTTACGACTAATTTCCCCCAGCCTTCTCCGGTCTCATTTGCGGAAACAGAATCACATCCTGTATAGATACCTGGCCAGTGAGCAGCATAGCAAGGCGTTCTATACCTATGCCTATGCCCGCGGTAGGTGGCATGCCATATTCCAGCGCGCGCAGGAAGTCGTAGTCGATATACATGGCTTCTTCATCGCCGCGTTCCATCAGTTTCACCTGCTCCTCAAAGCGTCCGCGCTGCTCTATAGGGTCGTTCAGCTCGCTGTAGGCATTGGCTATTTCTTTGCCATTTATAATAAGCTCAAAACGCTCCACCAGCCCCGGTTTGTCGCGGTGTTTCTTGGTCAGTGGGCTCATTTCAACAGGGTAGTCGATAATGAAGGTAGGTTGTATATAATGAGCTTCGCACTTGCCGCCAAATATCTCATCTATCAGTTTGCCCTTGCCCATAGAATTGTCAACACCTATATGCAGCTTTTTGCAAACATCGCGCAGCTCTTCTTCATCCATCGTGCTGATATCTATGCCTGTGTGTTCTTTTATGGCATCATAGATGCTGATACGTTTATAAGGGGCTTTAAAGTCTATTTCTGTGCCGTTAATATTGCTGAGGCAGCTGCCATTGGTAGCAATAGCCGTTTGCTCCAGCATCTGCTCTGTTATCTCCATCATCCAGAGATAGTCCTTGTAGGCTACGTAGAATTCAAGAATGGTAAATTCAGGATTGTGCGTCCTGTCCATACCCTCGTTGCGGAAATTGCGGCTGAACTCATATACCCACTCAAAACCGCCTACTATAAGGCGTTTCAGGTATAGTTCGTTTGCTATGCGCAGGTATAAGGGCATATCCAGGGCATTGTGGTGTGTTACAAAAGGGCGGGCGATAGCCCCACCGGGTATGCTTTGTAACACAGGTGTGTCCACTTCCAGCGCGCCACGCTCGTTGAGAAAATTGCGTATGGCATTCTTCATTTTCGTGATGCGCATAAAAGTTTCACGCACATTGGGGTTTACTATCAGGTCAGCATAGCGCTGGCGGTATTTATACTCCAGGTCGGTAACAGCATCAAACACTTCACCGTCTTTTTCCTTAACAACAGGCAGGGGATGCAAGGATTTGGTGAGCAAAGTAAATTGCTCTACATGTATGGACAATTCCCCTGTTTTTGTAATGAACACAAAACCCTTCACACCAATGATGTCTCCAATGTCAAGCAGTTTTTTCCATAAGGTATTGTACAGTGTTTTGTCCTCGCCTGGGCAAATATCATCGCGGCGTATGTATACCTGCATTTTGCCTGTGCTGTCCTGCAACACCGCGAAGTTGGCCTTACCCATGTCGCGCACACTCATAATGCGCCCGGCAAAAGAAACAGATTTGAACTGCTCTGCTTTTTCGTCGGTATAATTGTCTCTTATATATTGGGCAGTATGTGTTATTTCATATAATGGGGCGGGGTAGGGGTCTATACCCAGTGCCTGTATCTCTGTAAGCTTGTCCCTGCGTACTATTTCCTGTTCGCTAAGTGTGGTTTGCATGGCGCAAAAGTAAGTTAAAAGGCTAAAAGGTTAAAGGGTTAAAAAGGTAAAAGCTTAAATAAATAGAATGTAGAATTCGAACCTTGCTCCAGAGGAGCAATATATTGGTAGAAAACGTAAATCCAGCCTCATCACCGCGCCGTAGGCACGGAATATGGTGTACCTATGGCACACTTGAATATTGTTCTTGTTTTTTACCAATATTTAGTCCTTACAGGACTTTTTTTAAAAAGTTCCAAATGTCCGCGAGAACCAACTTTCTGCTATGAAATCTTGTGCGGTTGGTATTTGTATTTTTTAAGATTTGGGGCTTAGTGTTGAGGGCTTATCCTATACAGGGCGCCATTATCGCCGCATACAATAAGGTCTCCGTTTGGGCGCAGGGATAAGCTGCGAAGGCCATTGTCTGTAAAATGATTGTATTGCATCCAGTGGTGGCCGGCATCCTTACTGTACAATACCAGTCCGTTTTCGCCCACAGCCCAGCCGTTTTGGCTATCCTGGAAAAAAATATCCAGCAGGTTATAATGGGCAATTGTCAGGTCATTGCCATTTCTCAATCGCTCCCAGCTATTGCCGCCGTCAGAACTATGAAAAACACTGCCATTATAGCCGCATACCCACAATTCATTTCCGTTGTTATGAATGTCCATGCCTGTAAAATCATCGCCCTGCACTTGCAGTATATTCCATGTTTGGCCCTTGTCAGTAGTTTTCGATATCACACCATAGCCGCACTGGTAACCTGTATTGCCATTCACCATCTTTATCCTGTTGATCTGGTAGTTAAGAGAATCCCATTTTATAAAGCCGCCGTAATTATTGATGTATGACATGTAGCCGCTGTAAAAACTCTGCCCCCCCACAACTATAGCATGTGTGGAATCAGTAAATGCAATATCATTTTCAGGCAGGTACTGCATCTGCGAAAAATTCCAGCTATTGCCCATATCATTTGTGTAAAGCAGTTTGCCATCATAACCACAGGAGTAGATAGTACTGGATGCAGACTGCACCAGTCCAAACATTTCCTTCCCAGCCTGCGGGAAAGTATCCTTTTTCCAGGTATAGCCCCCGTCACGGGTTGTGAGGATGACTGCATTGTAAAAGCGCTGCCCGCCTGCTATAAAGCCCAGAGTATCATTTACGAAAAATATCCTGTTAAGGCGGTCAACAGATGTATGGCTGTCTAATTGCTGTACATTCTGAAAATAAAGCAGGTCTTTTTTGCAGGACAAGGAAAAAATGATTGTAATGAGAAGAAAATAAAAACCTCTCCCCAACCCTCTCCAAAGGAGAGGGAGGTATGACCTAAAGTCGCTTTTTTGAGTGGGGTAGTTTGACAAAATGATTATGAAAGGGTAAATTTAATAAGACTGGCTTAATAATTCATTTTCTTAAAAATAGCATTATCAACAGAATACTCAATGCCTTATGTCGCTAATGCCTTCTATAACCCGTTTCATTATTTCGTTTTGTTCGTATTTGTCCTTAATAAGAGAAAGCGCATTCGTGGCTATCGCTTCTGCAAGGCCCTTATTTTCCAGGCACCATTTTATAGCACTTGCAAATTCGGCAGGCTTGTTGGCTGCCAGGTAATGCGTGCCGGACGTGGCTTCTATGCCCTGCATGCCCACATCCGTACTGATAACTATTTTGCCTGCGGCCATGGCTTCCAGTATTTTAACACGAATACCTCCCCCCGCTTTTAGCGGTACAATAAGTATTTTTTTATCGGCTATGAAAGCCGCAGCGTCCGGTACTTCTCCTTCGCAAGACACACCTTCTATACCCATGTTCTTAAAACTATCCGGCATATACCTGCCTGCAAAAGAAAACCTGAAATCCGGCAATGCCTCATGCACAAGTGGCCATATATCCTGCAGGAACCATTTTATAGCTTCCATATTGGGCAGCCAGTCCATTGCGCCAATGTGGTAAGCTTCCCATTTTTCGTTCTGCCCCGGCATGATCTCCCTCATATCAATTCCATAAGGCGCAATGATATAAGGCGTCTTATTTCCCGACGACGCAATAAGCGCGGCATCTGCACTTGTGATGGGCAAGAGAAGGTCGTATTGTTGCCATGCATGCTCCTCAAAATGCAACATGCGTTTTGCCAGGTTGCCGAGGTAATATTTCTTGAAAATGCTTTTAGTATCATGTGCCAGCCTTTGCCAGACCTGGTATTCAATATTATGTACCCTTAGCACTAAAGCGGCCGAAGTATGCTTTTTAATAAATGGAATATAAGTGCTGAGGAAAACACTTTCTATTTGTATCACATCAGGCTTGAAACTATTTATTACTTCTTCCAGTTTTTTAATAAAAGAAGCATGGTAAAAACGATCTGCATGATTGGGCCGTTTGCTAAATAGTAAATTACTTAATGTGCCGAAAAAATGGATGCTATTGTCAATATCAACCGTGCTGAAACCATTAGTATGCTGATACAAATTAGATAATTGCTCGGCAGATACGGGATGGCGGGTGGTATGCATGGCCAGGAGATAGACCTCCTTGCCGGCATTGTGATAGCCGTCTATCATAGCGTTCATAGCCAGGTTGCCCCCGTCTGTCAGCGGATAGGGTATTCTGTTGGTGAGAACTAAAAAGCGCTTTTTTTGCATTATTGCCGTCAACAAATATAAAACGCAAGTTTGAAAGAGTTATTTTTACCTGACACAAAGAAAATTAGCATTGCAGCCGTAACGAGCCTTTAATTATGGGGTTTTTATTGCATTTAATGTGACAATGAGAATTCGTAAAACATATTTTGACCTTGCCGCCAATTAAATTACATATAGTAGCCTTAGACATTCCCTATCCCTTGGATTACGGAGCGGCTATTGATATGTATCACAGGATAAGGTATTTGCATGATGCAGGCGCGGAGATATACCTGCATTGTTTTCAGTATAATGGCAGGCAGGAATCGGGCGAACTTAATAAGTGGTGCAAAGAGGTATGGTATTATCCCCGCAAAACCGGATTGGCAGGCTTGTCGCTCAGCATTCCTTACATGATATTCTCCCGCAGGGATGCCTTGCTGCTAAAAAGGCTACAGGACATTGAAGCGCCCATATTGTTTGAGGGAGTGCATTGCTCTTATTACAAGTCTGACCCGATACTGAAAAACAGGTTCAAGATCATCCGCAATCACAATATTGAGCATGACTATTTTCAGCAGCTTTATGAAAAAGCAAAACATCCGTTTAAAAAACTCTATTACAGCATAGAAAGCCGCTTACTAAATAAATATGAACACAACCTGCAAGATATACAGGCCTTTCTGCCCATCTCCACTTCGGATTTTGATTTTTTAAAGAAATTATATCCTGGAGCAAAGTTTTCGTTGACGCCTCCTTTCCATCCATACAAGAAAGTATTATCAGCAACCGGCAAGGGCTCCTACTGTTTATTTCATGGCAACCTGGCGCATATAGAGAATAGCGAGGCTGTTTTTTATCTGCTGAATGAAGTATTTTCTAAAATAGATGTGCCCTTTGTTATTGCAGGAAGGAACCCATCGGCGGAAATGAAAGATGCTTGTGCCAGGCTGCCTAATTGCAAACTGGTTGAGAATCCCTCAACAGATGAAATGGAACAGCTGATGAAGGAAGCACAGGTGCATGTAATGATCACTTTTCAGCCAACGGGTATGAAGACAAAACTGCTAATCGCCTTGTTTTATGGCAGGCATATATTGGCAAATGATGCTATGCTGCAAAGCACAGGCCTTGAGGGCACTTGTGCGATTGCTAATACCAACGAAGAGATGTGTAATAAAATAAAGCAACTCATGGAGCTTCCTTTTACGGAAGCCGATATTTTATCGCGTTCGGAAATATTGAAAGAACGGTATAATAATGAAGTGAATGCAGGGCGGATTTTAGCCCTGTTGCCGCATTAGATCATACCTGCGGCAGATACTTCTTTAATAGCGCCTTGTTCTATTTTCACTACGCGTGCTGGAAATTTCTGTATGATGCTGTAATCGTGTGTGGCCATGATGAAAGCAGTATGGTAATCGCGGCAGATATTGAAAAGCAATTGCATGATCTCATCTGTTGTTTCGGGGTCGAGGTTACCTGTAGGCTCATCTGCCAGTATTAATTTGGGATTGTTGAGCAATGCACGGGCAATATCCACACGTTGTTGCTCGCCGCCCGACATTTCGTAAGTCATTTTATAACCCTTGCCTTTGAGGCCCACTTTGCCCAGTACGTTTTCGATTTTTTCCTTCATCAGCATTTTGTCTTTCCAGCCGGTTGCTTTCAGCACAAACTCCAGGTTGTCATATACATTCCTGTCGGTAAGCAGTCGGAAATCCTGGAAAACCACGCCTAAATTCCTGCGCAGCAAAGGTACATTCTGCCATTTCAGGTGCTTGAGGTCAAAGCCTGCCACCTCACCTTCTCCTTCTTTAAGGTACAAATCGCCGTATAAGGTTTTAAGCAGGCTGGACTTGCCGCTGCCTGTCTTGCCTATCATATACACAAACTCACCAACACCTACCTCGAAATTTATATTGGACAATATCAAACTGCTGCCCTGAAAAATATTGGCATAACGCAGGGATACTATATTATCATTCATCGGATACTATTTATACAAAGATAGACCTTGATTATTTCGATTTTAATTATTTTTTTTTGCCTCAATAAGTGCTTCGCCGTTTGCATGATTTAAAGATAACAGGTTTTTTCCCGCAGAAACCCGCTGAAAACAGACATGATAAATTTAGCATTTTATCTGTGTTTTTTTTGCTTTTTATCTTTTAGCAATTCACTGATAATAAAAGTTTGTGATCTCATTTCAAATTCTGTTCTTGAAGCTGTGCCAAGTACTCCATATTTTTTGTCTAAATGAATATCCCAAGATGTAATTCTATTTTTTGATCTTTTTTCCGTTTTCATTTTCAGTGTTAGTTAGTACTTGTCGTTTATAAAAAGGTTCGTTTTTTAAACCACTAAGTTCACAAAGGTATTCACAAGGTTCACAAAGAGCTTATTTTAATCCACATTGAAATTGCCGCTTTTTTCCGGTTTTTTCCGCTTGTGGAAATTTGAAATTGTTGTAATTTATTGATAATCAATGTTTTGATTTAAAATTTCCGATTTATTGAAAAAAATGAAAGTGGCAAATTTGTGGATCAGGAAGTGTGGTCTTACTACTGTAAAAGTCTAAATTTTTAAGGAAGTTTTAGCTTGACTCCGGCAGAAAAAGTAGACTTTAATTTCATGTCCCCGAAGGGTCGGGATTTGCAACAAAGGTAGGACTTTGAGGAGGGTTTTTCAAAAAAAGATGTCCACATTTTTGTTGTGTTGCAGGGTTCTAAAATGAGCTTAGGTAATGCTAATAATCTGCTTGGGAGTCCCGAAAAGGAGACTCCCAAGGGAAGTAAACTTGATTGTCCATTTTACGGGAAATAGCGATAGATTTCTTTGCGATTTAATATTCTGCTTAAAATAACGGTATCATTTTCAAGAAAAAATCCCAAACGATAGTCGCCGATTCTTATTCTATATGCTTTTGACGAACCTTTGAGCTTTTTGACGTTTTTTATTTGTATCACAGAGTCAACATCTAATATTTGTAATGTTATCTGTTCTACTTCTTGTTTTATAAGTTTAGGCAGACTTTTGATGTCTTTATTGATAGAAGGCCTTACTATTACTTTCATTCACTTTGCAGGTTTTTGAAAAAAGTTTTTAGAGAAACTTTCCTTTTATCGTTTTCGCCTTCTTTCATAGCACGTAGTAAGCCTGCATCTTCTTTATCTTCGTCATTAAGAATGCCAATACTCAATTTAAGTTCGTCGGCAAGTGCTTTTAAACGTTCTGCCTGCTTTTTGTTTTTAGGAGTTAAAACATAGCTTTCCATATATGCAATTTACAAAAAAGAGATGAAATGGTTTGCAAAATAACAAACGAACTGCATAATGAATTTGCTATTTTAACATGTCGTTCAATTTATAATAATTTCACCCCTTCGGGGTTTTAAATATCATACAAAAACCCCGAAGGGGTGGGATTATTATAGAAAATTGTTTTTTTATTTTTTAAAAACCCTGAAGGGGTGATTTTTTTTTCAATCACAAGGGGTTATTTTATCTATACTTTACCCCTTTTTATCTTTTAGCAATTCACTGATAATAAAAGTTTGTGATCTCATTTCAAATTCGGTTCTTGAAGCTGTGCCAAGTACTCCATATTTTTTGTCTAAATGAATATCCCAAGATGTAATTTTATTTTTGATCTTTTTTCGGTTTTCATTTTCAGTGTTAGTTAGTACTTGTCGTTTATAAAAAGGTTCATTTTTTAACCACTAAGTTCACAAAGGTATTCACAAGGTACACAAAGAGCGTCTGTATTAATCCACATTGAAATTGCCGCTTTTTTCCGGTTTTTTCCGCTTGTGGAAATTTGAAATTGTTGTAATTTATTGATAATCAATGTTTTAATTTTAAATTTCCGATTTATTGAGAAAAATGAAAGTGGAAAATTGTGGATTACGAAGTGTGGTTTTACTACTGTAAAAGTCTAAATTTTTAAGGAAGTTTTAGCTTGACTCCAGCAGAAAAAGTAGATCTTAATTTCATGTCCCGGAAGGGTCGGGATTTGCAACAAAGGTAGGATTTTGGGAGGGCCTTTTCAAAAAAAGAGGGTGCAATTCAAATTTTCGCTTCTAAGCAGCCTGTTTAAAGTCAATTTTTGTTAATGCGATAATTTTATCCCATCGCCCATTCATACTGACCACTCTCAGGTTAAGCATATTTTGCGCTCCTTTTTTACTCCACCTTTGCCCCGATAATTTCATTCTTTTTTGTACCACTGTTCTATGAGCAGATTCTATAGCACCTGAACCTATAATTCCAGCCCCTATTTGTTTGTATTTTTTATAGTTCATTCGTTGTCGGTTACCTTTATAATAGTCTATAAGTTTTCTTGCTTCTTTGCCATCACTTAATTTCTCTATGTTTTGTATAACAATGTCAACTTTACTTTTTAATAATAAATCCCCCTGTTCTTTAGCCCATCCTATTGCCTCGGGCTTATCTTTAAAATGATGCTCTGTAAATCCATAAAGATGTTCTATAGCATGGTAATAATCAAGTATTGATACAGCATATGGGTAAGCATCTTCTATCCAGTTCTTAATCCATGATGCACCGTCAGAGATAAAAACAAGGTGATGATTTGATACACCATAGGATTCTATTAAGCCATCCATCTGCCCGGTAAAGATTTTACTGTCACCTAAATGCGCCATATATTGCGAATGGCTTATACAGCCTGGCTTTCCGCTTGCCCTGATGCAATCTCCGGATTTGAAAATCCTTCCAACTTTTACTTCTTTCCAATCATCATTGCGGGTTAATATCATTCCTCCGTCAGCTTCCACGTACATCATCTCATCCCGCTTCACGGGTGTTAATGTGCGCTCATCCGGCTTTGTTGTTTTCCCTATTTGTTCCCCATAAGTATCCGTTACACGATATACCTGGCTCGCACTGACTTTAACCGATAAAAACTTATTGATAATATCGTTGCATTTTTGATAACAATCCAAATGGCCTGCATACACCATTAACTCCTGCATCAAACCGCTTATTTGATAGCCTTGATGCCCTTTGCTATATGGATGCTCATTACTTATTGTCACCTGACCCAGGGTCGTGAGGTTTTTTTTTACGCTTATCATTGGGCAACTCACCAATATTTTTTTCTAAAACAGAACGACCCAAACTTTGCCATATAGAAACAAACCCTTTCTCATAATCATAGAAATTGTCCAATTTGTTAAGTGCTTGCAGTTCATCATAACGAGTTCCTGCAATTCGAAGAAATTCTTCTTTTGTCATAACAGGTTGCTTTTGGTTCAACACAAGTTACAGTTTTTTATCTGCGAAAATCTGAATTGCACCCAAAAAAGATGTCCACATTTTTGTCGTGTTGCAGGGTTCTAAAATGAGCTTAGGCAATGCTAATAATCTGCTTGGGAGTCCCGAAAAGGAGACTCCCAAGGGAAGTAAATTTGCTTATTTACATTTCTCGCAAATCTGAAGATTTGCTACCCCCACGACGGAATCAGAGATTGCCGCCGAACAATAGTTTTCTTAGCTTTAGAAGACGACAGGCAACAGGGGCGGAATTGGCTCAATTATCAATTACGAACTTGTATGAATAATTGCGCCCGTTTGAATCTCTAAGTTGCAGTAAATACAGCCCATTTGCGGTTTTCAAATTGATCTCTTTTTGAAAATTATTATTGCTGATCGCAAACTCATCCTTATACACAAGTTCGCCTAGCATGTTTCTTATTTCCATAACAACTGTATTGCTATTATTTATCACTCCCGAAACCCTAAAACTTCCATTGTTGGGGTTCGGCCACACGCTTACTTTAGTTTGCAGAGGCTGCAGGGGCCTTACTGCCACCTGCTCTGTATCGCAAGGCTTAATATACATTTGGGGCAAACCAAAAAAAACAGAATCGCCAGATAGTAAGCCAATAGCATCAGGCATAAAAGCACAGGAGGCGCCCGCTAAATTAGGTTGTACTATTACTGAAATCGAATCTTTACTCGTTTGGTTATTGAAATATATTTTAGCATCCGGTCCTAACCGCATATCTGTTATATAATAATCGCCACTGGAATCAATTGTATATGCAGAGTTGATAATGTCTGCTATGTTAAGAACGCTTAGGTCGTATTGATAAATGGATTGATAGTTTTGTACGTACAGCTTTGAATTATCGGCAGAAAAACAAGCGCCGTATGGATCATCGTTTTTTCCATTGTAGGTACTACCTTGGCTTATTATTCCGATGCTAGAGCTCACTATGCCTGTAGCAGGATCAAAATTAAACAATTCAACTCCATCACCAATCAGAGATAGAGCAATATTACATAATACAATCTTAGTCCTATCAGGCGAGCATTTTATTACACCTGCCCAATATCCGCCAATACTTGGATTAGTCCCAAACACAGGTAAATTGCCTACTTGTGAAATAACAGGGATAGTATCCAATCCACCTGCATCCACATGGGTCTTTTCAAAAAAAGATGTCCACATTTTTGTAGTGTTGCAGGGTTCTAAAATGAGCTTATGTAATGCTAATAATCTGCTTGTGAGTCCCGAAAAGGAGACTCCCAAGGGAAGTAAATTTGCTTATTTACATTTCTCGCAAATCTCAAGATTTGCTACCCCCCACGACGGAATCAGAGATTGCCGCCGAACAATAGTTTTCTTAGCTTTAGAAGACGATAGGCAACAGGGGATATTTAATGGTATATACTTAAATAGTAGTATATAATACTAATAATTTGGTATATGTTTACTGTCGTTTAAATTATATCCATATTATGGCTTACGAAATAGAATGCGATATATTCTTGGGGTACATCTATGATTTGCAGTATAAAACACTAAGTCATAGCGTATCGAGACATGATTTAGCTAAAATACCGCAAATAGCTAATAGCAATTATTCGTTGATTTCATCCGTTAATGATGTTACATCAATTTTAGTTACCGAGGGTTTAATATCAAGGACACCTGATGGCTATTCAATGACTGATAAAGGGGTAGCCTTTCTAAACACAGATACATTCGTTGCCAGAAGAAAAAGATGGGATATAGACAACTACCATAAGAGTTTTCTTTACAAAACACGACATTGGTCTTATATGTTATCAGTTATCGCAATTGTATTATCCATATACTCGGTTGTGAAGTCTCCGAATGATACACAGCGTATATTGCTACTACCACCGCAACAACTGAACACACCAAATTCCACGCATGATACCTTACCTCTGAAGGATACTTCTTTGAAAATAGGGGGTAAATAACATTATCTATTATTACTCCAATCCAACTTAACATAACAAAACGCAGACAATTTTGTATGTCTGCATCCAGATAAAATCCACACATCTCTGTATGGATTTAGTTAATTTCAGTAAATCGCCATTTCAACAGACCATTCACGGCGAAGCCGCTAATCTGCTTTACGTGCGTTTGGTATATCATTGGGTTTATAATCCTCCAATACCAAGCGCTCCCGGCAAAAGAAATACTCCCTGGGGTCGTTGGAGGCTACTATAATGAGGCGGCCCTTTCCGTATTGCTCTATCCATGCGGCGTATTGTTCTACACCTTGCTGGTCGAGGTTGGTGCAAGGTTCATCGAGCAATAATATAGGGGTGTTTGAGAAAATAGCCTGTGCCAGTTTCACCCTTTGTTTCATGCCTGATGAATAATCTGCAATGGGTTTGTCCGCTGCCTGTTTTATGCCGGATAGCTCTATTATTGATTCTATATTAATCCCTTGTAAGGGTTGCTTGAATGAGAAATGGAATTCCAGGAATTCGCGAAAGGTAAGTTCCTCTACAATTTCCTGCCCCGGTGCGCAAAAACTAATAAGGGGGAAAATGGCGTTAGAATCTGGATTTTTATCGTTGGCCGTATATTGAACTTTTCCAAGCGAAGGGGCTTGCATAGCTGCGATGATGCGCAATAGGGTGGACTTGCCACAACCGTTCGGGCCAAGCAGGGCGTAAGCGCCTGGCTGATTAAAGGAATAAGAAATGTCTTTAAATATCCAATGCTTTATAAAGCGCTTACTTATATGTTCAAGGCATATCTTCATTGTGGCGGCGGATATAACCTTTCATGATGCCTCTCCCGGTTTCGCGTACAAAAGTGATGATCTCATCGCGCTCGTCAGATACAGGTATCTCGGTCTCGATAATGCTAAGGGCTTTGGAAACATTATAGCCACGCACAAAAAGGATGCGGTAAATATCGAGGATATGATTGATCTGGTCGATTGTATAACCCCTGCGTTTGAGGCCCACCGAGTTTACACCAACATAGGACAGCGGCTCGCGCGCTGCCTTTACATAAGGCGGCACATCTTTGCGCACCAGGGAGCCCCCTGTGATAAATGCGTGGGAACCGATGCGTACGAATTGCTGCACAGCGGTAAGGCCCGCAAGCACCACATTGTCGCCCACAATAATATGGCCGGCTAGGGTAGTGTTGTTTGAGAAAATGCAGTAATTACCCACTTCGCAATCGTGTGCGATATGGGTATATGCCATGATGAGGCAATTGTGGCCTATCTTGGTTTTGTTTTTATCAGAAGTGCCGCGATTGATGGTCACGCACTCGCGGATGGTAGTATTATCACCTATGATGGTAAGGGTATCTTCGCCTTTAAACTTCAGGTCCTGCGGTATGGCAGATATAACTGAGCTTGGAAAGATGCGGCAGTTCTTGCCGATGCGGGCGCCTTCCATAATAGTTACATTAGAGCCTATCCATGTGCCTTCACCTATCTCCACGTTCTTATGGACCGTAGTGAAAGGGTCTATTTTTACATTAGGTCCGATCTTAGAATCCGGGTGGATGTACGTTAATGGGTGGATCATTTCTTATCTTTTCGAACTATTTGGGCTACCAATTCAGCTTCGGTAGCGAGTTTATTGCCAACATAAGCGGTGCCGCGCATTTCACAAATACCACGGCGTATCGGGTTGAGTAATTCCAGTTTCAGTATAAGGGTATCGCCCGGAATTACTTTTTGTTTGAATTTTGCTTTATCAATTTTTATAAACAGGGTATCATAGTTTTCGCGGTCGCTGTAATTATTAAGCGCCAATATACCGCCTGCCTGTGCCAGCGCTTCTATCTGCAATACGCCCGGCATAATAGGATTGCCCGGAAAATGCCCTTCGAAAAAATGCTCGTTACAGGTAACATTCTTTATACCCACCACATGGTTATCGCTCAGCTCTATGATCTTATCTACCAACAGGAAAGGGAAACGGTGTGGTAATACTTTTGATATCTGGTTAATATCGTAAATAGCCTGCTGTGAAGGATCGTAATGCGGTACATCAGAAAGGTGCTTATTCCTTTTGATGAAATGTTTGATCCTCTTGGCAAACTCCACATTGCTCGCATGGCCGGGACGGCTGGCTATGATATGTGCCTTGATATTGTAACCAACCAAAGCAAGGTCGCCTACAACATCCAGCAATTTATGCCTTGCAGGTTCATTAGGGAAATGCATTTGAATATTATTCAAAATACCTTCCTGTTTAACCTCTATTTTCTGCTTGTTAAAAACTTTTGCAAGATGGTTCAGTTCTTCCTGGCTTACCACTTTGTCTACAACTACTATAGCATTGCTTAGATCTCCACCTTTTATCAGGTTGTTGTCCAAGAGATATTCCAGTTCGTGCAAAAAGCAAAAAGTACGACAAGGCCCGATCTCATCGCGGAACTCTGAAATATGCTTTAAGGTAGCGTGTTGAGTGCCCAGCACAGGAGAGTTAAAGTCGATCAATGTGGTGATCTGGTATTCGTTGGAAGGAACAGCCAGCATATCCACATTCTTTACGGGGTCGTAATAATGTATATTGCTGTCTATCGTATAAACAATGCGTTTGGCTTCCAGTTCCTGTATGCCCACACTTTCTATCGCTTCTATAAACAACCTTGCACTGCCATCCAGTATCGGTACTTCCGGTCCGTCAAGTTCTATCAGCACATTATCAATTTCCATCCCCACAAGGGCAGATAAAGTATGTTCAATAGTGCTTACCCTTGCCCCGTTATATTCAATAGTTGTTCCGCGGGATGTGTCAACCACATAATCGCAATCTGCTTTTACAACCGGCTTATCGGGCAGGTCGATGCGTTGAAAGCGTATCCCGAAACCCGCGTTGGCAGGTTTCATGGTCATTGTTACTTTTTCGCCCGTATGCAGCCCTACACCCTGCAGGGTAACTGAGCCCTTTAGTGTTTGCTGGTTTTGGGCAGATGTTTGTTGATGCACTATTTCTGTGGTTTTTTGCCTTGCCTCTGTCTGTGTTAAAATATCCGTACTCACTTCTTGATCTCCATGTTTTGATTGCTCAATATCGCTGTAAGCTCCTGCACTGTTTCTTCCAGTTTCAGAAGCCTTTGCTGTAACTCAGGCAAATTTCTAAAAATTGCCTGACTTTTTAATGAACTTTTATAATCGAATGCCGGCGTTCCGTTAAGAACTGAATCGGGCGTAGTTACAGATTTTGACAAGCCGCTTTGCGCATTGATCTTTGTGCCATCAGCTATCTGTATATGCCCAACCATACCAACCTGGCCGCCTATCACACTGTTTTTACCAACCTTTGTGCTGCCCGAAACACCTGTTTGTGCAGCGATAACCGTATTTTCTCCTACTTCTACATTGTGGGCTATCTGTATAAGGTTATCCAATTTCACCCCCCGGCGGATATAGGTTGAGCCCATAGTAGCCCTGTCAACAGTAGTATTAGCGCCTATTTCCACATCATCCTCCACTATCACATTGCCTATCTGCGGCACTTTTTTATAAGAACCGTCTTTTTGCGGTGCAAAACCAAAACCATCGCCACCTATAACAGTGCCCGAATGAATAACAACCCTGCTACCTAATGAACAGCCATCGTATATTTTTACGCCTGCGTATATTTTAGAATCTTCGTTCACTATCACATTGTCGCCTATATAGCAGCCGGGATATATTTTCACCCTGTCGCCTATCATCACGTTATCACCTATGTAAGTAAAGGCACCTATATATACGTCTTTACCCAGCGATGCGGTTTTAGAAACAAAAGAAGGTTGTTCGATGCCATGCTTGCCGCTGCGGGAAATGATCTCATTATATTTCTCGAGGAGTAAGGCAAAACCACTGTAGGCATCTTTTACCCTGATAAGTGTAGGGCTTATTTTTTGAGAAAGCTCCAGGGAATCATTAATGATAATTATAGATGCTTTTGATGTGTAAAGGTATTCTTCATATTTGGGGTTAGCTATAAAACTCAGAGAGCCTTCAGTAGCTTCCTCAATTTTTGCAACATGGCTCACCTTGGCATCTGGCTTGCCATCTATTTTCCCTTTAATAAGGGTAGCTATCTGTAATGCTGTGAACTGCATGAACGGTTGAAATTACAATTTCTGTCTTACATTAATTAAATGTTACCATTTTTTATAGTCTGTCAAGCCTGAACATAGCAAATGTAGTTCTTATGAACGGGTCGGGCAAGTGCCTGGTTCACCAATGAATCATCAATTTCGTAAATATCTTTTGAACTTCCATCTTTCATAGCGATCAATATCTGCTCGTCTGCCGGGCTATAAGCGCTATTGGAGGTTGTGCCATCAAATACAAAATAATTCACATTTTCCTTATCTATACCATTTAGCTTTTCTGCTTCGCTCCTCTTCTGCACCAAAATCTCTGCCAAAGATTGAGAACTGAGGATTACTTTATACAATTTTCTTAAAATTAGCATTTTGCATAGCATAGATAGGGTTTTGTCGCTATGCGTTTGCCATACTTTAATAGAAACATAAATATCTGAGTCGTCCAATTTGCAGAATTCTTCTAAATGCCGGGGATCTTCTTTAAAATCTTTTTCGGTGAGCTGTCGGTACAAAAAATGTCGTAATGCGGGTGTCGCAAATAATTCCTCCCCATTTTGAGCAAGCTCTTTAGCGCGTTTTAAAATATTGATAAGTAACATTTCTGCTCCCAATACTGTTTTATGCAGGTAAACCTGCCAATACATTAGCCTGCGTGCGATAATGAATTTTTCAACGGAGTGGATGCCTTTTTCCTCAACCATTAATTCATTGTCTTTAACCGTAAGCATTTTAAGAATACGGTCGTAGCCAATTACACCTTCCGAAACACCGCTGTAAAAGCTATCACGGTTCAGGTAGTCCATCCTGTCTACATCCAACTGGCTGGACACCAACTGGTGCAGGTATTTATTTTTGTAAGAGTGGTCGAATACATCGATGGCTTTATCGAGCATGCCTGAATATTCCACATTCAGTTTCTGCATAATGAGGTGGGATATCGTTTCGTGCGAGATGCCATCGACAAGAGAATGCTCTAAAGAATGAGAATAGGGGCCGTGGCCTATGTCGTGCAGCAGAATGGCTATGCGTGCAGCCAGGCATTCATCTTTTGAGATTAGAATATCTTTTGCTTTCAATTCATCCAGTGCGCGCTCCATAAGGTGGCAGGCACCAAGGGAATGATGCAGGCGGGTATGTGTTGCACCGGGATAGACGAGGGTAGCAAGCCCCATTTGCTTTATATTTCTAAGCCTTTGAAACCAGGGGTGTGCAATTATTTGTAAAAGTTCCGGCTCAGGAAAGCGCAGGAATCCATAAACCGGGTCATTGATGATCTTTCCTTTTGTGCTCATTTACTTATGTCCATTGTCCCATTCATCTGTGGAAGTATGCTCTACAGGCTCGGCTTCGCTCCTGCTGCTGCCATAGGTCGATTTGCGCGCCTCGCTTACAGGGTCAGTTACATCGCAATCATCAAAGCCATCGGGTTCTTTAAAAACTGCGTCGTAATCTATCTTCTCATTGTTTATCCTGAGCGATTTGTCCGCATAAACCTTTTTCATAAAGATAGCCCAAACGGGTAAGGCTGCCGCAGCGCCTTGTCCCATATCCTCAGTCCCGAAACGGAAAACACGGTCGTCATGGCCCACCCAGCCGCCTGCTATTATCTGTGGGGTATAACCAATGAACCATGCATCAGCCTGGTTGCTGGTAGTACCCGTTTTGCCGGCAATATCATTTGTGAAATTGTACCTGAACCTCAGACGATGGCCGGTGCCCTGGTTCACCACCTCGCGCATCAGCTTTATCATTTTGAAGGAGGTACTGTTATTTATGATCTCTTTTTGTACAGGCGCGAAGGTTTTAAGCACCAGGCCATTCTTGTCTTCTATCTTGGTTATATAATAAGGTTGGGTATTGATCCCGCCATCCGGGAACATGCTGTAGGCGCCCAGCATTTCATAAAGGGATATATCGGCAACGCCAAGCGCCGCGGCGGGCACAGGGTCTATCTTGGAACTGATACCGCATTTATGAATGAAATCTACAAAGGCATTTATCCCCACCTGCTTTTCTATATAAAGGGCAGCATTATTTATAGATTTCGCCAGCGCAACCGCCATACTTACGGTGCCATATCCCTGGTGATCGGCATCATAGGGCTTTGTCATATATTGCGGAAATTCCTGGGGAGAAGTGGACACAGTGCCGCAAGGCGAAAAACCATTGTCAACAGCAAGGCAATACAATATAGGTTTTATCGTAGAGCCTACCTGCCTTTTGGTATTGATGTTTACGTGATCGTACTGAAAATAAGTGTGGTCGATGCCGCCCACCCATGCTTTCACTTCGCCGGTGAAAGGGTCCATGCACATGAAGCCAGCCTGTAAATAGAGCTTCATGTATTTGATGGAATCTATAGGGCTCATTATTGTGTCTTTATTATGACCCGGGGCCCATGAAAATACTTTCATCTTCACAGGTTTGTGCATTTCAATATCTATCTGGCTTTCCGGCACGTCCATGTCCTTCATTGCCTGGTAGCGGTCGGATTGTTTTATCGCATTGTTCACTACGTTCTTTGCATCCTGGTTGTCCCAAATGTTGCCGCTTTGGTACATATGCTGGCCCATGAATACTTTTTGATAAGTAGTAAGGTGCTCTTCAACAGCCTCTTCGGCATATTGTTGCATTTTTATGTCGAGGGTGGTATATATCTTGAGGCCGTCTTTGTATATATCATATTTGCTGCCATCAGGTTTCTTAAGGTCTTTGCAAATTTGTTTCACCTGCTGCTCTACCACCATCCTGAAATAAGGCGCCACGCCTTCATGATAATCCTGTTTGTGATAATCCAGTACAATAGGCTTTTGGGATAGTTTTCCCGCTTCTGCTTCAGAGATATAGCCATATTTGGACATTTGCTCCAACACTGTATTGCGGCGCTCCATTGACAATTTGAGGTGGGTGCGGGGATTGTAGGTATTGGTTGCTTTCAGCATGGCGATGAGCACGGCTGCTTCCTCCACACTTACTTTGTCTGGTGTTTTATTAAAAAAGGTCATTGAGGCATTTTTGATGCCATACACATTATCACTGAAAGGAACAATGTTGAGGTATAAAGTAATGATCTCGTTTTTGGTAAGGTTTTTTTCCAGCTTCACCGCCATTATCCACTCTTTCAGTTTTATGAGCGGCATGGTGAGCTTACTTTCGTTTTTCCTGGGGAAAAGGTTCTTGGCAAGCTGCTGTGTAATAGTAGAAGAACCTCTTTTTTTGCCGGTCAATACATAAAATGGTATGGCAATAGTGCCGATGGCATCAATGCCTGAATGCTCATAATAACGTGCATCTTCTGTAGCAAGCAATGCAGAAATGATATTGGGCGATATTTCGCTGAACTTACTGGTCGACCTGTCTAAAACATAATAACGGCCTATTACTGTGCCGTCGTTGGCTATTACGTCGGATGATATGGCACTGTTGGGATTTTCAAGTTCTTCCATGGATGGCATATAGCCCATCCAGCCCGCGTTTACCATCAGCACAAATGAAGTTAAACCCAGCACGCCTAAAAGAAATACCAGCCATAGTATCTTAATACCCCGACCGGAACTTCCTGACTTGCTCTTACTGTGCCTGCTATGTTGGCTATACCTGCTTACTCTTGACAATTATTTGTTCTTTTAATTTAAAACGCTATATAGTTCCCAAACCTACATAAAAAATAACTCAATTACTCAATTATACAATATCTCAATTGCTCAATACTCAATTGCTCAATATTCGGGTTTAATTCCAATTTTTTGCTTTTGCCCATACAGGGCATTCTTCATTTTATAAGTTAACTGGCTTATCTACATAAGCCAACATTGAGCAATTGAGCCATTCCGCCATTAAGAAATTACACTTCCTCATCTGTTACAAAATACCCAACAGTCCTTACAGGATTGATAAATCCATACAAACGTGTTTTAAACTTAATGCTTTTGCGTGCAGTCTGCAAGAAAGGCATTAAAAAATTGTCCACATTTTCCTGTTCTGCACTCGCCAGGGCCTGTTTGGCATATTTCTTTTTCAGATAGATATTCATAAATCCGGCAAAGTTGCTGCCCAGTTTGGGGTCAACCACGCTGTTTGCATATTGCATTGGCGTGCGATTGCCACGGAAAACACCGACCTGGTGCAGGTAATAAGTTGCCCCCTTGTATGCCCAGTAAGATTTATTGCCGGCAGCATCCGCTTTCTTATATCGGAAAACATAATAAGCAAGGATAAGGCGGGGCAATAACAATAAGAACAAAAGAAGGGCAGCAATAATGCCCACAGCTGTCCATAATATTTTTTGGATAGAGACAGGTTTTTCCTGCGTCTTTGCAGCTTGTTTGTCTTCCTTTTTCAGCACATCTTTTTTGTGCAGGTATACTTCGTCAATAGGTGCAGGGTTGGGGAAACGCTTAACTATGGAAGCGCCGTTTTCCTTTTCTCCCACTTCCATTTTTTTCAGCGCTTCGGCATAAGATACGGCCGTAGCCTCCTCTCCTTTTTGCACAGTGCTCAAAGGCACGTCTATGCTGTCCCGCTTTATCTCGGCAATTTTCAAGTCCATGCTCACCGTCATGGAGTCTTGTAAATTATATTCCTTGTCGTGAAAAATGAAATGCTTCACTCTAAGGTTCATGGTCTTTTTCAGGGTGTCTATATTTTCAATGATACCATCTGCAGCCAGCCATGCCTTAGGCGGTTGCATGGGTGGTGTGCCATCTGGTTTAGGGCTTTCCCTTGCATCAGAATTACCAACTGTGGTGTCAAAATCCATCCATCCCAGGCCCGGAAAGTAAACTTGCACCCATGCATGTGCCTGGTCGGCGTAATACCAATACCAGCCCTTGTTCTTATCGCTTCGGTCCATGGTAAGGAAGCCAACGGCAATGCGGGATGGTATGCCTAATGAGCGCAGCATGAAGAGGGTAGCACCGGCAAAATAAGCGCAATAGCCTTTGTGATTTTCGTTCAGGAAGTACAGCAGTTTCGAAGCATTGGGTATGTCCGGCACGCCGGGGTTATCTGTATAATGATATAGTGGGTCGCCATTCTCGTCTTTCGACATAAAATAGTCCCTTATAGCAATTATTTTATCTGCGGGTGTTTGTGCATTGGCTGTTACTTTATGTGCCAGGTCTGAAATAGTTTTAAACTTTGCATCAGAGGGCATATAGGTATAGTAGCGCATGAACTTAGGGTCCATTTTTGAATAGTCGGTATATTTCCGCATTACCTCGAAGCGCTGCTCCTGGAATTTCCTGATTTCGGGCTTGGGCGAATTATAAACGAAATAGGCACTGTTCAATTCAGAAACATAACTCTTGGCCCTGAACGCCGTTTTAAATTCATCCCTGAAATCTTTCTCTACGGTTATAGGCTGCACAAAAAAACCGGTGTTGGGTGCAATAAATGTGCTTGGCGAAAGCATTTTTGTATATACTTCCACTTCCACCGTTTTGCGGAATTTATCACCCATAGCGTTTTTAATAACGCTGGAATCGCTCTTCATGGAGAATAGAGGGACCTGAGTAGGATCAGGTGCAAAAAGGTCGTTATAAGGTATAGTGGAATCTTTTTCGAAAGTCTCGGTAAGCGTGTCGAATTTAGTGTAGTAAAACGCTGTCATATACAGCGGGTTCGGTATCTGCGTATTGGGGAAATAATTATCAATATGCGCGCAAAACATAAGTTCTTTGTCCCTGCTGATGCTGCCGCGTGGCTGCATCATACTGTCAAGGTCAAAAGTGCCGTCCCTGTTTTTGTGCATCATATTGTTCTTGCCGCCCTTGCCGCCGCCACCATAATTTGCCACTGTCTCCTTTATCTCTTTCTTCATCATCAGCACAACGCCACCTAATAATAAAGCAGCCAGTATGCCAAAGAACACCAAACGCCTGCTGAGAAACCACCAGAATTTTTTAGACTTGTCTTTATAGCCATATATCTGTTCGGCGGTAAAAACAATATATACAGCATAGAGCAGGGCAGGGACGAAGGCTTTTAAGAGGCCCATAACCGATTCTGTATTGGCCTTGGCTATCAGCAGGATGCAGGAGCATAATAAAGTAACAGACAGCAGCACTGCCCAATACCTTAAACGCACAAAACCCCAGCCCACCAGCCAACCTGTGGCAAAGAGTATGGCAAACACCAGGAACTGCACCGAAATAAAAAAGGAATCGAACTCGCTGACCGCCAGCCGGTCTAAACCTTTATAAATGACATATAGCCCAATGAGCAATAAAGCAAAACTGGGCAGAAAGCGAAAACGAAAAGCATAAAAGATAGCTGCAATGCCCATCCCTGCTGCCAGATACAAAGTTTGCTGAAACGCCTGTGCATGCAATATGGAATAATACTCGTTGGCATTCCATAATAAAAAGTAGCCCACAAGGGCTGTAGGCAGAATTAAAAAAATAAGTTTGGCCAGCAATTCATTTACAGGCGTAGCGCGCTGAATATTCATACGTTAATACAAGCCATAAATTTAGATTAAATATTTTTGTGGGTTTTGTTAAAAAATAAAATGAAAATCCCGTTTTGGTATTTTTTACCTTGGAGGGCAATGTCATTAAGTTAAGAAAAAAGTCCGAAGGACTGATATGATTATAGCAAAAACCATAGCAAAATGTATATAAACCCCAACGGGGTGATATTATTTAGTGAAGTACTAATCCTTAACTTAATGACATTGCCCAGCGGGGTAATATGTTGGTAGAAAATACATAACCGCTCCTCTATACCAAACTAGGCTGGCTGCCCCGCTATAGAATATTATTTATTGAAGACTGCGTTCAACTGAGGGATGGAATGGATTGGATGAGGCGAAAAGCTGTTCTGCATCGGCAACGTCTGTTGCCCTCATTTTACCGTCTTCGGCAGCCATTTTCAAGTGTCCGATATTTTCGGACAGTTCACTGCCTTCTTTTTTCAGTTTGGATTTCAGGTCGCTCCAGTACTTCCGTGGCCTGTTTCCATTTGTTAAAGCCTGGATTACATCTATAACCGAAAAATACCATTTCTCAAGCTGCACATCCCAAAGGGCCCTTACTTTTTTATCTTCAAATATTTTTATGGCATCTTGTTGCTTCATATCTGAACTGTGACGTTTTTATTATTGTGATTTATGCGGGTTTTCTTTTCCAAGTTATTAAAAAAGGTGATACAATAACTGATTCTTTACAAAAGCATTGCCTGCAATCTGAGATTGCAAACCTCTACGACGTAGCCGGAGACATACGCCGAACAGTAATTTTAATAAATTACGCTTAACGGGGAAAATCCGCGTTTTGTTTTTTTACCCCGGCGGGGTAACATGTCGGTAGAAAATACGTATTGCCCACCTACACCAGCCCCAGGGCGGGCTGAATATTTACATAATGTGGCTATAGGGCTTCTGTGCGTTGAGTCGGGATTTGCAACAAACTGGCAGGACTACATAGACATGGGTCTGCAAACGCACAATCTCTACGACAGACCCGCGCCAGTAGAGCCAGTAGAGAAATAGCAAGCAATTTAGAGATAGAAATAAAGGAACTTTTAGACTTTTAAATCCTGTAATCTGGATTAGCAACAAGTTTATCAAAAGCAATTTCCATTGCATTGTTTCTATCTTTTTCATTTGTTGTTTTAGGTATCAGTTCAAACTCAATAGTTTCTCCTTCAATTTTAATGATTCTGTATGAAATATTTTGCTTAAATGTTATAATATCTCCTACATTTGATGTAATCTTTTCCATTATTTAATATTTTAAACAAATATACCGAATATTTGAATTGATATATAATAAAGAAAGCAAAATTAATTTTTAGTTTCCGTTATCGCAGGGTCAGTTTTGAAATTATCTATAGACATACAAATGTTTTAATCTTCCCAATATTCCGTGCCATTTTTATCAATATAACCATACTTATTTACAAATTTTGCATTCTCATTTGGACTTACTTTTGCTAACCCATTGTCAAATGACCAGACAATATCATATACATAAGGGATTATCAGCTTTCCAGACTTATTAATAAATCCCCATTTTTCATTAAGCATAACTGCTACTAACCCTTCAGAAAAGGAATGAGCGTTATCATAAATGCAAGGAATTATCAATTTCCCAGATTTATCTATATACCCACATTTTTCATTTAATATCATTGCTAACCCTTCAGAAAAGGATTCTGCAACATCGTAAATGCAAGGGATTATTTCATTACCTGTTTTATCAACAAATCCATATTTCCCATTTAATTCAACACGTGCCAATCCTTCAGAAAAGGATTCTGCATTATCATAAATAAGAGGGATTATTTCATTACCTGTTTTATCGACAAATCCATATTTTTTATCAAATTCCACACATGCCAATCCTCCTGAAAATGATTCTGCGTAATCATAAATAATAGGTATTACCTCATTACCAGTGATATCAATATAACCCCAAATTTCTTCACGCACTTCTTCGTCATATAATCCCATACATGCTAGTCCTTCAGAAAAGGATGTTCCTTCGTTATAAAAACAAGAGATTATTTCTTTTCCATTTTTGTCAATAAATCCCAAACCCTCACCGCTTAAGTGTACAAGTGCTAATCCTTCTGAAAACGGAGACACGCTTCTATAAATAAATGGAAGTACTTGTTTACCAGTTTTGTCAATATATCCACTTTTTTTTCCGTTCAACGCTACAATCGCTAAGCCATCATTAAAAGGTCCTGGTGTACTAGTAGATGGAAACCCATTATAAATACATGGAATTACTTCTATTCCGGCTTTGTTAATAAATCCCCATCTATTATTTATTTTAACAGCAGCAAAGCCCTCATAAAATCTTTTCACTTCATCATAGATACAATCAATGACAATCTTCTTATCAGGAGTACAAAATCCCCATTTATCTTTTTTACGGTAAGGAATTAAAATTGGGTCAATGGTTTGTAAGAGTTTATTAGTAATAGCAATTTGTTGGTTTACTCTTTGTAAACCTGTATTTGTTTTTATCAAACTGCTATTTTGCTCTTCGCTACTCATTGCTTAGGTTTTCAAGTTGTTCCAGTTCAGTTTGCAATTTATTTTTTGTTTGGGCAAAATATTGGTCCCAGTCTGTAATAGCAGCAATAGCCTGGTAGGTTTCGCTGTTTTTTATGGTGCTGATCTTTTGCACTAATTGCTCTATAGTATAACGCAATCGGGTTGTTTCGGTCTTCAATGCTTCATTCTCTGTAATGGTTTCGTGTTTAAGGGTAAATGGTTTGCCTGTTTCGAGATAATCTAAAATCTCATTAATTGTTTTCAGGTCGTTATTGTCTTTTGCATGTTTTGCTTTCATAAACAATTCAGTGGCTTCTTTTTCAAAGCTTTTATCTACCAGGTCGGGGTGTGTCATCTTGGTTATTTTCCTAAACTTAGTTTTCAGTTCCTTTTCTTGTTCATCATTTAATGCCGGTATGGTGTTCTTCTTCGTTTCTTCATAAGTGCCTTTATATTGTTCTTCCTCAGTCTGTGCCTCTTCGTAATTTTTCTTGGCTTCCGTATCATTGGGTTTTGCCTGTGCCTGTTTAGCTGCAAGTTTGCGTTTTAAAGAAAGTATATTTAGTATTACCAGACCTAATTCCTGTGTATGTTTTACTTCAAATTCATGAATCGTTTTTTCAAGGTCTGTCAGTTCATCTTCAAGGCTGCTTATCTGTATGGAAAGGGTATGTATCTCTAATTGCAAACCTTGAATTTCTGGGTCTGTCCATTTAGTAAGCGATTGGTAACGCCCTAAAAAGCCGGAAATAAGCTGCATGGCAATGCCATAAGACTTGTTTTCGATAGCTGTTATTATTTCATTAATATCTTCACCCAATTCTATAAAGGCAGCATTTTCAGTCAGTTTTTTTAGTTTGGTTGTTTGATAAGCTATGTCTTCAGTATCTTTTATTTCAATAGCATTCTTGTATATTTCAAGTCGTTTGAGGAGGGTAGCTATATCAATTGCCGGGGTGGTCATGGAATAGTAAAAATAGAAAAAGAATAATAATATTCTATAATTGTATTGCCCGCTACGGGGCAAGTGTCGTGGAGGGTTTGTTTTTCTACCAACATTTTATCCCGCTGGGATATACCGGTGTTATTGCGACCGAGCAGATTTGTCAACTTTCCAAAAGTTGACAAATCTTGTGTAGCGGGCAGACTTTTCCGTCTTTATTGGTGTTCAGCAGCCACGCCCTTGTATATGTTGGCAGCAAAGTGAGTTGGCAATACCAACAAATCATGTTTTTCAACCTAATCATCTGCATCCCATACTTATGCAAAATCATGCAGGTAATCGGGGCAAAAATCAAATTCATTGGGCCAATAAATGCCCCTGCCATTCTCGTATAGGCGCACTTGCTGAAAATAGGCATAATCCTTTAGGGCAGCGCTTAGTTTGTCTGTTCCAATAAATGGTTTGAAGTCAATATGTTTCTTCTTTCCATCATTAAATGTAAAGTCAATAGTAAGATCAGGATGAGTTTCAATATGTGTTATCCTCTGCATCATTATGGTAAAGGGTCTATTCTTTTAATGGTTTCTCCTTTGTTTCTTCTTTCCCAATTTTCTTCTAATTCTTTACGGTGCAGTATTGCCCATTCAATTGCAAGTAATTTTGCTCTTGCAGGTAGTTCGCCCTCAAGCATTTCCATGGTTTTAATGTCAAATATTCCTTCAAATTCTCCATACTCTACATGGAAATGTGGAGGAAGATGGTCCCTGTAAAACATCTTTATTATCAATCCATAAAACCGGGCAATCTCAGGCATGTAAGTTATCTATTATCAATGCTAGCTACAAAGTTACGTTTTATTTTAATATTCAATAAAGGGGCTTCACCTGAATATTATACATCTTTTTCCGCCTTTGTCTGTGTTCCGCAGCCAAGCACTGTATGTCGGGCGGCAACGTGAGCTGGCAATAGCAGCAAGATGCAGCAAAGCCCTACGCTAAATTTCGTATATCTGCAGTGTTGCGGTCCCGGTACTTCCTCTCCGAGATATAGATGCTGGTGATGAAGCCGGGGTTTTTGCTTTATTGGTCGCCTGAATAGTAAATCAATAATCAATCTCCATTTTGTAAAATCATCTGTAAAGCGTAACTTTACGCCATACAATGCTACATGATAAAAAGCATACAGCATAAAGGCCTTAAATTATTGTGGGAACAAGGTAATGCTAATAAATTACCGGCTGACCTTATAACGCGTATTGAGATAATACTGGAGGTGATTGATAGCGTAAAACAATTGCCACAGGATTTTGAGGCTTTTAGGAACTGGAACCCGCATAAATTGTCAGGTGAGTTTAAGGATTTCTGGAGTGTAAAAGTGAATAAAAACTACAGGATAATTTTCAGGTTTGACAGCGGCAATGCCTATGACCTCGATTATATTGACTACCATTAAAATGAATTTTTATGATAAAAAGAGCAATGAGAAATATCCATCCCGGCGAGATATTAAGAGAAGAAGTGATAAACGCTAACGAACTTAGCATTACTGATGCTTCAAAATTGTTAGGTGTTACCCGCACCACATTGTCTAATATTGTTAATGGCAAATCAGAGATCAGCCCTGAAATGTGTTATCGTATCGCTGCTGTGTTTGGAGGTAGCCCGGATATCTGGGCAAACCTGCAAACGAAATATAATTTGCGTAGCATTGAGGATAAAATGAAGCATTTTAAATTAAGCCCTTACAGGGCTAATATACGGGCTTAAAACAAATCAATATCTCTTCGCCGCAGCCACATTCCGTTGTGCCTCCAGTATAAACTGGTAGCCGATATTGTAAGCAAAAGGCGAACTGATGGGCATACGCTCTGGGTGCCATTGCACACCTATTGCAAAATATTGCGGGTCGCGAAACTCTATAGCTTCTATCACACCGTCGTGCGTTCTTGCAGCGGCTTTGAAATCGGCGCCTGTTCTTTCCACGCATTGGTGATGAAAACTATTGACGGTGCCGGAATCCTGTTTGATGATAGCATACAGGCGACTGTTTGGGTCCAGTTTCACTGTATGACTGGCCGTCTTGCCATTCAGGGTATTGTGTTGAACGCTTGTACCAAGATTGTGAGGTATGTCGGTTATCAGGCTGCCGCCGTTCGTAACGTTCATTATCTGCTCCCCACGGCAAATGCCAAGCACGGGTATGCGCATTTGCATGGCCATCAATACAGATGCTGTTTCGAGTGAGTCTCTTCTTTTATCAGCCTCTTCGCAAAAGCTCTGTTCATTTTCTTTATGGTACAATGCGGGGTTCACATCCTCGCCTCCGGTTAGTAATAAGGCATTGCATTGTTTCATTTTCACCATGGCCTGGCCGAGGCTCAACTTGTAGAGATTTATAAAGCGCACATTTTTTGCAAAATGTTTCAACCAAACAGTATCCGCGCCTTTAGCATCAAATTTGCTGATGGCAATAACAAGAGTATCATTACCTGCAAAGGCATTGCATTGAGCAAAAAGTAGGGCTGCGAATAAGTAATAAGTGAATCGTCGTTTCATTTTGTTTCCACCAGTTCTTTTATCTGCACTAAAATAGGGTTCCAGCCTTCGCCGTTATTGTATGTTTCTTTATATCTTTTTTCACCCTCAGCCACCCTAGCATAATCGCCCTGGCTTACACTTAATTTTGTTTGCCCCTCATGCGCGCTAAGGGTATAAGTAACGGTTAAATAATTTTCCGGAATATCTGGTATTGCAGAATTGTTGGGGTCTATGACGGTATATGCAAGGTATTTTCCCGGCTCTATATCAACTATATGACCTTTTACAAAGATCATTTCTTTACCTTCCCAGCTTCCTTTCCATAATAAAGGGCTTCCTTTTTGCCAATCAGAAACTGTTTCGCAACCAAACATATATTTTTTTGTCTGTTCAGGATTGGTCAATGCGTCCCATACTTTTGATGCAGGTGCATTTATGCTGATCTCGTTTGTTACAATTAATTCTTTACTCATTATGTATATTCCGGGAGTTGCTTTGTAGAGACGCCATGCGTAGCGTCTCTACACAAATATACAAACATCCTTGATTGTTAGAGATAGGGAATTCCATGCTGCAGCAATGGAGATTTGGTTTCCCTAAATCAATTATCTTGCAGTGTTTTAAATAAAGATATTATGTATCGTACACATACATGTGGAGAATTACGTATAAATAACGCAGGCACCGAGGTAAAACTTGCCGGATGGGTGCAGACATTAAGAAAATTTGGCAGCATTACATTTGTGGATATTAGGGACCGTTACGGAATAACACAATTGCTTTTTAACGAAAGCCTGAACAAGCGCCTTGATGAAACGCCTATTGGAAGGGAATATGTAGTACAAGTGGTGGGAAAAGTACTGGAACGCAGCAATAAAAATGCAAAAATAGATACAGGGGATGTAGAAATAGAAGTGAGTGATTTCGCTATCATGAATGTTGCAAATATTCCACCCTTTACTATTGAAGATGAAACAGATGGTGGTGATGAACTAAGAATGAAATATCGTTACCTGGACCTGAGGCGCAATCCCCTAAAGCATAACATGGAGTTGCGCTATAAAGTGAACCGCTCCGTACGAAATTACTTGGATGCACAAGGTTTTTGGGATATAGAAACACCTTTCCTTATCAGATCTACACCAGAGGGAGCGCGTGATTTTGTAGTGCCTTCAAGGATGAATGAAGGGCAGTTTTATGCCTTGCCGCAAAGTCCGCAGACATTTAAACAATTGCTGATGGTGAGTGGTTATGACCGCTATTACCAGATAGTGAAATGTTTCAGGGACGAAGACCTTAGGGCCGACCGCCAACCGGAGTTCACCCAGATAGATTGTGAAATGAGTTTTGTGGAGCAGGAAGATGTACTGAATATATTCGAAGGGCTCTTTAAGCACGTATTTAAAGATGTAAAGGGCATAGAAATAACAGAAGCTTTCCCGAGGATGACCTATGATGAGGCTATGTGGCATTATGGCAATGATAAACCCGATCTGAGGATTGAATTTAAAATTCAGAATCTAAAAGTCAAAAATGCGTACATAGAATATCTCAATAAGGGCGAGAAATCTAAAATGTTTAATAGGGATATTAGTTTTACTAAGTTATGCTCTCTGTTTGATGGGACTGATTTTAAAGTGTTCAATGATGCTGATACCATTCTCGCTATTTGTGTGCCGGGTGCAAGTGAGTATAGCCGCAAACAAACGGATGAACTGACAGAATGGGTGAAGCGCCCGCAAATAGGCATGAGCGGGTTGGTGTATATAAAATGCAATACGGATGGTACTTATAAAAGCAGCGTAGATAAATTTTTTAGTGAAGAAAAACTGAAAGACTTTGCTTCGTTTTGTGGTGCGAAAAGTGGCGACTTGATAATGATATTGGCAGGTGCGGAAACGCGCACCCGTAAGGCGATGAGCGAGCTGCGCCTGGAAATGGGGCAGAGGCTGGGCCTGCGCGACCATGCCATTTACAAACCTATGTGGGTAATAGATTTTCCACTGTTTGAGTATGATGAAGAAACGGATAGCTGGGCTGCAAAGCATCATCCTTTCACGGCTCCAAAACCTGAACAGGTGGAGCTGATGAGTATGCCTGACAGGTTTGGTGAAATAAAAGCAAATGCATACGATATAGTTTTGAATGGCACAGAGATAGGCGGGGGGTCCATTCGCATTTTTCAGCGCGACCTGCAGGAAAAAATGTTTGCAGCATTAGGCCTGAGTAGGGAAGAAGCTTACGAAAAATTTGGCTTCCTGTTGGGTGCCTTTGAATATGGCGCTCCGCCACATGGTGGAATCGCTTTTGGTTTCGACAGGTTTTGTGCTTTGCTGGGCGGACAGGAATCCATACGCGATTTTATGGCATTCCCTAAAAACAATGCCGGCCGTGATATGATGCTGGATGCACCATCTGCACTTGATGAAAAGCAACTGAAGGAGTTGAAACTGAAAGTGAATATTTGATGTTGATTAAAATGTTCTGTTATGATCAATGAAGACATACGCTGGATACAACGTTTTAGCAATTACAATAAAGCGCTTACCCAACTTGCCAAATTTGTCGCAAAAGGAGAGGCATTGTCTGAACTGGAGGAACAAGGGTTGATAAAGTCTTTTGAATATACTTATGAGCTTGGATGGAATGTGATGAAAGATTTTTACGAAAACCAGGGTGAGGCCAATATGCAAGGCAGTAAAGATGCTATACGGCTCGCTTATAAAAGAGGTTTGATAGAGGACGGTGAAGGCTGGATGGACATGATAGCGAGCAGAACTAAAACCGCACACACGTACAATCGAAAAACTGCTGAAGAAGTAAAAGAAACTATTCTTTATCAATATTACCCCTTATTTGAAAAATTAAAAGAAAAATTGCTGACCTTTCTGACTGATATTCAAAAAGAACTGTTGAATAAGAGCGAGTAAATATGAGATTTGGCCTAAAAGAAGAAGTAATTCAAAAGATCCAAAAAGTAGTTGCTGCTTTTCCTGAAGTGGAAGAAGTCGTATTGTATGGTTCCAGGGCAAAAGGAAATTACAAAAATGGTTCTGACATTGATATTTCATTAAAGGGCACATCAATAAAAACAGCCAGCCTTAATAAAATCATTCTTGCTATTGATGAATTGTCATTGCCTTATACTTTTGATATTGCCATTTACCATCAGATTGATAATAAAGATCTGTTAGATCATATTGATCGGGTTGGACAGATTCTTTATAAAAAAACGTAGCCTTACAATTCTATTCCTGCGCCAATAACAAAATGCCCGTTTTTGCTCAGGTCAAATGCGGAAGCGATGTGATAAAAATAGCCAATATTCAATCCTGAATAATAGAAGTGATCATTGATTCGAAAAAGGTTATTAAGCATAATACCTGCTTCGTGATAAGCATTGTCGGGTACTGAAATGTTTATTAATTGCGCCTGCCTGTTTGCAAGTGTGCCATACAGCATACTATACTGAACACTTAATGAAGGTGCAGAACTGAATTTTGCGTCCTTTGTTTTGATAGTATATAATTTCCAGTCAAAATCGTGCCGGAAGATAAAATTGGCAAATTGGTCCATATAGTAATCGTAGGGATAAAAAGTCATCATCCCGTTGAAGGCATATAAACCAACATTTTGGAACACGAAACCATTGCTGTTATATAGAAAGCCGTTGCCGGCAAATAGTTTTGCAAGCGGCAGGCTCTTATCACTCCATACCTTTCCCCCTTCCAGCATAAAATTTTCCATGCCCAGCCTGTTAATATGTTTATGATAAACCACTGCACTTACAGCCTGTGTATAGGAAGTTTGATAGCTTGCATCCTTACTTTCAATGTTGCCCCTGGTTATTCTGCTATACCATACCGGGTATTTGCTTCCCAGGCTTTGGTAATAGCCGAATACAGGCGCTGTATGTTCCCCGTAGGCATAGCGAAGATTAAGAGAAATTTCCTTTGCTTTGAAGCGCGAATTAAGCAAACCGTTATAATCGAACTGGTAGCCATACTTTGCAGAAATATATTCCTGCCTGCCTCCAAGTTCAGCCGTCCAATAGCCAAAACGTTTTTTTATTGATGCGCTATAGGATGCAACCGAATCCACTCTGTCCAACAGGTACATACTGATGCCGGTTTTGTCCAGTTCACGATTCAGCAGGATGCGCCCGGGATCTATAATATCATTATCATAGGCTACTTTAATAACAAATTCTTTGTAGGGATCTAAATAGGTTTCCGCAAACACACCATATTTCCAAGCGGCATCTGAGAAACCATACCCAAACCATCCGCCGAGGGACAGCCATTTCACCAGCTTTTCATTTGTCTGCAAACCCAGGCCCAGTCTTATATTCTCATATTCATTAAAGCGGATGATGTGATTCAGGTTTATGTCAAAAATGCCAAGCGGCAATTTCCCTTGTGGCAATTTTGAAAGCAATGAAACTATTTTTTCCCCATGTACTTTTTCCATTAAGCTGTCGTCAAACTTATAAGTGCGCGCTTCTTTTCTATCAAGGGCTACAGGTCTCAGGTTTCTCCAGGCAGTATCATTCTGTTCATCGGCGTCCGGAGATATCTTTACAGTATGTACTTTGTCAAAACGAAAATGCGGGTCTTCCTTCCAGCTAACGGAATCAATAACAGAATTCCCATTCATGTGGATGTAATAGGTATTCTTATCTGATTTATGTTCCATTTCTATAAAATAATTCAATTGGCTTGGAAACCATCTGCCTTCATTAGAGCCTGGCAGGTCAAGGTACTGATATTGTTGCTCCAGGCCCACACTGCGTTTCAGGTCGCTGTCGTGCGATTTTGCGATCAGGTAGGCTATGGCATATTTATTTGAGTTGATATAGACAGTTCCGCGTAATTCATTAGCATCTTTCTTAGGGCAAAAACTCAGAATCCATACTGTATCTTTTCCCTGCATCATTTCATCAACAAGATTAAATTCATATCGCTGTGCATATCCTTTTGACACCGGGTTATGATAGTCTTTACCATTAAGGTTTATATAGTCATTATAAGAATGAAATGGCAGTACGTCAGTAACAAGGCTGGTAAACATTGATTTTTTTAAACCGGAGAAACGCGATGCCACTACCTCTTCCTGCAAATGCTCAGGTCTTTGCCAGGTACGTATGCTGTATGTTTCAGACATAATAAGATGCTGATTGATGCTAAAACTTTTTAATAACCGGGTATTTTCACTTGTGTCTTTTGCAAGCGCAGAATCGGGGACAATGTCAGCTATCATTTTATAGTAAACATGGCAGCGATACCAATCATATTTATCGGGGTTGTTTTCATCTGTATGGGCAATTGCCTCGTTCAGGATGCGCTTTACTTTCTGATAAGGAGGTTTAATAACTACCTCGCTTAATATATCCTCCTGTGGTTTCAAAGCGATTTTCAAAAAAGGCATAGTGGCCTGAATGTTTAATTTTTTTGATTCATAGCCTAAGTAAGAAAAAACAATATATGTCACATTGCTACTAAGTGATATTTCAAACTTTCCATTCAGGTCTGCAATACTACCCTGGCCTGTATTGCCATATTTTATGGTAGCAAAAGGTAATGCTTGACCGGTAATAGCGTCTGTCAGAAGGCCTTTAAGCGATTCCTGCGCTGACGTTTGTGTAAAAAACAGTATAAATAATAGTAAAAGTGTATTGCGCATTGTGTTATATAGTACCCGAAACAGAATAAATAAACGTTCTTGCAAAATAATATTTTGTATTATAAATAGGCTTATTATCTTTATGGCAGTAAATTTATAACATGAAGAGATTTTTCTTATCGATCCTAATAATATCAGGCGTAACTATTGCTTTTAACAGTTGTAACAATGGTGCTTATAATGCTGACCCTAGTGGCAATGTAAGTATGGCTCCGAACCCAATTTGGGTTGCGCCCGGAATTAATGTAAGCAGCAATTCTACAGATTACTTTAATGCTAAAATCAATGGAGTGCCTTATAACGCCCCAACTATTATTACAGCAACCTACGATACCATTCAATACGTATATGGCCTCACAGTAGGTAGTGGCAATACTTCTCATAAAATATTTACATTAGGTATTATAAATTTTAACTCTTTTGATACGGGCACATATAATATTCCCAATTCAAAAATAATTATTGAATATTTTGACAGCACAGTAACTTCCGCTACTGCTTTGGAAAACATGCAAACAATTACCGGATCTATAGTCGTTTCACACAAAACATCGAATAGCATTTCTGGTACTTTCATTTTTAGTCGCTACGATTCAATGCAGATAACTGGCGGTACTTTTGGAGCTTCCTGGTAGCATTTTATTGGTGGAGATAAAGACAAATGCTGTCACCTTATTTAAGTTCGAGGCGAAGAGGGCTTAATGTTTTACTTTAACTTGGCAGTTCCCAATCACCGTTCAATTTCAAAACCTTTTCTATTACATCGCGCACACAGCCTTTGCCCCCGGCATAAGGAGATACGTATTTGGAGACTTGTTTTATTTCTTGTACTGCATCGTTAGGGCAGCAGGGCAGGCCACAGAGCTGCATCACAGCATAGTCGGGAATATCATCGCCCAGGTATAACATGCTATCATAGGCTGTGTGATTGTCCCCAATAAGTTTCAGAAGCAATTCCTTTTTACTGTCAATGCCGATATACACGTCGCTGAGCCCCAGCTTTTGTAAACGAATTTTTACAGCTTCAGAATTGCCACCTGATATCACCCATATCTTATAGCCCTTCTTTATGGCTAACTGCATTGCATAGCCGTCTTTTATGTTCATGCTGCGCAGCATTCCTCCATCTTCAGTCAGCAAAAGAGAGCCATCTGTTAGCACGCCGTCCACATCAAACACAAAAGTGCGTATTGGGCTAAAAAGTTCGAGTATATTCATTCGGAAATCAAAGGTAATAATTCAAAAATCAAAATGCTGCGGACGATGGCTATCCCTGATTATCCCGCCATTCATACACCCATTTGGACTGTATCATTTCCAAATGCCCTTCATTGCATTCTTCGCGCTTGCCGGCAAAATTAGGTATCTGCATCACCCATTCTATAAGCTCGGTAAAACGCAGCCTGTATATTTTGCTCTCGCCAAAATCATCACCAAAGCGTTCATACAGCTTCATGGCTATGTCCTCGTGGTCTTTCCAATGTATGGGTGGTTCGTAATGAGCCATTGTTTATTTGTTTACCCCCTGCCCCTAAAGGGGAGGAGAGGTTTGGAATTATTTTTTATTCTTTTTGTCCCTCTTTAGGGGGCAGGGGTAGCTATTCCCCTGTTATCACTGATTGGTCCGGTATTGTCACCCATATTTCGCCACCGCCATCTTCCAGCACACATTGGCATCCCAAACGTGAGTTGATCTTGGGGTTGCGCGCCCTGTCGATAAAATCTTCTTCGCGGTCGCTTATTTCCGGTACAAATTCTTCGCCTTTCTCTAAATACAGGTGGCAGGTGCTGCAGGCGCAAACCATACCGCAATTATGATGCAGTTCTATATTGTTATCAAGGGCTATTTCCAATATGCTTTGGCCCGGAGCAATATTTTCTAAAGTAAGTGGTGCTAAACCCTTTTCTTCAAATTTAAATTTTATGCTATACATGTATTGTTTTATTCGTAAACAGGATGCAAATGTAGTTTAAACATCCTTTTGTTTGGTATCAGCTTTATAGGTGTTTTCTATAGATGTTGATATTGTTTTGTAAATAGCCTGCCAGTCGGGGTTTGATGATAATAATTCTATATGTTTTTCCATTGTGGGCCCGTCTCCCCGCCGTGCAGGCCCAGTTTGTATATTATAGGGGGATTCTCTTTTAATTCGCTCGAAAGTTTGTTCGATAATGGGCTGCAGGATAGAGTAGGGCACATTATGGCCTTTGCATATCTGTTCGCAAATAGTAATAAGGTGGGTTGTGAAATTATTGCTGATAACAGCCGACAGATGCAGCCAGCGGCGTTGCTCATCTTTGGCTTCAAATAATATATCCGTTATGCCGTGAGCAATAGCAAGCAAGTATTTCTGTGCCTTTGTAGATGAGGCATCCCAGGCACAGGGTATGTTTCTGTGGTTAGGGAGGTTGTTTTTTACTATTGAATATACTGGCCACAATACGGCGTGGTCTTTGGCGGCATGGGCAATAGCTTTAATACTTACAGAACCGGAAGTATGCACCAATACTGTTTTTTCAAGCGATATTTTTTCGGCTACTGTTTCTATTGCATGATCAGAAACAGCCAGGAAACAAATATCAGCATCCCCATCTGGTATATGCGATCTTTTGGTGTAAACATCGGTATTTATAGATGTTGCAAGGGCCTTTGCTGCCTCCTCATTACGCCCATACACTCCTGCACAATGATGCCCCGCAGAAGTGAGCCGTTTTGTGAGGAACCATGCCATATTGCCTGTGCCTATGATGCTGTAAGTCATGCTTTGTTTTTCAGATGCGAGATGTAATATGTTTCCATTAGTTTATGCACCTTTTCTTTCAGCCCAACTACATCGTCCAAAGTTAAACCTTCTGTTTCAATCGGCTCCAGGAAATGGAAATAGACCGGCATTGGCCGCATCCATGCCACTTTATTGTGCGGCATTATTTTACCTGTATTAAATATCAATGCAGGCATCACCGGCTTCTGCGCCCTGATAGCGGTAATAAATGCACCGTCAAAAAAGGGCTGCATGGGTTTGCCGGTTTTATTCCTCGTTCCTTCAGGGTAAAGGCACAAATTGATTCCGAGATCAAGTGTTTCCTGCATTTTTGAAAAACTTTCGCGCCGGCTGCCACCATCTTTCCTGTCTAACAATATGGAGCCTGCTTTATAAATAATACCAAATAGAGGTATGCGGGACATCTCTATTTTAGCCAATGTCTTATTTGGCCGGGGTATCCAGGGTGATGAAACCGGGATATCGGCTAACGAATTATGGTTGATAACTACAATATAGGTCTTGCCTTTTTTAAAATGTTCTTTCCCCTTCCTGAAAACCGGGCTGAAGGTGAGAGTAAGGTAAGTACCCATCCAACATTGGAAAGCTATATGCAGCGCCTTTGCTCTTTTAGGCTCAGGTAAGATCGATATCAACCAAATGGGGATGAAGACCACTAGCATTGTAATAACGAATAGCAACATGCTATAGATAAAAAACAGATGCCCTGGTATATTTTTAATAAATCTGATCATAAATTAAGGACTAGTCAAGCGACCAATCTATCGGTTTTTCTGCATGGTCCTGTAACCATTTATTTGTTTTACTGAAATGCCTGCAACCGAAAAACCCATTATAAGCCGAAAACGGGGAAGGATGCGCTGCCTTCAAAATTAAATGTTTGTTCTTATCTATCAGCATTTCTTTGCCCTGTGCAAACTTGCCCCACAACATAAAAACAAGGTTTTCTTTGTGTGCAGATAATATCCTTATCACATCATCCGTAAAAATATGCCAGCCTGCCTGGCTGTGCGACATAGGTGTATTGGCCTCCACGGTGAGCGATGCATTGAGCAGCAATACACCTTGTTTTGCCCATTTTTCCAGGTTCCCTTTTTTCGCAGGAATGTCTATGCCGAGATCCTCTTTTATCTCTTTATAAATATTTACTAAAGATGGGGGAGGGGTCACACCATCAGGAACCGAGAACGATAAACCATGTGCCTGCCCTGGGTTATGGTAAGGGTCTTGCCCCAGCACCACCACTTTTACTTTATCAAAAGGCGTGCAGCTAAATGCATTAAAAATAAGTGGTCCAGGCGGGTAAATA